>CAUJEC010000172.1 GCA_963169245.1 Actinomycetota bacterium
GATCAACCACGGCATAGCAAACCTCGATGGGCCGTCTTGTCGCACACCGGGTACGGCACCCCTCGTCCGGGCCTTTGGTCGGGCTACGAGAAACGATACCCGTTGAGACCTTGGGTGAACTGGCTGCTGGGCAAGGTTCCAGAAGGAGAGCGGCCGATCGGTCTGCCGAGCGGTACATCGCTGTGTCCACTTCGACTCCGCGGGGCTCGCGTTCTTCCACCAGCACCTCCAGGGCCGTCGTCACCCAGCTCGACGAAACGACAAATCCCGCTCTTCGATCACGAGCCACTCGAGGCCGGTCACGCCATTGCGTGGCTCGACTTCCAGACAGTCGGCATGTCAGGGTTGTCGCTTGATTCGCCCGTTTCGTCAGGTAGCCACAGATCAGTCGTTCCTGTGGGACATGTTGTTTGAGTCGATCTTCGTCGCTCCCGGGGAAGCGTCGCTGCCCAGAAGCGTGGTGGACAGTCCCCGCTTGGCTCACTACGTAGCTGAAATGGGCTCGCGCGTTGGAGATCGAGCATGGATCGCCGAGGCGTCAGACGGGACGCTGATTGGCGCGGTGTGGATGCGGTGCCTCCCCGCTGACGACCCGGGCTACGGGTTCGTGGATGCCGATACGCCCGAGTTGGGTATGGCTGTTGTTGAGGAGTCTCGGGGTGCTGGCATCGGTACCGCCTTATTGGTCACTGCGCTGGCATCCGTGAGCAGGCTGAGCCTTTCAGTCGACTCGCGTAACCCTGCAATGGGGCTGTATGAGCGTCACGGGTTCGTGATGGTTGGAGGAGATGCTGCGAATCCGACGATGCTCTATCGGAGTTCATGCTGAGCTGGTCGACCCGCTGTTCACTTGATCGTCTCGCTGTACCTACGGATAACGGAGGTTCCATCAACGCCGGTGGGTTCTTGCGCATCACGTAGATGGTTCAGGCACACTTATTGAGTGGAGAAGAATATGAAACGGATGCGGCTGCGTTACGCCGGAGTGTGCACGGTATGTGCCAAAACCATCGAAAAGGATGAATGGGGCATCTACGTCAAAGATGACAAGACGGTCCACTGCGTCGAACACGGCGTTGCCGGAGGCGAGTCCAAGAGTCCCGCAGCGAAGAGCCCTAAAGGTGCTCTTGGATCTGCTTCAAAGGTGGAAGATTCGATACCGAAACTCATAAAGACCAAGTATCCGAGCAAATGCACGGCTTGCGACCGGGAACTAGCCGTAGGGGCGGAGGCGTTCTGGGTTCCGAATTCAAAAGTCATGGTCTGCCCACCCTGCACCGCGCTCGAGGTTGCTGCAGGACTTGGAACAGCTGGAGGGTCAGCAGGTCGGACAGCGGACGGAGCAGCGAAGAAGCAGGCCGAGCGTCTACTGGCAACATTCCCGATGCTGGGTGAACACCTGATCGAGAACGCGAAACCTTCTGCGGTAATGCACCGTTGGGATCGTGGAACCGATGGGGAACGGGTTGTTGGACGCCAGTTGGACCGCAGTGTCGCAACTGGCGCCATTGCCGTGTTGCATGACAGGACTATCCCCGCTCGGGGCGGCAACATCGACCACATCGTTGTCGGCCCACGGAGGATCACTGTGATCGACGCGAAACACTATCGAGGTCACAAGATACGGGTATCGAAACGCAACGGTGAACGCACACTGGAAATCAACGGTGACCCTGCAGAAGAGCTCGTAGACGGGGTTCTTGCCCAACGCCGCCATGTTGAATTGGCTGTCGGCTCGGAACTCGGAGGCTGCGTCGAAGCGACACTCGCGTTCGTCGGAGCTGACCTTGGGTGGTTGGGCCAGTCATCTTCCCGGGGTGTGTATTTTATGAACCCGAAAGATGCTGTAGACCGTGCTGCGGTTGGAACTGTTATCGGAAAGTGGCCGTACCGGTTTGATGCAGAACGACGCCAAGAGATCGCCGAACTGCTCGCCCAGACGTTTCCGCCCGCTTAAACGGGAAGAGGGGGCGATTGTCAGCGTTGTTCAAGTAGCTGGTCGATGAGAAGCCCGGCCTGACGGTCTGCGTCGATATCGCGGCCGGCGTACACGTCGAGTGTCGGAACCTGCCGGCGCTGGTTCGGACATCAACCCCGCCGGTGAGCATGTGGGTTGCTGTCGCGTGGCGTAGGTCATGCAGGCGGACGTTAGGGATCCTTGCTCTGTCTGCGATCCGGGTCCACCGGTACATGGCTTTGGAGGGGCTGATCGGTTGGTCGGGCATGTCGTAGTTGAGGGACACCCATCTCGATACGGGTTGGTGTAGTTAGGTGATTAGGTCAGTGACCTGGTGGGACCAGAGGCGGAGCACGTCAGCGGTTCCGGGGCCGATACGTACTACCGCGTCAGCGCCAGTCTTCGTGGATTTTGTGTCGAGTGGCTGCCTGGCGAACTGCACGACTGAGCGGCGCACATGAATGGTTTCAGCGGTGGTGGTGAGGTCGATGTCGTCACCATTGGAGAGGGACGAGTTCGCCTCGGCAGGCGCCGGTAGCGATTGCTGCGCGGATGAGGACGGCCATGAGTGGATCCGCCAGCTGGGACTGTATGTATGTGTGTGTAAACGGGGTCTGATCCTGATGGTCCGCGACTGGGTGTCGTGGGCCGGGAAGGATTTGATGTGATGACATCGATAACGAAGGATTCGAATCCACGGAGGCTTGCACCTCGACGGTTTTAAAGAGCGTTGAGCGACCACTCTCCATGACCTTTGCTAGCCCCCCATCCTGGCCGCTTGGAGTGCTTAGATCCCTGTAACAACGGAGATATTGAAGTACGTCGCTGGACAGTCGCGGTGTAGCGGGTTTCAGAGAGCGGAGCGGAGGTCGGTACCGGCCGGGATGTCGAGCCGTCTGCAGTACTGCTTGAGCTGGCTGCCTACGTTCGTCCAGAGGAACACCATCGTGAGCTGCCGGTCTTCGTTGCGGTCGAAGAGCGAGCGTCCCTCTGCGACACGCTCGGCGAACGGTTCAGCGCTGCCAGCGCCGCGTCAAGCTCAATGGCGCTAGGTGCCGTGGCACTCACGCTGCGGACGGCGCAACCAACGGCTGGCTGTCAAGGTGTGAAGCGAGTTCGGCTCGCGAACTGATGACTGAGACCCGAGCCTGTATAATGGCTTGCGCTTCGATCTCGAATCGAGCGATGTCGAGAAGCGTTCGCTCCTTGGCGATGTCGGCGATGAGTTGGCCTTCGCCGGCTACGCGAAGGTTCGCCAGCCCATGGCCGCGAGCCAAGGTGTCGAGCGCCTGGGCGAAGCGCAGCATCTGAGCTTCGGTAGCGGGATTCATGGTTCTGAGACTATTTGCCATGATGATCGTCCGCACCCACTTCGTGCGCTGACGCCCCGGGTTGTCCCACTACACCAACGTGCTTGCACCAGAACCATCCGCTGTCCGCCGCCGTGATGGCGCGAGATCCCTTTGTCACCGATTTGCAGGTGGCATTCGTCGAGGTCGCACGTGAGATTGCGGCCCGAAACGTGCCCCTGATCCGTCAAGGGCCGAGCAGGGCCAGCGGTACGACCGCGACGCCATCGGTTCGCCGGTAGGCCTCGGGGCCGGTGTGGAGCACCAACGTGTCGATGCACTCGTCGCCGAGCTTGTCGCGCAGCCAGATGAGATGTCGTACGTCGGTGTCCCCAACGGCTGCTGCCAGCTTCACCTCGACCCCGAGCACCCCCTCGTCCGTCTCGACGATCAGGTCGACCTCGCGACGGCCCATCTCGGTGCGGAGGTGGTGCACCCGCGCGTCGGACGCTTGCGCGAAGACTTTGACCGAGAGCGTGGCGAGGCTCTCGAAGAGCCCGCCGAGGAAGCCGCCGTCACGAGGCTGCAACGGGTCCGGGGCGTCTCCACGCAACAAGCGCGTAGCGCTCCGCTTCACGAGCCGGGCAGCCAGGGCCGGGTCTGCGAGGTGATGGCGGGGTGCCTGCGTCAATGCGCCGAGGTGGTTGTTGGACGGGATCCACGCAGGAACGGGGTCGAGGATGCGGAGCGCGGTGAGGAGCTCGATGTAGGGCTGCGTCGTGGTCTTCGCCGGGTGTGCGTCGGCCGAGACCGTCGCGTGGGTGCGGATCTTCTCCCAGGACGCGGTGGTTCCCGTCGCCGCCGCGTAGGCGCGAAGCCAGGCCATGACAGTTGCGGGGCGTTGGACCGCGAACCCGGCCTCGGGCAGGTCGTGGCTTGCGATCCGTTCGATGTAACTGTCGAGCTGGCGGGTCAGGGCCCGGCCCTCCAGGTGTCGCAGGCCAGGGAACCCACCGGCCACCATCTCTGCGACGTAGTCCGCCAGTGCGATCTCCGTTCGCCCGCCGACGTCACCGTTGCGGCCCAGCAGCGCCGCGAGGGAGACCGATGGCTCCGCGACGCCGCGCTCGGGAAGGGTGAGGGGTCGCATGCGCATGGAGGTGATGCGTCCTGCACCGGAGTGCGATTCCTTTGTCGGGGCCGATCCGGTGAGGATGAACTGCCCTCCGCTGGGGTCAGCGTCGACCAGTCTGCGCACGGCGTCCCACGTGGGGTGGACGCGCTGCCACTCGTCGAGCAACAGCGGCCGGGCGTCGCTGGAGATCACAGACGGGTCGGCAGCAACCACCTGACGCTCCGCCTCAACGTCGAGCCTGCGCACCGTCACGCAGCGCTGTTCCGCCGTGGAGGTCTTCCCGACCCCCTTCGGGCCGTCGAGCAGAACGGCCGGCAGCTGCGGGAACAGCTCGTCCAACTCGTCGTCGATGATCCTTCGCTGGTAAGGGCCCGTGAAGTTCACGGTCTCTCGGCGAGGTTTCGGCGCTACCATTTCCACGGCTCTGACGCTACCGTTTTCACGCTACTGACGCTACCGTTTCCGCGTGTTTCCAACCTGGTCCGGCTGCGCGCAGCGCCTCGCGCCTCCAATGTCACACTCGTGAATTGCTCGTTGGAGCATCCCGCAATGTCACCCTGCAACGTCCTAATGGCATCTCGGTGCAACTCAACAGCGAGGTGCCACGACGGCGGCGAGTGGGACGGTCCCGCGTACGGGCACGTTGGCGGTCATGGCTGACACAGGCTGCTCATGGCCCAGAGGTCGACACGGTCGTAGCGGGACCCGATCCCGTCAACTCAGCTCACCGCGGCGTCCGCTTCTGTCGCGACCCCGAATCGAGTACCTGTCGGAACTGGTTCGTCACACTCTCAGGATCCTCGACCTCATCTACTCCAACGAGAAGATGAGCAACCTCGCGATCCGGATCGAGTGCAACCCAGTTCGTCAACGTGGCCAGTAGTCGTACCGAAACCTTGTCGACATCGCGCTCGAACTCGTAGCGCCCTGATTCTCCGAGTTCGAGCATGCGCTGTGCGGGGAACGGCCTCGTTGATCTTCGGCCTCAGCTCAACAAACTCGGCGTGGGAGACAATCGATGGCTTCGATGAAGTTGCGCGGGTCTTCACGGACGGTGGACGGCGGAGATCAGTTGGTAAGGCTGCGGGCGTGGGCTCATCACAGCGTGGCAGTCTTTCTCGTCACGAGTTGCACGCCCCACCGACTCATCTGAACGGGCCGGATTGCCTTGTCGGTGCAACAGGGTGTGCTCCGCGGCGGTGGGCCTTACCCGCAGACATTCTTCGTGCCTGATCGTGATGGCTGGACAATGGCCATGGATCTGACGGTTCGGCAGGCGGATGTACGCGGGGAATTCTCGCTTTTCGACCCACTTGTAGAGAGTTGATGGCGAGACGTCGAGATAGGGGTCGAGCGCCTCGATCGAGAACCATTCTGGAGTTGCGACAATCCCGCTGTTTTTCAGTCATGGCGGGACCGCCCCGAGTTGTCCCGCCGCGCCAACGCACTTGCCCCAGAACCGTCCGCTCTGACTGAGAGATGTTGGGCAGACGTTACGCAAGAGTTCCGAACTACTTCACGACGCAACGGCCACGAGTTGCCCGAAAACGCGCGAAACCCCCGCAACTGCGGGGGTTTCAGTCGGCGGAAGGAGGGGGATTCGAACCCCCGGAGGCTTGCACCTCGACGGTTTTCAAGACCGTTGCATTCGTCCGCTCTGCCATCCTTCCGCCGGACACATTAGCCGGGCGTCGCGCCAGTGGCACTGCTGGCAGAGGCGATCCCAGTTGCCGACGGCGGACCCTGAGCCAACACCGCTGGCCACAGTTGGAGCCCAGCTCGAGGTCAAGGTCGAACCGACCTCTGGTTAACATCGATCGATGGCCTTCACCGACATCCCGGACTTCGCCCTGTCGGACTGGAGCGGTCCCAAAGCCGACAGGTCTGCGTTCGCCGAAAGACTGGCCGCCGTCTGCCACGAGGTCGGCTTCCTCCGTTTGGTCGACCACGTAATCGACCCCCTTTTCATGGGCGACTACTTCAAGGCCCTGCGTGACTTCTTCGCACTTCCGGACGACCTCAAGTCGACAATCGACAAGGCCAACTCGCCATGGTTCCGAGGCTGGGAACGAGTGGGAGCTGAGTTGACCGACAACAGCGTCGACTACCGCGAACAGGTGGACATCTGGACCGAACTCTCGCCGCGTGCCGATACGGCAGGTCACGACTACCTGCGCCTGGAGGGGCCCAATCAGTGGCCCGCAGATGACCTGGTCCCCGGTTTTCGAAATCTTGTCGAACGGTTCCAGTCCGAGATGGGCAACATCGCGAACCAACTCCTCACGGCAATGTGTATTGGGCTCGGCCTCGACTCTGACGCCCTGACCCGACGGTTCGGCGATAGGGGCATGTCGCTCGTGAAACTCATCCATTACCCTCCGACGCCACCCGAGGGCGCGGGCGTGAATGCTCATCACGACACGGGATTTCTCACTTTGTTGTGGCAGCACGGTGTCTCCGGGCTGCAGGTTCAGAACCAGACCGGCGACTGGATCGATGTCTCACCCGACGGCGACGCAATCATCGTCAACATTGGCGAAATGCTCCAGTCAATGACTGGCAACTACTTCGTCGCCACGAATCACAGGGTCATCTGTTCGGAGGAGAGATACTCATCTGCCTATTTCCATGGGCCGGATCTTGAGACCGAGTTGGATGCGCTCCCCCTCGCTGACTGCTTCACGCATGCGGTGTCTGAGAGTGACCACCATCGTGAGGCCGGTTTTATGGCCAGGAGAGACGAACTGCTCGATGGTGTGAGGGGCGCAGTTTCAGCTCCCTCAGACACCTACGGTCAACAGATCTGGAACTATTTCCGTCGCAGCTACCCTGACCTTGTTGCTCGCCATCACCCCGACCTGATCTGAGTGATTCAGCCGATGAGCCCCTGCAACTCCGACATCCACTTGTTGGCCTCGACCATGGCGGAAGTCGCCTGTTGGCGAACCTCGTGGCCATTCTCGCTGGCCGCAGGGTAGGAACCCAGGAACTTCACAGCCCCCTGCTTGGCCCGAAGATTCAAAAGACAGTCTGCAACGACCGGGTCAGAGATGTGCCCGTCGAGGTCGAGTACAAAGCAGTACTCACCGAAAGACTGTTTGGTCGGACGTGACAACAACAACGACAGGTTGATGGCCCGGGCAGCGAACTCCTGAAGGATCGCAAGTAGAGAGCCCGGTTCGTCGGACTTCTGGAACACGACGATCGATGTCTTGTCATGGCCGGTCGGGGCTGGAATGTGCCCTCGACCCAGCGTCACGAATCGTGTGGCATTGCCCTTGTGGTCCTCGATGCCTGCGGCGGCGGACTCGAGCGAATAGATATGGCCCGCCCTGTCATTGGCGATTGCGGCAGAACGCGAGTCGTTACCCTCGGCAACGAGTTGGGCCGCCTCTGCGTTGGAGTTTGCAGCGACATGCTTGACGTTGGGAAGGTTCTCCCGAATCCACTCGCGACACTGCGCAGCGGCGATGGGAATCGCATAGAGACGTTCGATCGACTCGACCGGTGTGCCAGGGATCGTCAGCAGAGACAGCGAGACCGGCTCCAGGACCTCTCTTTGAATCAGCACGTTCACATCGAACGCGAGAGTGTCGATCACGGCGTTGACGCTGCCTTCGATTGCGTTCTCGACAGGCACCACACCGAAGTCGACCTCTCCAGCGTCAACGGCGAAGAGGACCTCGGTCGTCTGGCCGTAGGGAACGTGTGAGCTGTTGGCCAGTTGCGGGTCACGCAGAATCGCCTGTTCCGAGAACGTTCCCGCAGGACCCAGGAACCCGACCGTCGTCACTGTGCCCGTCACTGTGTCCGTAGCTGTGCCCTTCGGTTCGGTACCCTCGGGCATCATGCCCGTCGGAAACTCGGAGGGCTCCTCAACAGTTGGCGTGGGCTGAGGCTCCTGGGCAGATGGTTCGGGCACGACTGAACGCTACCGCTACCGAGAAGTCCACATATTCAAGGGGCCACTACATGTTCAGGGGGTCACGACGCCTGAGTTCCAGAACGAGCGTGTCGCCATAACGCGCTGTAGCTCGACCACTCGAGTCCGGGTTGGATATAGCCGGCGGCCTCCAACTCGCGTTGAAGCGCCGGTAGCTTGGAGAAGGGCACTCCAATGTCGACGTGATGGGCCAGATGCCAACCAGTGTTGAACGGCACCATCCAGAACCGGGCCACCCAATGCTGACGAACGTGATGAGTCGTGAGGCGGCGATCCGGAGATGGTCCCAGGCCCCCGTGCTCAGCCACAGCACGGAGCCGGTTGAGCACGCGCCACACGGTCATCCAGGGAGCCAACCAGAACACGATGTATCCCCACCAGAAACCGGTGACCACCCAGACCCCGAAGAACACGGGAACCTGCATTGCGAGTATCCGCCAGGCGAATGGCCGGGAGGTAGACGAACCCATCGCCTTCAGTAGCGGCTTCAGATTCTTCCAACCGGAACTGCCGAACGCGTCCCGGGTCAGTTTGCGCCGCCAGGACGCCTTCGTAATTGGGTAACCGGCATACAGCATCAGATCGGGCTCCGCCGGGCCGAACTCCTCTTTGTGGTGGGCCATGTGACTTCGTTTGTAGGCCTCAAGTGGAACAAAACCCGGATAGGCAACCAGCCATCGGCCGACCCAGTCGTTGAACTTCCGGTTGGAGAACAACAGTCGGTGGGCGGCTTCGTGCGCCAGGATCGCGAACCGCACGAAGGATCGTCCCATGAGGAGGAATGCGACCACCCAGCCGACCGGGTTGCCCCAGAGCCGAGCCAGGTAAAGCACCCCGAGCGACTGGACCCAAAGCCCCGCGACATGCGCAGCGTTGGCAAGATCCGGGACGCGGTAGAGGTCAACTCGGAGTTCCCCCACCGGTCGGCCTGTGCTGTTGAGCCGTTCCGTTGGCAGGACGTCAACCAGCAGAGATAGATCTGGTGCCATTGACTCGGCTGCGCGCACGGTCAGAGTCATGTTCCAATCGTATCGCCGGGTGATGGCACTCAAATTGCGATCCCCTCTGCAGCGTGCTCCTTGTCGCAGTCCCTTCGCCGTGGTCCCTGTGACCCAGTCCCTGTGACCCAGTCCCCGTGCCCCAGCGCTTCGGGGTCAGCGCTCTGGCGACCACAGCTACGATTGATGTCGTGAGCGACGAAGCATCAACACCGGGATCTGACGAGTTGGTAGGCGGTCATCAGGACGTGGGAGCGGATCGTTTCTACTTCCGTCAGCTGCTCAGCGGGCTCGACTTCGGCGTCGGTGACGCTGTTGCCGAAGGGATGGCCAACTTCTCGTACCTGATCGGCGACCGTCAGTCGGGTGAGTGTGTGGTGGTCGACCCCGCGTATGGAGTGGCCGAGTTGAACGCCATCGCGGAAGCCGACGGGATGAAGCTGACTGGCGCTCTCGTCACCCACTATCACCCCGATCACTGCGGGGGCGAGATGATGGGGATCAAGATCCAGGGCGCGGCCGAACTGCTCGAGATCGCCCCGGTGCCGATCCACGTCCAGGCAGATGAGGGGGAGTGGGTGCTCAAGGCGACCAGTCTCAGTTCCAGCGACCTTGCCCTCCATGCTCCCGGTGACGTTGTGATGGTGGGCGAAATCCCGATTCAACTCGTTCACACTCCTGGTCACACCCCGGGAAGTCAGTGCTTTCTCGTGAACGGGCGGCTGGTCTCCGGTGACACCCTCTTCCTCGACGGCTGCGGGCGAACCGATCTTCCCGGCGGTGATCCCGAGGCGCTCTATTACAGCCTGACCCAGACGCTTGCCCAGGTCCCCGACGACGTCATCCTCTTCCCTGGTCACAACTACTCGCGTCTGCCCCACCAGCGACTCGGAGATAACCGCCGCTCCAACAGGGTTCTGTTGCCGAGCACGCCGCAGCAGTGGCTTATGGCCTTCACCTGAGGTCCTGGATCCTTCAGGCTTAGGCCTATCCACCGTGTCGATTCGGGAGCATGGCATCCTGAACCAGTGAGCGAATCCGCGGACGCGCAGGCAGACGTCGAATCCGCCGATCCCGAATCACAGTCGAGTGCGGCGACCATCAACGCGTGGATGGGTCAGGACCAACTCCCCAGAGTCTTCTGGAGGGGGATCATGGCGATCGGCTTCTCTGTCGCAATGTTCCTGATCATCAAAGGAACTGCCGAGAAGCTGGAAAGCCTCATCAAGCTGTTGGTGATCTCGCTGTTCGTGTCATTCGCACTCGAACCAGTGGTGAACCGCCTCGCAAAACGTGGCTGGAAGCGAGGCGTGGCGACCATGACCTGCTTCCTTGTCGTGTTCGGCCTCGGTGGGGTCTTCGCTGGGGTCATGGTCAACCTGGTGGTTGAACAGACATCGGATCTGGCCGAACGTGCGCCCGGGTATGTCACCGACATCACCAAGTGGGTAAACCGGACCTTCGACACCGAGATCACCTCGAAGCAGCTCAACCAGACGATTCGTGACTATCAGGATGATCTGACGACTCTCGCGACGAGTATGGGTGGTCGGGTTGTTAGCGTTACCGGAGCGGTGCTCGGAAGCCTGTTCCAGGTTCTGTCGATCTTCCTGTTCAGCTTCTACATGGTCGCAGAAGGGCCACAGATGAGGCGGAAACTGTGCAGCGTCCTGCCCGAGCGTCGACAGAAGATGGTCCTCGACCTTTGGGAACTGTCGATAGCGAAGACCGGTGGATGGGTCTATTCGAGAGTGATTCTGGCGCTGTGCAGCGCAGTCAGTTCGTGGGTGCTCTTCACCATACTCGGGCTACCATCGCCGCTCGCGCTGGCGCTCTGGATGGGACTCGTCAGCCAGTTCATCCCGGTTGTCGGAACGTACCTCGGTGGGGCGGTCCCCCTGTTGGTGGCACTGATGAGTTCACCACTTGACGCCCTGTGGGTGATCGGATGGATTCTCGTCTACCAGCAGGTTGAGAACTACGTGCTCGCCCCCAGGATCACGAGCCAGACGATGGACCTGCACCCGGCAGTCGCGTTCGGTGCCGCCCTCGCTGGTGGAAGCCTCGTAGGAGTCGCTGGTGCGATTCTGGCTCTCCCGGCGGCAGCGGTCATCCAGGCATTCGTCTCCAGTTATCTGAACCGCCACGAGGTCGTCGAATCGAACCTGACCGACCTGACCCCACATGATATATCCGATGGTGGCCCCACTCCCATCGGATAGACCAATGGTGGCGCGACTGCTGGCGCATGATGACTGGCGAGAGCGGCGTGTCGGCAGGCGCATGACGGCTCACGCTGCCCCTTCGTGATGTAGCGATGTAGTGACCTGGCGGTCAGCCTCGGTCGGCTGACTCGATGAGCAGGCGACCCAGCGTTCGTAGAACACGGCCCATTTCGTCGTCCCAGACCAGCCGGGTCTCGTGCCAGAACACCTGTAGAAATCCAAGTGGCCTGTCGCGCTCCATGAGCGGAAGGTGGACACACGACTGCACGCCTAGGTCCGCCAGCTTCACCGTTCCGTCAGGTGTTCCCGATAGGAGCCCGGCGTCCTCGATAAAGACGAAACGTCTCGGGTTCATGGGCGCCAGTCCCCAGGGGAACCAGCTTGGCGGCATCGGCCCCAGCGAGGGGTTCTCCAGTGCCGGGCGATGCCCGATGAGTCTGATGTCGCCGGAACGGGCGTCGTAGAGAGCGCACGATCCTGCCCAGCAGTAGTCCCTGACGATGTCGAGTCCCTCGTCGATCGTGCGTTGCGAGCCCCACCCGACGGCGTTCTCGCTCAGCCGATCGATCGCTGTGCTGAGTGCGGTGAGTGGAACTGCGATGTGGCTGGACATCGGATAGGTGAACTCCGTTGTTGTGTTGGACCGTCATTGTCTGGATGTGGGTCCAAGGAGTCGCGGACCCACATCTCTATTCGGAATGACGGTTCCCGAACTGGAGAACCTTTTTGAGGCGCAAAGCGATTGGCGCCGCACCGAAATCAGCGGCGGGTGTCGCGTTCGGGCGCCGCGCTGGAATCAGCACAGCTCCACGCTCTGGGCGTCAGATGATCAGAGGGGGATCACCTCGAACGCGACTGCGTACTCGACACCTACTCGTGTCCCCACGGCGTTGGCCCCGTTCTTCAGGAACGGCTCAGGGTCCTTACCGGCGGTTCCCTCGGACAAGGCCTGAAGGTAGACATGGTGTTCTCTCAGAGACGCGACTCCGGTATCGATGTGTTCGGTTACGTCCACGTAGTGCGTCGCCTCGGGGGAGTTGCCGAACATTGCCATCCGAACGCCGTACCAAGGGGCGAGTCCCTCGTCGGTGAGTTCTGGGAACACCCACGAGTTGGCAGCGTCGCGGGCGGAATCGAGTAGTGCCACACCCAGATTGCGGTGGTCGACGTGGTTCCAGCCCGGCATTCCGAAGGTCTCCCGGAAGTTGATCGAGATGAGCACGTCAGGCTGATAACGGCGGATCTCGCGGGCCAGGTCGCGACGTAACTCGATGTTCGCCTCGACCAGACCGTCACGATGTCCGAGGAACTCAACCGCCTCGACGCCGACAACCTTGGACGACGCGATCTGCTCCTGACGGCGAAGTGGACCGGCCTCCTCGGGAGACATGCCTTCGATCCCGGCCTCGCCCTCGGTCACGAGCAGGTACACGATGTGTTTGCCCTGCGATGTCCATTTCGCAATCGCCGAGGCCGCCCCGTATTCGAGGTCATCGGGATGGGCGACCACTGCGAGCGCTCGACTCCAGTCCTCTGGAACCACTTCGAGCTTTGCCATCGAAACCCCCGTTCACTGTCCCGAGGATCGGGACCGATTCCGAGCGTAACCCCGCGGCAAGGCCCTCAGGCGTCGGTCTTGCTCAGCTGTCGGTCTTGGCGGGCGGTCTGTAGCACGCTGCGAGCAGACCCAGCCCCGACCCGATTCCAAGAACCAGCGGCACTGCCGTGGAGATCCATCCGTTGCCCAGGTAGTCGCCGAGCCCTTCGCTCAACCCGAAGGCACGATCCAGCGACCACTTGCCGGGACCGAACGCCGAGATGGCGAAGAACAGAGTGCCCAGGATCAGGACGAATTCGAAGCCGTCCTTGGTGATCAGGAAGGCCTTCGGATGGGTGGTAATTCCGGCCACCACCATCACTCCGATGACGCCGGCGGCGGCCAGTGGTGTGAGGAACCCGAGCGCGATCAGGACGCCGCAACCCGTTTCGGTGAGCGCCGCCATCCACGCATGGACCTTGCCATTGGGCTTCATGCCCATCGAGTCGAACCATCGGGCGGTGCCGGCGATTTTGCCGCCGCGGAAGATCTTGTTGAAGCCGTGGACGAAGATGGTTCCGCCTGCAATGAGGCGGAGGGCGAGCATCAGAAGATCGAAATGGGCGGAGCTCATCTGACCGTATTGCGTGGAGAACATCCCACGATCGTAGGAGGGTGTCCTCCTTCTCACGAAAGGGGGAACCGGGGCACTGGCTCACGAAAGGGAGAACTGGGGACACTGGCTGTCAGTTTGCTTCGTAGATGGGATGGCTATCCGGGCACCATTCGCCCGCTCTGCCCGCCCCACTCACTTCGGAGCTTCAAGGGTCGCTCCGGTAACGTGGCTGGGCACGTCGTAACGGGTGGCGTTCTAATCGGAGGTATCGGACCGTTGGGTCAGAGTCCCACTAACGCAGACGACTCACGGTCGAGTCGGGTTCCGCTCGCAGAGGGTTTCGATGCGCCGTCCGAGCAAGACTGGCTCGATCTGGTGAGCAAGGTCCTCAAGGGCGGTGACATATCGAGGCTCGAGTCCACCACACCCGGTGGACTTCGGATCGAGCCGCTCTACAACCCGGCGAACACCTCCGAGGTTGGCCTCGGGACCCCCGGTGAGGCCCCCTTCGTCCGAGGCTCGATGCCCATTGAGGGTGAGGCTCCGACATGGTCCTTACGCGTCGAGGTGCCTGTCGCCGATGCCTCCACACCGAGCGAACTCAACGACCTGGTGCTCGAGGCACTCGAGCGTGGAGCCACTGAAGTCGTGATCGCTGCGGATGACGCTCTGCTCGGCGGTGTTCCTCTCGATGCTGCTGCGCTCGACGGTGCTGCCCTTGATAGGGCTCTGTCCGGTGTGATGGTCGACATCGCACCGCTGCACCTGCGGCCAGGCGGCGACTTCGTCCAGATGGCAGCTTCGCTGGCAGGTGTCTGGTCCCGGTCCGAAGTGGACCAGGGTGCGCTCTTGGGAGGTTTCGGAGCCGATCCGATCGCTGTGCTCGCAAGGACAGGATCACTTGGTCAGGGGATCGAGACAGCCCTCACCCAACTTGGTGACCTAGCCCGCCGCACTGCCGAAGCAACGCCTGGGGTCAGGTCGATAACGGTCAGTTCGGTGCCATTCGTGAACGCTGGCGCGGACGAGGTTCAGGAACTCGCAATTGCTCTTTCCGTTGGGGCCGCCTATCTACGGGCCTGCGCGGCAGCCGGTCTGAGTGTGAATGATGCCTGCCATCAGATCGAGTTCACGCTGACCACCGACGCGGACGTCTTCACCGGCGTGGCGAAGCTCAGAGCAGCACGTCGACTCTGGAACACGGTCGCGACCGCATGTGGTGCCACAGGCCGCTCCGGTGCGGCCCGGATCAACGTGCGCACATCCGAAACCATGATGACCGAACGAGATCCGTGGGTGAACCTGTTGCGGGTCACCGCTGCCTCGCTTGCGGCGGCCCTTGGTGGAGCGGACTCCCTCACCACCCTTCCCTATGACCTTCGACTCGGTGAGCATGGCGAACTCGGCAGAAGGATGGCGCGCAACACGCATCTTCTGTTGGCCGAGGAGTCGAACCTGGCCCGCGTTGTCGACCCGATGGGCGGATCCTGGTACATCGAGACCCTCACCAATGAACTGGCCGACTCGGCCTGGTCACGCTTCCAGCAGATCGAGGCAGAAGGTGGCATGCCGGCGGTCCTGCTCGACGGATCGGTCGCTGAACAGATCGCTGATGGTGCGGTCCGTCGATTTGCCAAGGTGGCAACTCGACGGACGCCGATAACGGGCGTGAGCGAGTTCCCCAACCTTGACGAACCCGCGCCCGGCAGGGCCGAGACGAATTCGTCAGTCGACACCACATCTGGATCCATCGGGTCCGACAATGCTGGAACCCACATCGAGCCGCTTCCACGCATCCACTGGTCCCAGGACTTCGAGACGCTTCGTGATCGTTCGGACCGTCATCAGGAATGCACCGGAAACCGACCGACAGTGTTTCTGGTGAACCTGGGTTCCGTTGCCCGCCACACCGCCCGGGCGACCTTCGCCAGCAACTTCTACGCCGCAGGCGGCATCAGCTCGACTACCAGCACCCTCGGGTCCACAACCGGTTTCGAGGACACCGAGACAGCTGTCTCCGACGCGAAGTCATCGGGCGCAGATCTGTTCTGTATCTGTTCCTCAGATGAGATCTACGCGGAGCGGGCAATCGAGGTTGCGACGGCTCTGGTGGGTGCTGGGCTCGGGCCGGTACATCTGGCGGGAAGACCGGGTGATCTGGAGGACCCACTCCGAGGAGCAGGCATCGGGGAATTCATATACGTGGGGGCCGATGTGCTCAGCATCCTGACCCTTGTGCACGACCAGGTCGGCACGCCCGAATTGGAGGGCTGATGGCAGCTTTCGAAGTACCTGATTTCTCAACTGTTGCTCTGAATGGCGCCGCATCTTCGGAAGGTTCCGACCCGTCAG
>CAUJEC010000173.1 GCA_963169245.1 Actinomycetota bacterium
CCACAACAGTTTTGTTGACAACCAAGGAGGAATCATGAGGAGACATCGGCTCCTGTTGATGACCACGGCAATTGCCACAACGGCCCTACTGGGATCGTGCTCGAAGTCCGTCAAGGACGACGGCACCGCAGACAAGTCCACAACCACCGCTGATGCCGGAACCAAGACCACGAGAGGGATAACCGACACTTCGATCAAGGTCGGTGGAATCCAGTACGGCGTCTATTTCGGTGATGCCAAGATCGGTGTCGAAGCCCGGATCAAAAAGGCGAACGATGCAGGTGGTGTCCATGGACGCCAGATCGAGTTCATCGGGGCCGAGGAGGACGACAACGACCCGACGAAGGACCAGGATCTGGTCAAGCGGCTCGTCGAGGTCGACAAGGTCTTCGCCCTGCTGCCTGTCATGACAGGCGGTTTTGGTGGTGGTGACTACGTTGCCCAGAACAACATCCCGATGTTCGGCTACGGCATCAACCCGGCGTTCTGTGAGAACCAGTCCACGTTCGGCATCACAGGCTGTGTGACGAATCCGACGCTCAAGGTCGGCTCTAACGCTCTCGGCACCGCTTTGGCCGACTACTTCGATGGTGACACAGACAAGACGATCGCCTTCATCGGCGAGGACAACGACGCCGGACGAGGCGGACTGATCCTGCTTCGCGCCTCGGTGGAGGACAAGGGCTTCAAGGTCGTCTCGGCTGAGCCGTCGCTGCCTGCTCCCCCGGAACAGCCAGGTGATGTCTCGCCGTTCGTGACCTCGCTGCTCACATCCAACGACGGCAAGGCCCCGGACATCATCTACCTTCAGGCGTCACTGTCGGGCACCAAGATCTCTGACGCCCTTCAGAAGGGTGGATTCAAGGGAATGATCGTCACCCCCTCCTACAGCCCGCTTCTGCTCGGCTCCCCCGGGTACAACGACATATACATCAACACCCAGTTCGGTATGGATCCTGCCCTACCGGCCAACGCGGAACTCCTCGAAGCAGTCACTGCCATCAAGCCGGACCAGAAGCTCAGCCTCGCGCTCGTCGCCGGCTACTACTCAGCAGATATGTTCATCAAGGCACTGGAGAACACCGGCAAGGATCTCTCTGTCGAGTCGTTCCTCAAGACCCTCAACAACGGGTTCACCTACTCCGCCGAAGGTGTTGTCGGTGAGTCGAAGTGGCCGGAGAACCACGACCGTCCGGTTCCGTGCAGCGTCATGACCCAGGTCGAGAACAACGCGTTCAACCCGATCCAACCCCTGATCTGCGGCACGAACATAAAGATCGACTGACGGACGGGCCACTGAATCCATGAGCCAGTTCCTGAGCCTCGTTCTCGCGGGTGCCATATCGGGTGGCCTGTACGCCATCATGGCGTCCGGGCTGGTTCTGACATACCAGACATCAGGTGTATTCAATCTGGGACACGGCGCGATCGCGTTCGTCACTGCGCTCGTCTACTTCCAGTTGAACCAACCGACTGCTGCTGGGGGGCTCGGACTTCCGATCCTCCCAGCAGCAGTGATCGCCATTGTCGTCGTCGCACCACTACTCGGGATCGTTCTCGACGCAATGTTGTTCCGACGACTCGCACGAGCACCGATCGCCGCACGGCTCGTGGGAACCGTCGGCATGCTGATCGCGCTTCCATCCATCGCGTTCCTGGTCATCGACGCAATCAACGCAATCTTCGGCACCGAGATGCCCGACGTCGCCGGCGACGCAGGCGTCAGCCCACCGGGAATAGGGCCCTCACCAGCACGGTCCTGGACCATAGCGACAGGCATCTCGGTCAACTCGGACCAACTCGCCATAGTCGTCGTCGCATCGCTCGCTGCAGCCGGACTCTGGTTCCTGATGCGACACACCAGACTCGGACTCGAAACCCGGGCAGGTGTCGATCGCCCGATACTCGCCCGACTCCGGGGAATCGACACCGACAGGTCCTCACGGATCGTCTGGGCACTCTCGGCGATGCTCGCAGGGTTCGCGGGCGTGCTGATCGCCCCGCTGTTCGACCTCTCCGCGCTCACATTCCACATGATCGTCTTCACATCGTTCACCGCGGCAGTGGCTGCGAAGCTGAAGTCCGTGCCGCTCGCTTTCGGCGCAGGGATCGCTCTGGGGGTTATCCAGAACGTGGTCTACGGCTACGCACCCGCCGCTCTTGCAGCCATCTCTGGATTCAGAGCATCAGTGCCCTTCATCCTGTTGTTCGTCCTGTTGTTCTTCGTCCAAGGACGCCAGGGGCGCGCTGCGGGGTCGGTGGCCGAGGACGTTCCAACCATCGGAGCCGACATCGACCTCAATCCGTGGAGACGTCGGGCTCCATGGATCGTCGCTGGCGGAATGTTGGTGGTCTATGGGCTCTTCATGGCCAATGGATACTGGACAGGCGTCCTCAATCGAGGCCTCGTCCTAGCGATGGTATTTCTGTCATTTGTGATCGTCACCGGTATCGGAGGAATGATCAACCTCGCCCAGGCAACCTTCGTGACCGTCGGCGGTTTCGCCACCGGGTGGCTCGTGAACCACCAGTGGCCATCAACTGTTCCGGTCCTCATGGACAACGGCCGCCTCACCTTCTGGTTCGCCCTGATCGTCTCGGTTGTCGTCGCGTCGCTCGTCGGTGTGCTCGTAGCTCTGCCATCGCTGCGACTCGGTGGACTCACACTGGCACTGGCAACGCTTGCCCTGGCCTTCATCGGCGATCGGCTCGTGTTCCAACTCGAAGGCGTGCGTAACGGCTCCCGGGGATGGTCAATACCTCGACCCTCGCTCGGACCGATCGACCTCGCCAACGACCGAGTCCTCTTCGTGTGCCTGTTCATGGTGGTCCTGTTGTGCGTGTGGCTGGTAACCAACCTGAACCGCTCATTGACCGGCCGTTCACTTCTGGCACTTCGCTCCTCCGAGGTTGCTGCTGCAACGTCTGGGGTTGATCCGCTCCGCTCCAAACTCGTTCTCTTCGCTGTATCCGCTGGAATGGCCGGATTCGCCGGGGCATGGTTCGCTCTGGTCAACAGCCCGATGACCAATCTCAGCGCTCCCCCGCTACTCGGCCTGGTCTGGTTGGCTGTCGCAGTCACATTCGGGATCCGACGGCCCGGTGGTGCGGTCATCGCAGGACTGGTGTACGCAATTCAGCCAGTGCTTCTGTTGGGGATCGGCACCACCTGGGGAGCTCCCTGGTCGGCACTTCCTGAGGGCCTACGAGAACTCATTGCTCGCCCGGAACTCTCAGCCGCACTGTTCGGCCTTGGTGCCATCGCGTTGGCACGTGAGCCTGACGGGATACTCGCGCAGGTCGCAACCAGACGACAGGCACGTCGCTCCGCCCGCGTGGCGAAGATCGCTGAGGTCGAAACCGTTGCGGACGAAGCGGCTCCCACCCAGACCGAACAAGTATCTGCATCTGAGGCCGCTGGAGCGTCTGGGGGCTCCCCCACTGAGGCCATCCTCAGAGTCCAGAACCTTTCGGCCGGGTACGGCGACGTGGAGGTTCTCAAGGACATCACCTTCGACCTGGCCAAGGGCGAGGTGATCGCCATTCTGGGAGCCAACGGAGCCGGAAAGTCGACACTGTGCTCCACTCTCGCGGGGACGATCGAGCCAACGAGCGGGTCCATTACCTTCGAAGGCACCGACGTCACCGGAACAGGGTCCCACCTCAGAGCTCGACAGGGCCTGATCCTCGCTCCCGAGGCACGGGGCATCTTCCCGGGACTCAGCGTCGATGACAATCTGTTGATCCGTCTGCTCGACGACCAGTCGCGCACCAGTGCTCGAGAGCGATTCCCGATACTGGCCGAGCGCCACGCCCAGAGCGCAGACCTGCTCTCGGGCGGTGAGCAACAACAACTTGCCATGGCAGTCGTTCTGGCCAACCCGCCCAGTCTCTTCATTGCGGACGAGCCCTCGCTGGGGCTGTCGCCAATGGCATCGCAGACGGTCTTCGACGCGCTCTCAGAACTCAGGGAACTTGGTACTTCTCTGATCCTCGTGGAGGAGAAGGCAGGCCGAGCATTGGCGATGGCCGACCTGGTGATCATCATGGATCTGGGGCGCATCGCATGGATGGGCCGCGCCGACGAGGTGGATACCGAAATGCTCGGCGCAGCGTACCTAGGGGGCTGAGCTCGGTCAGAGAACCGCTGGTCAACCCGGCGGCCGCCCAGCCAGGATCAGGCTCACGCGACCCTTTCTGATGCCCTCCATCCTCTGTTCGATCCGGTGGATCCTCAATGCATTGCCATTCACCTGGCCCAATGTCGCCAGATCATCGACTTGGGTCTTGAGTACCTCCAGCTTGGCGAGCTCACCTTGGGTGAACGGCTGATATTCCGCAAGGATCGTCCACCCCTGAGACCTCAGGCTCTCCTGGGCCCCGAACTGCGACACGGTGAGCTGGTACCGGACCGGCCTCTCCAGACGATGCTTTCCGGCTCT
>CAUJEC010000174.1 GCA_963169245.1 Actinomycetota bacterium
TACGACAAGTCCTGGTTCGAGTTCGACCGTAGCGAGTGGCGTAAGGCGAAGGCCCTGTTGACCAAGTTGGGTGCACCGCCGGATTTCCACGATCTGAAGCTGATCGAGCAGATGTTGAACTCGAGCGGACCCACAGTCGGACGCAACGATCCGTGCCCCTGCGGAAGCGGGCGCAAGTACAAGCGTTGCCATGCCGGCATTGATGAGATCCCCCTGCGCGCCCGCCTTACCGCCCTGTACCGCAAGTCGAACAAATGGCTCGAGGTGCGTCACAACCGAGACGTTCACCTACACGCCCTTATCAGGGCTCAGCACACTGACATGTCTCCGGCCGAGATGTTGGAGACCGACCCGTTGATCGCCGACTCGGTCCTGACCGAGGACGGACTGTTCGACGAGTGGTTGACCGAACGGGGTGCGCTTCTACCGTCTGACGAGGCGATGCTTGCGGAGCAGTGGGCGCTCGCCGAACGTTCGGTGTTCGAGGTGACCGACGTTCGGGTCGATGAGGGCCTCACGCTTCGGGACGTGCGCACGGGCGACGTCGTCGATGTGACCGAACGGCTGGGAACCCAAGGCATGAAGACCGGCCGATACATCCTCGCTCGCCCCCTGCCGGTGGGCGGTGACGAGAGGCAGATCTTCGGCGGTGTCACGCTCATTCCGGATCACGCGCTGCATTCGTTCATCGAATTGCTCGATTCTGAGCCGACCGCGCTTCAGTTGCTGTCGCTTGTCGCCAAGACCGAAGGCCCGCCCGAGTTGCGCAATACCGACGGTGACGAGATGGTCATGTGCGAGACGACCTGGGACGTCGGTGAGTCCGGGGGCGCTCGCCAGATTCTGGACGACACCTTTGAACCCGTGGTTTCCGGTGACCCAGCCGACCCGAACTCGACTGCGGCCAAGGAGTGGAGTTGGCTCGCACCGCCCGATGGCCGAGGCGGCGGTAGCGACGCCATGCCGGACTGGTCGGACACGCCTGACGACGGGCGCATTACTGATGACGGGCGGACTGTTCTCGGCACGTTGACGCTGGCGGGCGACCACCTGGTCGTCAGCACCAACAGCATCGAACGAGCCGAGCGGGCAGCCGAGTTGATCGGGTCACTGTTCCCGGACGCAGCCATTCTGGAGGAACTCCAGTCCAGCCTTGATGACCTTCGAGAGGACACTGCCTACGAGCGGTATGTCTTCGAAGACGAAGTCGTCACAGACACCAATGATCGAAATTCATCCGGGCTGATGGACATCGCCGATGCCTCACCGGAGATCCAGGATGCTGTGCGCCAGATGATGAATCAACACGAGGAAAGATGGGTTGACGAGTCGATCCCCGCCCTAGGCGGAGCGACTCCCCGACAGGCGCTTGATGACCCGACCCGACGCGAGGACCTGTTCAGGTTGCTCGACCGGATGGAAGAGATGGAAAAGCGCCTACCGATAGATCAGGCAGGTTTCGGTATGCGAACCAGTCGGCTGAGGGAACTCCTGGGGTTGTAGTGCCACATCGGCCGCAGGCTCCCCGCTCGCGCCGACTCCGCCCGCAGGCCGCCAGCCCGCACCCCGCCCGCGCCGACTCCGCCCGCGCCGAAGCGGCAGTCGAAAAGCGGTCTATGGCATCACGAATGACTGCCAAGTAGGCCGAGCTGGCATTGGACCCGCCAGCCACACAGTCCGGACCCGCCGGACCCGCTGGGTCAGTCGCGACCATAGAGGTCCCGTGTGTAGATCTTCTCGGCGACGTCGGCCAGTTCGTCCGTGTGGCGGTTGGCGACGATGACATCCGACTGCGCCTTGAAGGCTTCCAGATCTCGCTCGACACGGGAGTTGAAAAATGTATCGTCGGCCAATTCGGGCTCGTAGACGATCACTTCGACACCCTTGGCCTTGATGCGCTTCATGATCCCCTGCACGGCCGAGTCGCGGAAGTTGTCCGAGTTCTGCTTCATGGTCAGGCGGTAGATTCCGACGACCTGAGGGAGCCGGCGCAGGATGTCGACCGCGATGAAGTCCTTGCGGGTGGTGTTGGCCTCGACGATTGCCGAGATCAGGCTCTGGGGGACGTTTCTGTAGTTGGCCTGAAGCTGTTTGGTGTCCTTGGGGAGGCAGTACCCGCCGTACCCGAAGGAGGGGTTGTTGTAGTGCGAACCGATTCGGGGATCCAGTCCGACGCCCTCGATTATCAGACGCGAGTCCAGTCCGTGGGTAGCGGCGTACGTGTCGAGTTCGTTGAAATAGGCCACCCGGAGAGCCAGATAAGTATTGGCAAAGAGCTTGATCGCCTCGGCCTCGGTCGAGTTCGTGAACAACACGGGGACATCGGCATCCAGCGCACCCTGGGCCAACAGCTTTGCGAAGAGCCGGGCAGGGGCACCGTCACCTCCAACGACGATCCGCGATGGATGCAGGTTGTCATGAAGCGCTCGACCCTCCCGGAGGAACTCGGGCGAGAAGATGATCGACGTCCCAGGATGTTCGTGTCGGATTCGATCGGTGAAACCGACCGGCACAGTTGACTTGATGACGATCGTCGCGGTCGGGTTCGCCTCGACAACAGAAGCGACCACCGACTCGACCGTTGAAGTGTTGAAGTAGTTCGACTCGGGGTCGTAGTCGGTCGGGGTGGCGACGATCACAAACGAGGCGCCGTCGAATGCGGCAGAAGGGTCGGCTGTCGCGACCAGGTCGAGATCGTGGGACGTCAGGTACTCCTCGATCTCGGCGTCAATGATCGGCGATCGACGGCCGTTGACCATGTCGATCTTGGCAGGGTCCACATCGAGTGCCCATACCTCGTTAT
Organism: Actinomycetota bacterium; assembly: GCA_963169245.1. Lineage (GTDB taxonomy): Bacteria > Actinomycetota > Acidimicrobiia > Acidimicrobiales > Microtrichaceae > JAGQSZ01. The sequence goes on from CAUJEC010000174.1 coordinate 2,804, forward strand.
GTTGCGCCAACATGACGGCATTCGACAGACCGACATACCCGATACCGACTACTGCGATCTTCATCCGACAACTCCCGTGAGCACCTGATGAGCCTAGAGGCTGTTGAGATGGAATCCTCCGACGAGCTGCCGGGGAGTGGTGGGCTGTCGACATGCCACCGGCCCGCGTCCACACCGCACAGCGCCGCCAGCCCACACGTCGAACTGGCAGTCGAGAAGCGGCCTATGGCACGACAAGTGACTGCCAGTTCCGCCGGGGAGCGTTCCCCGTTGCCTGACGCCAGGTGATCCGTCAGCGTGACTGCGCCGCCAACCGGGCGGTCACACAGTGAGGGGAACTACGATGGCATTGTCATAGAGCAGCAGGTCACAGATCTATCAAGGACTCGTCAACTTCGTCGGCGAGGAGGCAATCGGCGAGATGATGTCGCACTTCCCGGCGCGAGACGTAGAAGAACCCGTCACCAAAGAGTTCCTACGCGCCGAAATCGCCGACGTCCGCTCCGAAATCGCTGAGGTTCGTGGCAACATCAACGGCGTTCGGGGCGAGATCGCCGGACTGCGGGGCGAGATAAATGGCCTCAGGCACATGATGGTGATGAACGCCGGACTGGTCGCATCGGTAGGCGCCGTGATCATCGCCGCAATCCGACTCTGACCCAGGCTCTGGCCATCAGGCTCCGACCATCAGACGCTGGCGACCCGCCCCATACAATTCCGCCCCGATCACCGATTCACCCCTCTACCAATGAACCGTCCATCGAACGCACCCTCAGGGATTCAGACGCTGACCGATGTGGTCCTGCGGGCGAACTTCGACCCTCGCTCGCTGAAACGTGGTGTCGGCTACGCAAATGATCTGAAGGTCCGAGTGACAGAGTCGGACGTCGGTCATCTGGCAGGCGAGTCCGAGGGCAGCCATGCCCAGACCTATGACGTCGATGTCGACTGGCAATCCACCAGCAGAGGAATCCAGATCAACGGAGTGTGCAGTTGTCCGGTCGGTTTCAACTGCAAGCACGCCGCTGCACTGATCCTCACGGCTCGCCGTGACGCCGAGATGCTCCTGACTACGACGACCACCGACATCACCAGCACGGTCCCGACCGAGTCGCCAGCTAGCGCCGCTACCGCGCTCACAGTGTTCCAGCCGTCAGCCAACTGGAGAGCCTCCTTCGACCAGATAAGGCAGTCGGACAACAACGAGGACCTACTTCGCCCCCTGGCGATCGAGTTCACCCTCAAGACGTCCAAGGCAACGCAGTACAACCCCCATCCCCGGACCAACGTCGCGATTCGCCCAATGAAGATGGGGGCGAAGGGCAAATGGATCAAGAGCGGTATCAGTTGGAGCGACCTGTCCTATGCGTCCGCATATTCGCTTCGAGATATCAAACCATCCCACGGTGCGGCACTCACGACGATCGCCAGGATGTCCAAGGGGAACTATTACGGCGCTGGCCAGTCGAGGGACCTTGGGTCCTTCGGTGAGGAGATCTGGCCGGCGCTCCAGCGAGCAATTGATAGCGGCGTGGTCTTAATCCCCGGTCCCAGCACTGGAACGGCGGTCGAGTTGGACTCCACGCCGGCGACTCTGAAGATCGACCTTCAGGCCGATGCGGATGGCAATATTGTCGTTACAACCGTATTCGATCATGACAGGCTCCACGCCGCCACATCTGCCGACAACTCCCCCGCTGCCGCGACTGCCACTGCCGCCGTCACGATCGACGTCGTGGGATCGCCGACTCACGGGCTCTACCACTTCGACGGTTCGACTCTTACTCTGATCCTGCTGGAACGTCAGCTCTCACCGGAGATATCGAAGCTCGCGTCAAGTCCTCCCGTGGTGGTGCCCACAGATGACACCGACGAGTTCCTCGACGTCTACACACCGCTGTTGGCAAGCCACGGGCGGGTCCGCTCAGCGGACGGTTCGGTGACAGTGACCGAGTCGCTGTTCGACCGCCTGGTGATGATCATCCAACGTGAGAGCATCGAGCGGGCGACGATCCACTGGGCGGCTCGCTACATGCGCGGGGACCGAGCGCGTCTGCACCTTCTGGGGACCCTTTCCTCAAGGGGACGCGATATGGCGGCTGAGCGTCAAGCAGTCAAGGAGTTGGAGCTCCCCGAACATCTGGCCCTGAGTCGCCGGATCGCCCTGGGGGCTGACGCCGGGGAACTGTGGCCGACCACGACCCGTGGCTACGACACGGTTGCGTTGTTGAACGATGTCGTCCCGTGGCTCATCGAACGAGATCAGATCGCCATCGATGTTCGGGGCGATCTGCCGGAGTTGCGGGAGGCAACGACTGATCCGCTCATCTCGCTCGCCATCGACGACGCAACCGACGCCAGGGGCACCGACTCCAGAGGCACCGCGAAGGCGGACACCGCGAAGGCCACAGTCAAGTCACCGGATCTCCAGCGGGCCGACTGGTTCGACCTGTCAGTCGAGGTGAGCGTGGATGGCCAGGTGATTGAGTTTGCCGATCTGTTTGCAGCCTTGAGCATGGGATTGCCTTTGATGGTGCTCGACAGCGGGACATGGCTGCGCCTTGACCGACCCGAGTTCGACAGGCTCCGCGATTTGATCACCGAGGCGCAGGGTCTCGCCGATCGGGTCAGCGGCGACGGGCGACTCACCATCAATCGCTTCCAGAGTTCATGGTGGGAGGAACTTGCCGCACTCGGGGTGATCGAGCGTCAGTCGGCCCGTTGGGCACAGAGCATCGGGCGACTGAACGAGGCAACTGCTCCGACCCCGATAGCGACACCGAGTGGACTCCAAGCGACGCTTCGCCCCTATCAACATCAGGGACTCGACTGGCTCGGGTTTCTGCATCGTCACGAACTCGGCGGGATCCTCGCCGATGACATGGGTCTGGGCAAGACCATCCAGACACTCGCTCTGTTCCTGCATGTCAAGGAAGCGGACCCGACAGCCAGGTTCCTGGTCATTGCACCTACAAGCGTTGTCGAGAACTGGCATCGTGAGGCTAACCAGTTCGCCCCAGATCTCGTTGTGCGAACAATTACCGAATCACAGAAGCGGCGGGGAACCACGCTCGCGGAGGAGATCGACGGCGTCGACGTAGTGGTCACCTCCTATGCGTTGTTCCGCATCGAGTTCGACGACTACCAGTCACACGAGTGGAACATGGCGGTGCTCGATGAGGCGCAGTTCGTAAAGAATCACAAGGGAAAGACCTATCAGTGCGTCCGGCGTCTCAGCGCTCGAACAAAACTGGCGATCACGGGCACACCTCTCGAGAACTCGCTCATGGACCTGTGGTCGCTGCTCTCGATCACCGCACCGGGGCTCTATCCCGACCCCAAGCGATTTGCCGAGGTGTACCAGAAGCCCATCGAGAGCGGTCGTTCACCCCAACTGCTCGCGACGCTGCGACGACGGATCTCGCCTCTGATGCGTCGCCGCACCAAGAGTGAGGTGCTCGAGGAGTTGCCACCCAAGATCGAATCGATCGTTGAGATCGAGTTGAACTCAAAGCACTCACGCATCTACCAGACACAGTTGCAGCGACAACGACAGAAGGTGCTGGGCCTGGTCGACGACATGCAGAAGAACCGCTTTGAGATCCTCAAGTCACTAACCCTGTTACGACAGCTCAGCCTTGATCCTGGCCTGGTTGACCCTGCACATGAGGGCGTCGGGTCGGCCAAGCTCGATCATCTCATTGAGGACATCACCCAGGTTGTGGCGGAGGGTCATAAGGCGCTGGTGTTCAGCCAGTTCACCCGATTCCTCGCACGGGTCAGGGCCCGCCTCGATGATGTGGGGATCGAGTACTCCTATCTGGACGGTCGGACCCGCAAGCGAGAACAGGCGATCTCGGCGTTCAAGGACGGCGACGTTCCGGTGTTCGTGATCAGCCTCAAGGCCGGCGGGTTTGGGTTGAACCTGACCGAGGCCGACTACTGCTTTGTGCTCGACCCTTGGTGGAATCCCGCTGTGGAGGCCCAGGCGGTCGACCGAACACACCGTATTGGCCAGCAGAACCGGGTGATGGTCTACCGCTATGTTTCGGCGGGGACCATCGAGGAGAAGGTGGTCGAGTTGCAACAACGCAAGGCGGCGCTGTTCTCAAGCGTCATGGACGCCGACGGGTCACTGTCAGGAGCGTTGAGCGCCGAGGACATCCGGGCGCTCTTCGACTGACCGGTGGGGCAGCGACTGACGGACCATTCGACTTGGCATCCTCGCTCGGCTGACCGGGCGATCGTCGACCGGCGGAGCTCAACCGACCGGCCGCTCGATTAACAGAGCTCGACTGACCGGGCCGTTCGACTTGGCATCCTCGCTTGAACAGGTATCGTCGCTCCAATGAGCAGGCTCGATCCGTCCGCCCGTGTCCGTAACCATATTGTCGAGGTACTCAGGACCGGGCCAACCAGCTTTGATGCCCTTGTAGCCAAGTTGGTTGGGCGGGGTCTTGCACTCGGACCCGATCCGACTGAGCGAATCGACGCCGTAATGGATTCGATGAATGACATCAGCTCTGTGACGATTGCGGATCCAGATTCCCCGGACGAACTGGTCGACGTCGTCTTTAATCGGCGGGCTCTTCTTGACGGTACAACGTGGACCATTCCGATCCAACAACTCGACCTGCTCAGCGACACACTCAACTCGGATGCTCTTGGCCCCGCCTTTGCCGCTCTGACCAACGGCTGGGCACAGATCGACGAACATCAACGCTTTGAGTTGGACAGTGACGGGCGCCGAGATACGGCGGCCGCAGAACTCGGTCTTGCGTCAGCCGGCGAGTGGCCGGACGGTGCTGGCGAGCATCGTGATGCGCAATGGCAAGTTGCGTATTGAAACCAACAGCGCCGAGCGCGCCGAGCAGGACATGGCGATCATCGCCGAGCTGTTGCCGAACGCGGTCTTGTTGGAACATCTGTCGTCCACTTTCGAGGACATCCGCGAGGACGAGGCCTATGAGGAATATGTCTTCGGTCAGACAGAGCACAACCGTGAGTCGCCGCTATCGGGCACAGGACTCATGGACCCTTCCGAACTGCCCCCTTCCGAACTGGCCCCGGAATTGAAAGCAATATTGCGTCAGCAAATGGATCGCCATGAGGAGCGTTGGGTCGATGAGTCGATCCCGGCGCTTGGTGGAGCAACCCCACGAGAGGCACTCGATGATCCAACGCGTCGAGATGACCTGTTCAGGCTGCTCGAACGAATGGAAGGGATGGAAGCACGCATCCCCATGGATCAGGCGGGGCTTGGTATGCGAGTCAGCCGTCTGCGGGAACTACTCGGCCTTTAGAAGGCCCGGGGCCGCAATTCGGTTGGCCAAATCCAGACCATCCCGACCTAGGCTCATTCGGTGAAAACTCCTGACAAGATCCTCGAAATCGGCTCGTGGTGCTTGGAGAACGGACATCGGGCCGCGCTCAGGCTCAGCGGTGGCAGATTCCCCAAACGAGTGATCGGGATGACGCCGGTGGAGATCCACACGACTGGGCGGCGCAGCGGACTTCGCCGTTCGACGATGCTGACCGCACCGATCTTCGAGTCGGATCGGATCGTGATCATCGCGTCCAAGGGAGGTCACAGCGATCACCCCGACTGGTACAAGAATCTGTCTGCCAACCCGACTATCGACATCACCGCGCAAGGCGTAACGAGCGCATATGTCACTCGCACGGCGAGCGCAGAGGAGAAGTCCGAACTATGGCCCCAGATCACGAGCGTTTACAAGGGCTACGAGGGCTACCAGAACAACACCGATCGCGACATCCCCGTCGTCATCTGCACACCCGTTGAGAAGGGTTGAATCCAGTTCTCCCCTAACCAGCACAGGTCACCGATGCCCTCCTAGTTGCCTCAGATGGCTGAAACGCGCTGGATCTACGGATGCCGAGAGTCGAATTTCAAGTCTGCAATTTCAACCTTGATCGCTGAAGATTGATTACCTGCCCTTCAAGTCACAGAGAAGCATATTGAGTATCCGATGCTTACCGTCAAGCATGCTCAGAGGTGCAAGGCGTGAGCCTCCAAGCGGCTAACCGCGGGATAGGCAGGCTTGTTGAGGAAGGCATCCTTGAGGAGATTACGGGTCGCTCGTACGACCGTGTGTTCCAGGCGCCAGCCGTAATGGACATCCTCTTCCGGCCTACACCCGCACACAGTGCAAACCAGGAGACTTCCACCTAACAGCGTTTAGAAAGAACTGGTCGCCTAGTTGGTCGACAGACCATTGGTCGCCGAACGATTCACTCGGACGAGCCAGGCACCAATTCAGTCCCTCACCGTCAGTCCCTACCAACACCGTCTTTGAAGCCCTTTGTGCCGGCAACCGTTGTAGATGGTTCCGCAGCCGCTCAACGGTCGACCCGAGCCGAGCGAGCACCGCCAAGCCCCCCAATCAGAGCGTGCGAACCAATTCCGGCACCCATACATCAGCGAGTTCCCAGAACAACTCCGGGACCAGCGGCGTAGAGTCCTCTCGGACAAGTGACGCGTCTCGGAGTCGGGCTAGACGGCAACGACTTCGATCATGTCACTGAGATGGTCGAAGTCTTCTGGATTGCGGGTCACCAGAGCTAGACCTTCTGCCAGAGCGGTTGCAGCGATGAGCATGTTGACGGCTCTCGCGCCTCGGGGCTTACGGCCGACTTCGACGGTGGCGGCGAACACGCGACCATAAGCTCGTGCGGTGTCAACAGTGAAGGGGAGCGGGTCGAATGTCGCTTCGGTTCGTTGTAGGCGCTCCTGACGGCGTGCTCTCTCAGCGGGGTCTGTTGTGGCAGACGGTCCTGCGGATAACTCCGCGAGCGTCAACACGCTTATAGCGATCTCGATAGGTAGCGACTCCGCGTTCAATCGCTCAAGATCGATCACAACGCTCGTGTCGATTATCCCGCGGAGGGGTCGAGGCCGAGGTTGCTCAGGCAAGGGGGTCGATATCCTGGGAGACGACTGAGTCGAGATCCTTGAAGAATCGATCCGATTCGACCGGAGGCACTCCCCTGAATCCCTCCGATACTGCCACCGAGGAGACAAAGCGGCGGCGACGCAACGGAAGCAGCTCACCCACTGGCTCGCCATGGCTGGTCACGACGAATGTCGCGCCCTCGCGAAGCGAACGCATGATGCGACCACTGTCGTTGCGTAGTTCACGCTGGGTTATCTCGGTTGACACAGACCAGACAGTAGCACAAGGTGCTACGGACGTGAAGGACTCTGCCGCGAGGACGATCCGGGAAGTTCGAAGCCCGACCGGTCTCAGGGGCTCTGGCACCTCGACCAGG
>CAUJEC010000175.1 GCA_963169245.1 Actinomycetota bacterium
CCGGAGATGGCCCGCCTCGCTGCGGCCGGAGCGCTCGGCCCCGGTGGAGAGGACCGAATCGACTTTCAGATCGTCTGGGATCCACCATGGTGTCCAGACCTGATAGAGCCAGAGAGCCTGGCGTCACTCGGATTGTGAGCCGGATCTCGTGCAGGGGTGGCCGAGTGCCGGTTTTCGTACCAGGCTCGTCCCGCATCGCCTTTGTCACCGGTGCAAATCGATCAAATAGAAATGTTGTAGATGGCAATTAGTGGAGATTACGAATGAAACCGGTCGTGTAGGATACCGACGCTGCCCGAGCAAAGGTCTTGGAACTGTTGGCGGAGGAGGGTGACGAGGCCTCGAGGATGGGGCTTCGTATCGAGGTGACAGGCGAGAGCGGTCCCGAGTACGCATACGAACTCTCCTTCGATGAGATTGCCGCTGCCGAGGACGAAGATTCGGTGGTCGACTGGCTGGGTTTGAGTGTGATCGTTCCGGCAGAGTCGGTTGCACGACTTCAGGGGGCAACTCTTGACCTGCCGTCAAATGGTGGTCCGGGGATGGTTCTGCGTAACCCCAACCGTCCGAACCCGCTCGCTGGGATAGATATCGAACTGACCGGTGAAGTACCCGAGCGCATCAGCACCCTTCTTGAAAAGGTAATCAATCCGAGCCTTGCCCAACATGGTGGGTTCGCCGAGCTGCGCGCGTGGGAGGAGCCCAGAGCGTTCATAAAGATGGGCGGCGGTTGTCAGGGGTGTGCGGTGTCATCGATAACCCTTCGCAACGGCATCGAACGCACACTCAAGGACCAGATCCCCGAGATTCTCGAGGTCGTGGACGTCACCGACCACGCCGCGGGAACGAATCCTTACTACGAGCCTGCGGCGAAGTAGCGGCAACCGTGGATGAGCCGTGGCTGATCGGCTCGAACTGGAGGTCGGTCGGTTCTGCGCAACAGAACCAGGCCTCGGTAAGCCTCGGTCGGTTCGCTGCTGACTCGATGGATTCCTGGACCACGCAGCAGTGTTCATCGCCGAGCCCGGCCGCTGCGCGGATTTCTGCTCTGACCTGCTGGTAGGTGATCGCCAGTGATTGGTCGCCGGCTGCGGCGGTTTCGACGATTTCGGCGATCCTATGCTGGAGGGTATCTGTGGCCTCGTTGATCGGATGCCATTGGTAGCTGAGCTTCTCGGGCAAGTAGTCGCCCAGGTGAGGGGCCATCGCCGGCGAGTCGAGCAGCAGCGAGTCCTCGGGTACCAGTAGTCGAATGCTGTAGTGAACCGGATCGACGTTTCCGACCAGATCCATCTCCTCCACCAGGTCCATCAGATCAACCAGATCGTCGAGAGTTGTCCAGGGCGTGAACGGCATCAGCGATGGTCGCACCTCGATACCGCTGGTCCGCAGAACCCCGGTCGCCTCGATCATGTCCGCCCGGGTGTGGCCCTTGTCGAGAATGGCGAGGATCTTGTCGTTGGTCGTCTCGAACGCGGAGACCACGAAGAGACATCCTGCCGCTGCGAACTCGGGCCATAGATCGCGGTGCTTCAGGACGAGTTCGACCTTGGTGGTGCAGTCGAAGGTGAGTTTCGGATGGCGAGCGTGCATCTCGGAGATAACTCGTCTGGAGTGCTGTGCGCCGTTGAGGAAGTCCGGGTCACCGAAGGTGATGTGTGTTGCTCCTGCTTCGACCAGTTGGTCGATGTCGGCCAGCACTGTGTCGAGTCCGACGATGCGGATACGGCCACCGTACACGGTGGGCACCGGACAGTGCTTGCAACTGAAACCACATCCATGGCTCGCCTCGACATAGCCGACCAATCGTTGGGTTCCGTTGACTGCGAGACGTGCATATCGGTCGAGCGGCGGCAGGAGGTGTCGTGCGGGGATGTTGAACCGGTTCCGCTGGAGGTGGACGATCTGGGCGCCTCCCGCGTCTGGACCACCGGAGGCGCCTGCGCCGCCTGCGCCTGCGTCGTCTGCCTCGCCGCTGACGCCGGACTGGTCGAGCGAACCCACCCACTCACACAGCGCCGGCTCGTACTCGCCAGAGATGACCCGATCCGCCAGTGTGCCAACTGTCGCGTCGTGGCTGGTGCCGGCATAGAGCCCGTAGAGACAGATAGCCAAAGTGGGGTCGACTGTTCTGATGGCCTCTGCGACCCGAAGTGCGAGTCGCATTGCCGTGTGCATCGGGACCGATATGCCGACTGCCCCGACTGCGTCGAGGTGGGCTGGATCCCACGGCTCGACCGACAGATCCAGACATGTCACCTCGTGTCCGAGCGAGACGAGCGCGGCGGCGGGGGAGGCGACGTGCAGTGGCTGATGACCCAGTTCGTAGGTGGAGATGAGAAGAATCCTCATGGCCTTGGTTCCACCACTGGCGAGTCGATCTCGGTCGACGGGGTGTCGGGCCGCTGTGTCTCGGTCGACGCGGTGTCGGGCTGCTGTGTCTCGGTCGACCCCGCATCCGGATCGCCGATCGAGATGGTCAGAGCGTCGTGTGCCGATCGAAGGGCGGCCTCAACTAGTTCAGCCGTCTCGCCCCTCGCGAATATGAATCCCAGGTAGCGGCCTCCCTCGGGGAGCGCTTTGATGGGTCGCCCGATCGCGGCCGAGATCTCGAGGCCTGTGACACCGGGAATGTGCCGAGCGTCTTCTGTTCCGTCCACGCCCGTCAGTACGCCGGAGCGTGGAATCGGAATCATCATCACCCCAGAGGCTCCCTCGGTGAGGGGCATTCCGCCTGTTCCGGTTCCCAGTGCGCTGCGAATAATCAGTTCCTCCAAGGAGATGTCGGAGCCGAATTGGAGTACACGTGAGCAGAGGCCACCGATGGATCTTGCTGCCACCTCAATGACCTTTACCGCGACGGTTCCGTCAGGCCGTTCTGGTCCCACCCGCAGCTCCGCATGAACTGGGCCCGCGCTCAGACCAAGAGCCCTACACCCTGAGCGGGTTGTGTCAATCACTGCTGCCTTCTGGGCGTCGCTCAGTCGTGACGGCGTCACGTAGATGGTCTCCTCGAAATAAGGGCCGTCGAGTGGGTCGGGTTTGTCGAAGATGGCCAGAACCTCGAGATTGCCGTCCACCATCAGCGCTTCAACTGACACCTCGGGGCCGCCGATGAACTCCTCCACCATCAGCGGCTCTCCACCTGGTCGCCCGTGTTCTAGGAGAATCCGTCTGATCCTGAATTCGGTGTTCTGAGCGTCGGCCGGAGAGTCAGCCCGAATGACTCCGGTGCTCGCGGACAGCGAAACAGGCTTGACCACACAGGGCAGGCCAACCTCGCTGGCGGCTTCGGCGACGCTCGCGCCGTGGGCAACGACTTGGAATCGCGGTTGGGGAATGTTCCAGGCGGAGAAGATCGATCGCATGTCGGCCTTGTCCCGAGTGGCCGCCACTGCGTCTGGGGGGCTGTGTGGCAGGCCGAGTAGCTCGCAGGCGTGGGCGGCAGTGAGGACACCTTGGTCGTCGACGCCGACGACAGCATCGAAGTTGTGACGCGCGGCTAATGCAACGATCTTTGATGCACTGGCCTCGGGTGTGTCGAAGTCAACGACAACGAGTCGATCCTCCATCTCCGATGCCATTGGCGGGGCCTCGTTGATGGCCACGATCACGTCGAGGTCCAACCTGGACGCGGCAGTAAGGAACGCTGATGCCCTGTAGCCGTCGGTCGGCAACACCAACACGATATTTCGACGCGGGTTCACCCCACGCAGATTATCTCTAGTTGGAACTAGAAATAACCCGGCAGCGCTAAGGTGGCCCGGTGCGAGTCAACCCAATCCGGTAGCACTCGGGCGTCCTGGTGCGAGTCAACCCAGTCCAGCGGCGAACTCGGCGATTCGTCGGGAAGTGCGCTCCGGGTCGACAAGGTGGATGAAATGGTCGAGACCGACCCATTCCTCGATGGTGTGATCCGGGACGTTGCCGATCAGGCGACGTTCCTCGTCCGAGACCGGATTTCCGAAGATGGCCAGGTAGGGAACCTGATACGACGCGAGCACGGGTTCGACGAGAGCGTTGAGGTCGGCTGCTGGTGTGTCGAAGACCATCGTCCACACACCGAGCACAATCTCGGGGTCAGGTTCCATAGCGGTCAGATGCTGCCACTGGTCCTGCACCAATCCGCTGCCGAGCGACTCGGCGAATTCGGTGAAAGCTGCCACGAAATCATCGCCACGAAGCCGTTGCTCGAACGGCGCGATCTTTCGCTTGAACGATGCGGTGTCCATTTCCTGATCGATGTTCACCACGCCACGTACGGGGGCGTTTGCTCCGAGAAGGGTTGCGGTGAAGGCCCCGAAGGAGTGTCCCACGAGAAGTGGGCGGTCAAGGCCAAGCGACCCGATCAGTTCCCCGACTGCGTTCGCCTGGGTGAAGACGTCATAGGCCCCAGTCCGTGGGGAGTCGCCGTGGCCGACCAGATCGACATTGATGCACCTGAATGTGTCGCTGAGCAGATCCACAACCGGTCGCCAAGCCGCCCGGGTCATCGTGATTCCGTGCAGGAAAACCAGGGGCGTACCGTCTCCGGACTCCTCATAGGCGAGATTGGTCATAGTGGTCTCCGTGTTGGGTCGTGGTTCGAACATTGAATCAAAATGCGACGGTTCGGGGGAGTCAGCGACCGAGCACGGGTACGGGAGTCACACCGGTATCGTGCGGTCATGCCAAAGATCGTCATTCCGGAGATCATCACACCATGGGCCGACTTCGTTGCGGCCGCGCCGCAGGTTTCGGCCCTGTTCCAACGCCGACATCAGGCGTGTGGGAACCTGTGCATGATCGCAACCATTCGTCGTGACGGATCGCCTCGTATCAGTCCGATGGAACCACGGATATTCGAAGGGCAGTTGTTGCT
>CAUJEC010000176.1 GCA_963169245.1 Actinomycetota bacterium
TTTGATCCCTGTCGGCGGATCGCTCGGCGACTTTCCGGGAACTCCGGTTACGGCAGGTCGCGCCGAGGGATCGGGCCGGTACGTGGCCGTGGCCTCGCCGCCGGCGTCGTCAAGGAGAGCGCCATCTGCCCCCAGGTACCAGGTCCGCTCGGTCGAACCCGCAACAGGGAACTCATCAGCTTCAAATTGCAACTGTTCGCCCGTGAACTGCCCCTCATTTGCCCCTTTCTGAAGGCCGAGCAGAACTCGAACTCTGGGTTTAGCCTCAAACTGCCTCTGGGCCTCTTCGACCGGCCAATCGAAAAGGTGCTCCAACGGCGGAGCTATCTCGGGCCAAGGGGGCTTCGCGCTTCCCTCTCCAAAGACCACGTCACTGAGCAGATTCACCAGCAGCTTCGGCTGTGGCACGCGTCGACCTACATAGATGTCGAGGAACTCGAACAGTTGAGAAAGTGTGTCCGGAGAGACTGCGTCTCGATGATGACCATTGGATACGTTGAGCCACACATTTGGATTAGCGCTCAGAAGCGAACTTGCCGAAAGAATCGCGTAGGGGCTGGTCTCTTCATCGTTGAACTGGAGTGAGGCAAATGTGGGGACCTTGATCTGCGACATCCACTGACTGAAGTCACGTCTTGTGTAGATGGGATCCATCAGGTCTTGATCCTTGACCATGGCAATTGCATCACGGGTCTGGAGCCGCAGGCGTTGGTTATCACGGCAGTTCTTGTCGGTCTGCACCATGTAGTTGGCGTAGGGCAGTGCTCCCGGATCTGGAGCAGGTCGGGCATTCTCCTGACGCTCCTTGAGCCATGACTGCGAGAACCCATTGTTGAAGATCCCACCCGGATGACCCAGGTCATAGAGGCTGCCCACGAAGGACAGCGGGGCAATGGCCGCCAAGTGTGGCGGCTCTGTCGCCGCTGTTGCGATCTGAGAGAAGCCCGAGAACGAGATGCCGACCATCCCCACCTTGCCGTTGGCCACCCAGTCCTGTGCGGCGACAGTCTCGACGGCGTCATATCCGTCGTAGCGACTCGGCAAGTCGAACAGGTCGGCCTCGCCGCCTGAACACCCACTCCCGCGCATCTGCAGCGACACTACGGCGAACCCGGCGAGGCGCATCAGCAGACTGCTGACGTCGGTTGATCCAGACGGTGCTAGTGGGTCTGGTTCAAGACCGACCAATGTTCCGAGCTTGGACCAGAGTGGCTCATCGGGTGCTGCGATCTGGTAGCCCGAGTACTCGATGACCGTCGGGAACGGACCATCCGCCATGGACTGACCGAGTGGGGGACGAACAGTTGCTGCAACTGTGATCCCGTCACGCATGGGGATGTAGTTCATTCCCTCGCGCATCGTCGTCGCCTCATAGAAGGATCGCGGTGGCGACTGATCCGCAACGAGAACTGTTGTAGAGACCGAAGATCCCGAAGACTCGTTGGTCACCGTGTAGGTGCGCCCCTGGGTCAGATCCCGGATCGCGAGGCTTCCCAGTCGATCAGCAACACCAGACCTTGTCGGTTCGCTCGGAGCGGAGACCTCGATCTGGTCGCCCTCTTTGGCACCGATCACGTAGATCTGCTCGAGCCCGGCAAGGACTCGATACCCTTCTCGGCTCGTCGAAGCTCGAGGAGGTGTCATCGCCGGCGGGGCAGGTGCGCACGATGCCACCATGGCGATCACAGCCACTATCGACAGGGCCACTCCAACTACGGAACGCATTCGCGGATGCCTTACGCGAATCGACGCGTCGGCCCGCTTTCCAGCGTCCCGCTCCGTCATCAGCCCCATTTGAACCCCCGTTCGATGAATTGTTGAAGGATGGAATTATTGACGGTTCGACCGTTGAAGAAAATTCCGGAGTAATAGACCTTTGTCACCCAGAGGCATTTCGGCCACGGATGAGCCAAAGTGGAGCGGACTGGATTTAGATGATCCCGAGATCATCAGGCGCTTCGACTGACCAGAATTAACCTGTGACTTCAAAGGTTGCGGTAAGAACTGCCCGGGCCAGCACATGGGCCGAGGCGTTGAAGCCGATGACGGCCGGCGGCGCAGAAGCATCGGGGCCGAGCTGTTCCACATCGAGGGCGTGGACAGCAAAGACGTAACGGTGTGGGCCATGTCCGGCTGGAGGGAATGGTCCGACGTAAAGTGCGTTGCCTGTGTCGTTGCGTGCGTGGATGGCGCCAGCAGGAACACCAGTGAGATCACCCGAAGCGGCTCCAGTTGCCAGTTCGTTCACACCAGCCGGTATGTCGAAGAGGACCCAATGCCAAAAGCCGCTTCCGGTCGGAGCATCAGGATCGAAACATGTGACTGCAAAGCTGCGGGTCTCGGCCGGGAATCCCTCCCAATGAAGCTGCGGTGACACATTGTCTCCATCGAGACCGAAGTTGGCGTCTGCGACGAATCGACGATCGATCGCTTTACCGTCGGTTATGTCCGTACTCGTAACAGTGAACGATGGCACCGCTGCTAGGTAGTCATAGGGGCTGGGCGGCGTGGCACGGTTGGGTCCGATCATCTCGGCTCCTTATCTTGTTGGCTGGGCCTGTCTTGTTGGCGGGTCTGCGTGTTCGCCGGTCATAGAACTGGCCGACGGTCCGAGCCTAAAGGAGATCCCGTGGACTGGGTCAGCGTTTGTTCCGACCCGTTCCTTGTCGTGGACTTCCCTGATCTGTGTGCGGAGCTGTCCGAACTCCCCTGACGCGAGAAAGCCCACCCGAAGGTGGGCTTTCTCATCTTCCAGCGGTTCGGAATTGAACCTCCGAGGCGACGGTGCTGGCCAGTCAACCGTGCGGGTCAGTCCACCCTGCGGGTCTGTCGTCTGCGTCGCGGATCGCCAAGAACCATGAACACACCGCCAATCGTCATGGCCGCTCCGGGGAGGAACAGGTACCAAAGTGTCGCACCAGTGAACGCTAACTTCGCGTCGGCATCACCCGCCGAACCCGAGGAACTGCGATTGCCGGTACCGGCGGAGTCCCCGGCGCCAGCGCCAGCCGAGCCCCCAGCGTTGCCCAGATCACCGCTAGGCGATGCGGGAGTCGCAGGGGTCACGGGAGTCGCAGGGGTCGTCGGGGTCACGGGCGCCGCGGCGCCTGACACCGTGATCCTCATGGTTGACGCAGCAGCGGAGAAGTTCCGACTGCCCGCCTGTGAAGCCTGAATCAGGCAGTCTCCAGCCCCCACCATCGTTAGGGCTGTTCCATTGAGATTGCAGACGGTTCCCGCTCCCTCGATGATCGACAGTGTCGTTCCCAGACTCGCAGACGACGAGGCAACGATCGTGTCGACCTCTCCTACTCGGGCGGTTGTATCGACGCCGCTCATCGTGACGACCTGAGTCGCCGGCGAGATAGTCACGTCATATGTGTCCGAACCCGTGTAGCCGGGCGTGGTGACAGTTGCCGTCACACGATATTGACCGGCTTC
>CAUJEC010000177.1 GCA_963169245.1 Actinomycetota bacterium
GGGCAGTCCATGAGTTCGGCCGCAGCGAGATACCACGCGTCGTAGGCGGTTAGGTTGTGGCGGAGGTCCCAGACGCGAGCCGCTACAACCTCATATGGAACAAGGTCAATGCGCAGGTCGAGTAGATCGACATGAGCGAGTGATGCCGTGTCCTCGCTGATGTCCCCTGAGTGGGCGGCACGCCGAAGCACGTTCGCGACCTCCACGTGGAGCAGTTGTGGCGCGACCAGATTCAGGGTCAACAGCGCCTCCGCCCACTCTCCGACAGGTCCGGAGTCGACCAGCGCAGCAACAATCACCGATGCGTCGACCACAAGCGTCATCGGCGTCCCGCATCCCGATGCCTGATGATCTTTGCAGCCGATAGAGTCGACTCTGTGCGCTGCTTCCGCTCGCTGATTCGATGAGCCAGAAACTCTGGGTCAGGTCGATCCGCCAGGCTGATCAGTTCCATGCGCAGATACTCCTGCAGGGACCGACCTGACCTGGCCGCACGCGAGGCAAGCTCGTCACGCGTGTCATCAGGAACATCTCGCACCGTAATCGAAGCCATGCATGCATTCTAGCAGCAGATGCAGCGATCTGACTGTGAGGGCGGCCGCGATGCCCGGGTCGCCGTGCCGCAGACGGCTCTGCATCACCTAGAGCACTTGGGCATCAATCAGATGCGGAGTAGCGCTGCCTACGTCGCGATTTGGGGATCTCAGCTCATCGTCGCCCAACCAAGCGCGATCGACTAGTTCCAGACCCAACGGTACGGCAACGGAATCCTTCGACAGGCCCGTCACCGCCGCCTCCAACAAAACGTTGCCAGCAAGGCCAGCCCGTTGGAGATTCGAAGTCAACGCCCGAGGCCGCTGATCCCAGCAGGCAGCAACACCTAGAACTGATAGATGCGATCAACATTCGCAGTAATCGGAACGACAGTGAGCACACCGCACCCGAGACGAGCCGCTGTTGTGCTGGCGCCGTCGTGGTCTTGCCCGCCCGGGTCTCGCTGACCGACTGTGTCCCTCAAGAGAGCGTGGCACAATTGTAGCCATGGCTACCGACTCGTTGCGGAACGTGAAGGATCGACTATCGGAGTTCGTCGACCGAGTCGGCCGCGAACATGACCGAGTCGTGATCACCCGCAATGGTCGCCCGGCCGCAGTTCTGATCAGCCCGGACGACCTCGAAAGCCTCGAAGAGACACTTGAGCTTCTACGCGATCACGAAGCGATTCGTGAGCTGATCGAAGCTGAAGAAGCAGTGGCTGCAGGCCAAGTCGTGAGAGGTGTCGATGCGGTGCGAGCACTAGGCCGCTCCGTGCCCGAATGAGCCACGAGCTGTACGAGCTCGTCGTATCCAAACCAGCAGCCCGGGCGATTGCTGAAACGCTGCCCGAGGCCGTGAACGCCGCGACCATCGAGTTCCTGACGACCTCGTTGATCGAAGACCCACACAAGGTCGGTCGTGCTCTCAGAAACGAACTGGTGGGCATCCACAGCGCCCGGCGTGGGAGCTACCGGGTTCTGTACCGCATAGACGAGCCGAATAGAACGGTCATCGTGCTACGTATCGATCATCGCCGCGACATCTATCGGACTAGGTGACACATTCTATATTGACCCTGATTTTCATCAGCTGGTTGGCCGGTGGGTGGGTATTCGCGGATGGTCGCGGCGTTACTGGGATCCGGACGAATCCCTACTCCAACATCTCGGATGAGCTCGCCAGCATCTGTCAACATGGTCGTCGCGATCATCCTGTGCCGACCAGGGACTCAGCACAGAGCCCGTCCCTACTATTGGTGGAACGGGGATAGCCTTTGATTGAGACTGCAACTCTTGAGGAGGAGTGTGAACGACGCGGGGAACTCTGCACGGGAGCTTTCGGAATCGGCCGGACGCGCCGCCGAGCACTTGGAACGAAAGTTAGCCAATGCCCGGCGCGCTGAACAGAACTATGCAAACGGAGCTGCCGGCGAGGTCGCTGTTGCCGAGGCGCTCGCTCCGTTGACTGCCGCTGGTTGGCACGTGCTCAATGACCGTGAAATGCCCGGAGGCGGCAACATCGACCACATTGTCGTCGGACCAGGCGCTGTCATCGTTCTCGACGCAAAGGCATGGAACACAACACTGGAGGTTCGCAACGGACAGCTATACGCCTCCGGATGGAACAAGTCACGGGAGCTTGAACAATTGGACCGGCAAGCCCAGGCAATTCGAGGCGTGGTCGGCGACAACGTACTGATCAATCAGGCACTTGTGATCACCACACAACCCGATTTCGAGCCACAGTTCGTCGGAACGGCGGGCATACTCGGGCTCGACGCCCTGTTCCGTGAGATCAACGAAACACCCACGGTCTTCACCTCTGCTGAGGTCGATTCGATGCTCGCCAAACTGATAGAGGCGTTTCCTGCATCGGGAACAAGTCCTGCTCTGGGCTCAGGCCTACAGGTTGTGGATGGCGTCGAACCAAGCGAGTTGTTCAATCGCGCCAACAGGTTCCTGTACCTGAACCAATGGCGGAAGCACGGCAAGCACAACGTCTACCTAAAGGACGAACACGGCGAGGAACTCGGGATGAAGGACCTGCTCAGCGGGAGCATCCGTCTCACTCACCCAGATGACAACCTCGCCCAAGCGGTCCTGGCGGCGGCAACCTCCACGGGTGTTGAGTTGAAGCCGTCAGACCTGCCGAAACTTCCGATAGATGTCCGGGGTGGACGGCTTCTCGGCATGTTCGGACGCATCTACACCACCGCGATGATCGGGAGCATCTGGACCGGTAAAGGCAAGCGATACTTATATTGCACACTCGCGAATCCAACCGAGGGCGTCTTCGATCTAGGTCACGTTGATATGAGCAACGGCTGGGTCAAACCAAAATCACAAGGTCCAGTCTCACGTGACCGGGGACCCGCCGAGCGTTACCTCGCACTTCTGAGGGACAGGTACCCCACGAGGGGCTAGGCCAGGGCCGGACCTCGGAATGTTGCGTCTGCCTCAGGGCACGGCAGCAGCGAACGCCGCAAAAAGGTCTCCCGGCAGGGGTACTTCGAGTTCCCAAGTCACTGCCATCGGCTTCTCGCCGACGTGGCCTCGATAGTTGGCCGGGCCAAGGAACCAGAATGCTCGATCGCTGTCCTTCAGCCTTGCAAACAGAAAGATCGAACG
>CAUJEC010000178.1 GCA_963169245.1 Actinomycetota bacterium
ACGTGCAAGAGCGGTCCGTGTGACCTGGAGGTGACGGGGGCAGGGTTAGATGGCAGCGCATACCTCACAGAGATGCCGAGCAGAGATGGGGCACCAGACCCGGGGCCAATGACGGGCTTCACGATGTCATGGAATGCAACAGATGAGACCTACAGCTACTCCAATACCGAGCCCTCACAGTGCTTTGCGGAAGGCGGCGCAGTGGTGGAGCACGGCTATGACCTGAAGACCACAGGTGTTCTGAAGTTCACCGCAGGGTCAGATTCATCTGCTGCTGCAATGCACGGCACAAGAGAGATGGTTGCGACCGCAACTCCAGAGGGAGCGGCAGCGGGTTGCGAAACGTTTTCGGAGAAGTTCGTGATGGCCGCGTCGCCGCTGGGCGCTTTTGTCGAGAACCCGCCGTCGTTGGCCGGCGAGTACTGGGCATCCATGTGGATCGCCGAGATCGCTCCACCCGATGCCGATAGACCCAAGGGTGTGATCCTGACATTCAACGACCCCGTTACCTTCATCGGCGAGGACAGCTCGTACATACTCGGTTCATGGTTCGGTGCGCCTGCCGCGCTCGCCCCATCGGGTGATGGGATCTGGAGCAGTTCCGCTACGTCCAACACCGATACCTGTACTGAATCCTCCGTCGGCGGAGAGTACGACAGCTCCCAGAAGTGGGAGAACCTGCAGATCGTGACGTTGACAGCCTCAGGAAAGCCTGTGATCTCGGCCAACTACTCGTGGGTTGCCGAACCGAGTCCCGCCGGGGTGGCC
Organism: Actinomycetota bacterium; assembly: GCA_963169245.1. GTDB lineage: Bacteria > Actinomycetota > Acidimicrobiia > Acidimicrobiales > Microtrichaceae > JAGQSZ01. The sequence goes on from CAUJEC010000178.1 coordinate 769, forward strand.
AAGGGCTGCGAGAGGGCTGTCGAGCGGGGACTCGCGTTCCTGGTGCCGAAGGAAGCGGCCTGAGCGCTCGGCAGACAACTCGGCCGGTGTCACCGCCAGGCCGACATCACGAACTCACACATACGGTGTATAACTGGTGTATGGCCCGCACAAACATCGACATCGATGACGAGACCTGTCGGATTGTGATGGAACGATTCGGCCTGCGCACAAAGCGCGATGCCGTCAACCACGCCCTCCGACTCGTCGCGGGTGAGGCTCTCGACACTGACGAGGCACGATCGCTGCGTGGATCGGGGTGGGATGGTGACCTCGATGAGATGCGGGCAAAAACAGTCCAGTGATCCTCATCGACTCATCGGCATGGATCGAGTTCCTTCGTGACACTGGCTCGCCTGCGTGTGAACAAGTCGATTCGCTGATCTCATCGGGAACCTACACATGTGACCCGGTACGCATGGAGATCATGGCGGGAGCACGCAACGACAGACACCTCGGTCAACTACGCGGCCTCCTTGCGCGTTGTGCCAACCTAGGCTGCGAGCCGATCGACTTTGAGACTGCGGCCTCGCTGTACCGGACATGTCGCAGCAACGGCATGACACCCCGAGCGCTGACCACTGCGCTCATAGCAGCCATAGCCCTACGTCACGGCGCATATGTGCTCCACCACGACCGTGACTTCGATGCGTTCGAGCGCTACTGCGGGCTGCAGATCCACTGACCTGGAGGAAGTGAGTTCAACCGAGGATCTCCCTCAACGCCAGCACGTGGGACGTATAGGCATCCCGACCGGCTGGAGTGAACTCAATCCAAGTTCTCACTCGTTCTCGACCTGTGGGTTTGTCGATCTTGATTTATCCGCCGTCTCGCAGGACCTTCAGGTGTTTGCTGAGAACGGAATCCGCCACGCCGAGATCGTCGCGCAGCGCCGAGGATGGAGTGGTACCACCAAAGGGGTGACGTCATCGGCAGGGCCATGCGTGAGGTCGCCGGTCGTACCGATGCCATTGAACGCTCGTTGCAGAACCGGCCCATCGTCGGGGCCGTCGCATTCCGTGGTGACAACGATCGGGGTTGCCTCCGGGTAGACGCCTGCGATCACGTCGTTGATCAGGTCGCCAATCACAGAGATGCCACTGGCATGCGCGTTACGTCCTCGCAGAGTGACGCAAGCACTGGCGCAACTCGGGTTCTTCCTTTTCATAGGTATTTCTTTATATCTATCCACCATAGAGCGCACTGGTTTGTAGAATTGTGTGCATGGCTCTCAACATCAAGGACCCTCAAACGGACCGCCTGGTGCGTGAACTGGCTGAGCTGACTGGCGAGTCCATCACAGTTGCCACCCGCATCGCGGTTGAAGAACGGCTCAACTCTCTACGTCGAAGGCAGCGCTCCTCCAGTGACCTTCACGGAATCATCGAGCGTGGTCGAACACGAGCAACACTCGATACCAGGTCCCCCGAGGAGATCATCGGATACGACCAGGCCGGGTTGCCACAGTGATAGCCGTGGACACAGCGGCTGTGGTGGCCATCGTCCTAGGAGAACTTGAGGCCGAAGCATTTCTGGCAGTGATCGAGCGAGAACACTCGATCTTGTCTGCAGCATCGTTGACCGAAGCCGCAATCGTCGTCGAGGCTCGCCAGGGGCCAGACGCCACCCGTGACCTGCAAACCCTGATCGACGCGGCCATCGAGATCGTGCCCTTCGATCAAGAACATTCCAGATCCGCTTTCGCCGCATGGAAACGATTCGGCAAAGGCCGACACCCAGCCGCCCTCAACCTGGGCGACTGCCGCTCGTACGCGACAGCGTCGATCGCTGGAGTACCACTGCTGTTCAAAGGAACCGATTTCACCCAGACCGACATCGAATCCGCACTCGGTTGAAGGCAGGCGCAACTGCGACGCGCCCAAGCAGCAGTTCGGAGGAGGGACCACGACGGGCCCTGGTCGAGGCCGCGCCCACAACCGAACCAATGCGGCCCATTGCCGTGCCGCGTCGGCCTGGGTGTTATCGATCCGAAAACTCAGCATTGTCATACGTTCAGGTATAGGCGTATGACGGCACGTCGAAACAACAACTCGAGCGCCCTGTTTCGCCAGTCGAACATTGACGATGCCGGCGAGATCTCACAAACCAGCCCGAGACGGCGCTTGCCGTACGCCTTGGCGGATCATCACGGACGGGGGACCGTTGCCCGGTGACGGGAT
>CAUJEC010000179.1 GCA_963169245.1 Actinomycetota bacterium
CGGATCGACTCCACGACGTGGGACACATATGAACGCCTCAAGTTGCTCGATGCCCGCATCGATGAGATGGTCGCAAGGTCGCTCGAACTCTCTGTCACCCAGGCATCCGGCGAGGGCGTGAGCGGTCTCGGTGACGAGGTCGAGGCAATCGTGAGTGACATGGAGACTCTGCGCCAGGCCATAGACGAGACCCGTTCCGCCGAAGGCGTCGACCAATCCGGCCTGATGGCCTCTGGTCCATCAGCGGCGATGATGGACCAGAGTGGCCGGACCAGCTCGCCAGGTCAGACATCGAGCGGTACAGGCAGCGGGTTCTGAGTGGCGGAAGTGGTGACGGGAGAGGAATCGACTGACTCGATGGCGGTAGACGACGCAACCGCCATCGACGAAGCAACCGCGAGACAGCCGAACGCGGCGGACTCGAACGCGGCCGACGGTGCCACCACGGCCGATGTATCCACCGCCCACCAGTCGCGAAGCCTCCTAGCGGCAAGCGCCGTCCCGGCCGTCGGCACCGCCCTCTCCAGAGTCACGGGCCTCATGCGGGTAGCAGCGCTCACCGCCGCTCTCGGCCTCACCAGCCTGGCGGACGTCTACAACCTGGCCAACACATCACCGAACATCATCTATGAGCTCGTGATCGGCGGGGTGTTGTCATCGACCCTGGTGCCGTTGTTCATTCAGGCCCATCAGGACTCACTAAAGGGCGCCGACGACAATGCAGAGTCAGTCATGGTCAGCGTCGGATTCACGGCCATCACGATTCTGACCGTCATCGCAGTGTTGCTCTCCCCTGTGATCAACCGACTCTTCGCGCTTCCGCTGCATGGGGCCGAGTACCGGCATCAGATCCGAGTCGGAACCGATTTCCTGGTGCTGTTGTTCCCCCAGGTGTTCTTCTACGGACTGACCACGTTAGCCACAGCCCTGTTGCATTCGCGCCGACGATTCGCCGCGCCCGCGTTCGCACCTGTCCTCACCAACATCGTCATCTCGACAGCAGCGCTCGCTGTTTACAAGTTCACCCCGGCAGGTTCAGGTGAGACCCGCACCGTCTACATCCTGGGCATCGGCACAACCGCCGGCGTTGCAGCGATGGCCGTTGCTCTCCTACCCGCTCTTCGACGCGCTGATGTCCGGCTCCGCTGGGACTTCCGCCCCCGCCACCCATCAGTAAAGGCCATCATGCGGCTATCGGGGTGGACTGTCGGATTCGCGGTGTCCAATCAGGTCGCGCTCCTGATCATCTTGACCTTTGCCCGCGGCGCCGGTGTTGGCGCGGTGTCCGCATATCAGTACGCGTTCATCTTCTTCCAACTCCCCTATGGCCTCATCGCAGTGTCACTCATGACAGCCGTGTTGCCCGAACTGGCCAGCCACGCGAACGCCGGGGACGACCACGCGTTCGCCGAGAAATTCCGTGAGGGTCTGAGCCTGATGCTCACCTTCATGATTCCAGCAGCAGCCGCATACCTGTTCTTCGGCCGGTCGCTCATCGCCGTCCTGTTGCAGCGCGGCGAGTTCGACGCTCACGCCACCGATCAGACACTCGCGATGCTCAACGGGTTTGCCTTCGGGCTGCCGGCGTTCGCCGTCTTCCTCTACTGCGTACGGGCCTTCTACGCCCGCAAGAACACCCGCACACCGTTCTATCTGAATCTGGGCGAGAACGCTCTCAACGTCATTCTCGTCCTGCCTCTTGTCGCACTCATCGGAGAGTCGGGACTGGCCGCCGCATACTCGATCGCCTACTGGGCAGCGTCTGGTGCAGCGCTGGTCGTTCTCACGAGAAAGATTCCTGGACTGTGGGGCGAGGGATCCGCCTTGATGATCGGTAGGGTCTGTGCCACGGCTGGGATCGTGTCAGTGGCCCTGTGGGTCACGGCGGTCGCTCTGCCCAACTCGTTACCCCATCTAGTCAACCTGGTCGTCGCCTTGGCGGTTGCGGCCCTAACAACCGTCGGCGCGATCGTCGTTCTCAGACCCGTAGGGTTCGAGCCGATGATCCGTCGCTTCAAATAGGATCCACAGGATGTTCAAGGCTCTCAAGAAGTGGTGGAAGTACCTCGGCGCAAAGCTGGGGAGTTCGTTCAACGAAAAGGCCGACCCGAAGATCCAGTTGGAGCAGGCCATCACCGAGGCCCAGGAGCAACACCGGCGACTGAAGGAACAGGCGGCGAACGTGATCGCCAATCAGAAGCAGAACGAGATCCAGCTCAACAGGGCTCTTGAGGAACTCGAGAAGCTGAACCGCAACGCCCAACAGGCGCTCATCATGGCCGATGAGGCAACCCGCAAGAATGACGTTGCGAAGGCGACCGAGTTCAACAGCGCAGCCGAGGCGTTCGCAACTCAGTTGATCGCCAAGGAGCAGGAGGTCGAGAGCCTCAAGGTGATGGCGCTCAACGCCGCCCAGGCGTCCGATCAGGCCAAGGCTGCTGTTCAGCAGAATTCACGTGTGCTCCAACAGAAGCTCTCCGAGCGCCAGAAGCTGCTCTCGCAACTCGATCAGGCGAAGATGCAGGAGCAGATGAACACGGCGATGTCATCGCTGTCGGAGACCGTCGGCCAGGACGTCCCCACCATGGAAGAGGTTCGGGACAAGATCGAGGCCCGCTACGCCAAAGCGAAGGGAAAGGCCGAGATTCAGGGCATGTCGGTCGAGTCGAAGATGATCGAGGTCGAACAGGCATCGGTGAACTTTGAGGCCCAGGCGCGACTCTCGGAACTGCGTTCCAAGCTGGGCCTCGCCGACACGCCTGCTGAGGCTCCGGCTGCCGAGGCCGCGGCTCCCGCTGCAACGTCTCCCGCTGGAGAGACCGCCACGGCCGGAGGAGTTCCCGGTGGAACCCCCTCCGCCGCTCCCGGTGCCCCCGCCCCGAGTCCCGCACCTGAATCGGCGTCTCCCCCTCCACCGCCTGTCGTCCCCTGATACCTCACCCTGACACCTCACCGGAGTTGGGTCCGCAAGCCGCTTCGAGCGGCGACGGCTGACCCCTGTCAGCCTCAGGCGAGTATGACTAGTGAGTCGCGATGGATGATCTCACCCGACCCATAGGTGAGTTCATCCGAGCGGCGACCGGCAATCGCTCGCACTGCTGTGGCTGAGCGGTGGGTGAGCCCCTTCGCGAGCAGCGCTCCGTCCTCATCGACCACATCCACTGCATCTTCCTCGGCGAAATCCCCGACCACGTCAATTACCCCAGCGGCAAGCAACGACCGTCCTGAGGTGGTGACAGCCTTGGCGGCGCCGGCGTCGACGACCAGCTTTCCCATTGCAGGAACGGCGAAAGCGATCCACAGCTTGCGGGCCGACAGCCTCTTATCGAGTGCCTTCACTGACGTACCGACGCCCGACACTCCGTTGATCGCGTCCATCACGATCCCGGGCCGGGACGCCGAACCGATGAGCACTCGAACCCCGGACCAGCTCGCCATCTTCGCAGCAGCAAGCTTGGTGGCCATGCCGCCGCTGCCTCTGACGGTTCCAGCCCCACCGGCGAGCGCCTCAAGGTCGGCGTCGACCTCCTCGACCTCCTCGATGAGGCTGGCGCTGTCGTCAAAGCGAGGGTCTGCATCCATCAGACCGGGGATGTCAGTAAGCATTACAAGCAGGTCTGCGTAGACCAGGTGTGCCACCAGCGCTGCGATGCGATCATTGTCACCGAAACGAATTTCATCGTTGGCGACCGTGTCGTTCTCGTTGACAATGGGGATCACACCGAGTTCGATGAGCCTCTCGAGTGTTCCCCGAGCCTGCAGATACTGGGCGCGAACCATGAAGTCGCGTGGGGCCATCAGAACCTGTCCGGCAATCAGTCCCTCTGACGAGAAGGCCTCGTTCCAGGAGTGCATGAGTCGCGCCTGACCAACTGAGGCGATGGCCTGGAGCGTGCGTGTATCCGTCGGTCTGACACCGTTGGCCAGACCCAACACAGGTAGCCCCGATGCAACAGCGCCCGATGAGACGAGCACAATCTGATGACCAGCCTTCGTGGCCACTCCAAGTTGCTCAGAGAGCCGCTCTATCGCTGCGTGGTCAACGCCTCCGGAGGTATCGGTCAGGCTGGAGGAGCCGATCTTGACGACGACTCTCATGAAGGGTCCTCGTCGATGTCGCCGACCGCAACGTCATCAGGTTCCTTGCCGAAGTCGTCCAGATCATCCTCGCTAGGTTCGCCGTCGTCCACATCGCCGTCGTCCACATCAGCGTTCTCCCGAACCTCGTCCGACCAGTCGGCATCTCCCCAGCCAGACTCCTCTGACCCACCACGGGAGCGCGTCCTAGATGATGTCGCCTCGTCGAATGGCTGGACCTGGAGAGCGACCTCGGATTCGTAGTCGAAGCTGAAACTCCCGATATGGACGACGTCGCCAGTCCGGGCCCCGGCCCGAGCGAGGGCCTTGTCCACCCCGAGCTTGGCCAGTCGTTCCATGGCAACCTCCAATGCTGATGCATTGGTCAGGTCCGAGAATCGCACAGCTCGGGCAGCCTCTCGCCCCTCGACCACATAGGACCCGTCGTCGTAGCGGGAGATGTGAATGCCTTCTGGCACCGGTCGAAGAGTGACAACCTCGTCATGGGTGAGGGTCTCCTCACGGGCGAGCTCGACCAGTTGACGGAGCTTGCCGAGCAGTTCGTCTGTCCCTCGTCCGGTCACCGCTGAAACCACCAGACCGTCGAAGGCGTCAACCACCTCCTGCTCAGCCACATCTGCTCTCGAACCGATTCGAAGCCGAGGACGTTCCAAGAGGGACGGGTCGTAGTCTCCGAGTTCGTTGAGCAGAATCTCCTCCTGCTCCTCCGGCGTCATCCCGGAGAACGGGGAGAGGTCGAGCAGGAGAACCAGAACACGGGCCCGTTCGATGTGTCGAAGGAACTGATGGCCGAGCCCTCGCCCCTCCGACGCCCCCTCTATGAGTCCGGGAATGTCGGCGACGATCATCTCGAAGAGGTCCGAACCCTCCCCCAACCGCACGACTCCCAGGTTCGGTTCGAGGGTGGTGAAGGGATAATCGGCGATCTTGGGCTTGGCGGCGGAGATCCGCGATATGAGGGTGGACTTGCCGACGTTCGGAAATCCGACGAGCGCGACGTCGGCCATGAGCCGAAGTTCGAGGCGCAGCCACCTCTCCTCGCCGTGTTCGCCCTGTTCGGCGAAGTCCGGTGCGCGTCGCTTATTGGAGAGGAACTTCGTGTTGCCCTTTCCGCCTATTCCCCCCTCTGCTGCCAGCCAGCGGTCTCCGTCATTGATCAGGTCCGCAAGCAGTTCGCCATCCTGGGATCTGATGGTGGTTCCGATTGGAACCTTGACGAAGGTGTCGGATCCGCTGTGTCCGTACTTCTTCTTTCCGGAACCGTGCGTTCCGTTCTCGGCACGTCGATGCGGGTGGTCCCGAAAGGCGAGCAGTGAGGCCACGTTGCGGTCGGCCAGAAGCCAGACGTTTCCTCCGTTTCCGCCATCGCCCCCGTCAGGACCGCCGCGGGGGACGTGGGCCTCTCGGCGGAACGACACGCAGCCTGCACCGCCGTCTCCGCCGCGGACGTTCAGACCGCACTCGTCTACAAAGTTGGACACCGAACAAGGATAAGGGCACCAGCGAGGTGGCAGTGTTTTCGGGCCCGTAGCGTGTGGTCACTACAGCTCCCGTAACCCGCCACCGAGTAGCAGTCGGCAGCAATGGCCGGCGAGCAGTGGAGCCCGCAGCGCAGCCAGGCACGCGCGCCCGCTGGCGCGTCAAAGCCGAGCAGCGAGCGACGTTCTCGGGTCGGGCCCGCGCTCCCGCGGGCGCGTCACGACGAAACGCGACACAATCCACACGGTCAAACCCGCCGCGCTCCCGCGGGCGCGTCAACCTCATTGGAAATCCACCTCGCTCGCCCTAAATGTCATACCCCATGTCTATGCTGACCGAACAACAGTTCGGTCAGCATAGACATGGGTTCTCGTCAGAAAGACAGCAAGACAGTCGGAGACCGCGCTCTCGCGGGAGCGTCGATGATTCCACTGACTGTGACGGATCGCTCCGACACCGCGCGCCCACGGGCGCGTCGCCCTCACAGCTAGATTCCAAGCCTCCAGACCCTAAACTCGATGCGGTCCAGCCCGCGCGCCCACGGGCGCGTAGGTGACTCTTGTCGTGGGAATTCGGACCTAGGCGGAGTTCCGCGCTCCCGCGGGAGAGATGCGACGATTCGAAGCTGAGCCACCGACCCACGCTCCCGCGGGAGCGCGCATCCCCTATGACGAGTCGGCGTGAGGTTCAACACAAGAGGGGGTCGTCACAACAACAGACCGCCGCTGATCTGGGAGTGGTCCTTCATCTGCTGCACGTCCGCACCCCATCCGCACTTGAGTCACGAGAGCACAAAATGTCACTCGGCCTCCATATCATGTGACCCGAAACTTCATGTGACCCGAGATATCAGACCGATCGCAACCAGCAATGACAAAGAACGCACAACAGACACCACAGCAGATCGAATGGACGTCGACTATGCACGGCAATTCCGCCCCCAGCGGCATTGTCGTGGCACATGCCGGCGCAGATGCGCTCAGGGTGAACCCCCGTGGATTCACGCGCGAACAACGTGAGGAGATCGAGGCACTGGGCCTATCCGATGGCGCCACACGGTCGATCGGGGCGGGCAATCGTGCCCGAGAAGAGGAGCCCGACCCGTTTCGAACGTGTTTCGAACGTGACCGCGACAGGATCCTCCATGCGTCTGCGTTCAGGCGTCTCGCCGGAAAGACCCAGGTGTTCATTTTCCCCGAGGATCACCAGCGCACACGTCTCACCCACGCAATCGAGGTAGCTCAGGTCGCTACGGCCATTGCTCGAACACTCGGGCTCAACGTCGCTCTGGCCGAAGCCATCGCTCTTGGTCACGACTGCGGGCATGGACCAGGTGGGCACGCCAGCGAGGACGCTTTCTCACCATATGTCGAGGGCGGCTATCACCACGCCGTGTGGGGGGCCGATGTGTCACTGGCACCGCTCAACCTGTGTGCGGAAACACTTGATGGTGTGCGAAATCATTCCTGGTCACGACCTGCGCCGATCACACCTGAGGGCGAGGTGGTGGCCTGGGCTGACAGGTTCGCCTACTGCACTGCCGACCTCGATGATGCCATCCACGCCAGGTTGGTCTCGATCGATGATCTGCCCTCGGCCGTAACTCGCCTCCTCGGAGGTCGACAGTCCCAGCAGATCAACACGCTCGTAACTGCCCTCATCCAATGCACCGAAGCCAATGGAGTAGTCGGCTTAGATGCCGATCATGCCGAGGCGCTCGCCGCACTGCGGTCGTTCAACTACGAGCGTGTCTACTCACGGGCCGAATCGCAGGCCCAGGCTGAGAGCGTCACCGCCGTGCTCCGCGCGCTTGTCGAGTTCTTCATTGAGAACACCGCTCTCTTGCCAGATGGCTACTTGCCAGAGGGCTGCCTTGACGCGACAAATCGGCCACCCCGGCAGGTTCGGGCCACAGCGGCCGTTGCCTACGTCTCTGGGATGACCGACAGGTTCGCGTTCGGTTCGGCGGTCGAACTGATCGACTGGCCTACCGAGAAGTTGCCGGTTGGCTTCGACCTCCGGCTATTCGCCCGGGATGATGCTTACGATCTTGCGATTACGGCTTGAGCCGAACTTGACCTTGCCATCCGCGAGGGCGAAGAGGGTGTCGTCGCCGCCACGACCGACGTTGTCGCCAGGGTGCACCTTGGTGCCGCGCTGACGAACGATGATCGAACCGGCGGTGACCACGCCACCGTCGTAGACCTTGACACCGAGTCGCTTGCTCTGTGAATCGCGACCGTTACGTGTTGAGCCGCCGCCCTTTGTCTTTGACATCTCTAGCTACTTCCTGCGTTCGTTGGCGATACCGGTGTTAACCGATCAGCCCTTGGTGATGCTTGTGATCTCGATCGACGAGTAGGTCTGACGGTGACCCCAACGACGACGGTTGTTCGACTTGTTCTTGTAGGTGAAGGCATTGATCTTGGGTCCACGGACCTCTTCGATCACACGAGCTGAGACCTTAGAACCAGCGAGTTGTGCGGGGGTGGCAAGCACATTGTCACCATCGACGACCATGATCGGCTTCAACTCGACTACTTCATCGGCAGCGCCGAGCCTCTCGACCCGCAAACGCTGGCCCTGCTCGACTCGATACTGCTTTCCACCGGTCTTCACGACTGCATACATACGGTCTTCAAGTCTATTGGTAGAGGGGGTCGCTGGGAAATCGGAGGTTCGGCACGAGTCCGTATCCACACCGCGGCACAGATTGGGCGTCACCCAAGGACCGTCTCGGGATCAGTGACCGTACTTCGTCGGGATGATGCGTCCACGACCATCACAGGTCTCGCACAACTCGGCGACGGTCTCGAGGAGCCCTTCCCCGATGCGCTTGCGTGTCATCTCGACCAGACCCAATTCGGAGATGTTGAAGACCTGGGTTCGAGTCTTGTCGCGGCTGAGTGCTTCGCGGAACCGCTTGACGACCTGATCCCGATTCTCCTTGATCTCCATGTCGATGAAGTCGATCACGATGATCCCACCGATGTCGCGGAGGCGAAGCTGACGGGCGATCTCGTCGGCTGCTTCGAGGTTGTTCTTGAAGACGGTCTCCTCGAGACTCGACGATCCGACATTTCGTCCGGTGTTCACATCGATGACGGTCAGGGCCTCGGTCGCCTCGATGATCAGAGATCCACCCGAGGGCAACCAGACCTTACGGTCAAGGGTCTTAGCGAGTTGTTCGGTGATGTGATAGCGGTCAAAGAGAGGCAGCGGTTCAGTAGAGCGGTCATAGAAGACAACCCTGTCAGAGAGCGCCGGAGCGACTGCCTCGACATACTCGGTTATGTCCAGGTACAGGTCCTTGTCATCGATGACGACCGCTCGATAGTCGGCGTTGAACTCTTCACGAATGAACCGCACGGCCATCTCCGGTTCG
>CAUJEC010000180.1 GCA_963169245.1 Actinomycetota bacterium
TCCGTCGGTGACAGTCAGTCCGGCTTGGGCGTGCAACGCTCTGGTGATGACCGAAAACCCGCCGATATGGGCCAGTGGGAGACACGCAAGCCAATGTGAGTCGGGAGTGGTGCGTGTCGCTTCGGCCGTGATTCTCGAAGCTGCTGCCATTGAGTCATGTGTGTGAATCACGCCCTTTGGTGTGCCGGTCGTGCCCGACGTCGTGATGACCACAGCATCGCCGTCCTCGACCGGGATCCCGCCTTCGAGTCTGACCCTGTCGCCCCCTGCGTCGATCACCGCCGATGGCGCCATCGAATGAAGGATTGACTCGACGTGTCTCCGTGGCCCTGCGAGGTCGACAGGGAGGACTGCATCGCCGTCGTCCCAGATCCTTCTGAGCCGGTTGACGAACTCCGCTCGGGCGTGGATGTCGAGCGCCACCAAGTTTCTCACGACAACAGAGTGCCATCGACGCCCGCCTGCAACCACCGGGACCTGCCAACAACGTCCGGTTCGGACTGTGTCCCCATCGTCCCTAGGATCTCGGGTAATGGTCGACGCTGTGCTCCCAACGTGGAAGATCTGGTGGCTGGGCGCTCGTCCGAGGACGCTGCCTGCTGCTGTCGCCCCAGTCGTGTTGGGCACGGCTGTGGCCTATCCGACGTTCAGATGGTGGGTGTTCCTCTGCGCTCTGGGTGTGGCGCTGTTCGTGCAGGTGGCGACCAACTACGCCAACGACTACAGCGATGGTATCCGCGGAACCGACGACCCAGAGTCCCGGTCCGGTCCGCTTCGCCTCGTTGGCAGCGGGGTCGCCTCGCCGTCGAGTGTGAAGAAGGCGATGCTCATCTCATTCGGACTGACTGCGCTATGTGGAGTGCCGCTGGTGATCTTCGTCGACTGGAGACTCATCTTCGTGGGTATTGCTGCAATCGCGGCTGGATGGTTCTACACAGGTGGACCAAGCCCATACGGGTACGCCGGCTATGGCGAGGTGTTCGTCTTCGTGTTCTTCGGTCTGGTCGCGACCGTGGGTTCGTTCTATGTGCAGGCCACGACGGTCAGTGTTGCCTCAGTACTGTGCGGCCTGGCGGCCGGCTCGCTGGCGACGGCGCTTCTGGTGGTGAATAACCTGCGCGACATTCACAGCGACGCATTGAGCGGCAAGCGGACCCTGGCGGTGAAGATAGGTGAGCAGAGCACCCGTTGGCTCTATACCGCCTTGATGGTCATCCCCTTCATCATGGTCCCTTTCGTGGCAGGCAATACAGCCAAGCCATTTGGAGCGCTTGCCTTCGTTGCGGTGATTCCAGCTAGGGGGCCTGTGACCTCGGTGCTCTCAGGGTCCAGGGGAGCTGAGTTGATCGACGTGCTCGCCAAGACGGGAATGGTCCAGATGGTCTTCTCGCTCGCACTCGCGGCGGGGCTGATACTGGGCTCGATCTGACTGGGCTAGCTCGCACTCGCGGCTCGCCAAGACTGGGCCTTGGTCAGACCTGGCGCCCTCTGACCCGGCGTCCCATTCAGACCCAGCGTCCCATTCAGACCCAGCGTCCAATGAAGTCGTTGATCGCCCCAGCCGTCAGCTCGGGCTGTTCCAGATGAACCGAGTGACCGGCATCGGCGATGATCTTCAACTCGGCATTGGGTCCAATCGACTCGGTCATCCGTCGACCGATCTCGCAGTAGCGCTCGTCATGCTCACCAGCTAGGACCAACACAGGACATTCGATGTTCTTCAACCGCCCCCAAAGTGGATCCATTGAGCCGGTTCCTGTACACCTCAGGCTTGCAGCGACCTGCGAGGCGTCGTTGAGTGTCCGCTCTGTCTCAAATCGGGCCGTTGGGGGCAGTCGGGAGAAAAGTGGCCCATCGAGCCACTCCGGGACGAAACTCCCCAGACCGATCTGCTCGATCCGATCGGCGAGTTCGGCGTCTGCTCGGAGGCGATCTGCCCGGAGCGTGTCGTCCTCGATTCCCGCTGTTGCTCCAATCAGTACGAGGGCCTTGACCGACGCTGGGTGGGTGAGAGCCAGGTGTAGCGCGACCCGTCCACCCATCGAGTAACCGACATAGATCGCCTCGGCAGTGGTCTCAGCGATCAGATCAGCGGTGGCCCACAGGTCGGGCTGTACCTCGAATCGACTCGCCCCGTGTCCAGGCAGATCCACGGCAATCAACTCGCCGATACCTGATCTCCCGACAAGATGCGTGAGCTCTCCTACACACAGTGAGTTCTGTGAGAACCCGTGAAGGAACACAATCGGCAGGGCGTGGAGGTCCGCTGATGGGGCCGTCGCGAATTTCCGGGATGAGAGACCTGTTGAATTGAGGGAGACTTCCACTTCAGGGCTCACGCCCATACACCGTAGGCTGGGAGACCCATGTCCGAATCCGCCACCGCAGACGAACTGGAAATGTCCCGAATTGTCTCCTCAACAGTCCACTCAGAATCCCAAGGCTCGGCCATCTCGACTGGCTCGCCCGTCGTTGTGAGTGGCTCGTCGGATGTGGCCGGAAAGGCCCGAGCGGATATAGCGGCGACCTTCGCGGCGACACTGGTGGATGAGTGGGCTCGGCTCGGTCTTCGTGATGTGATGATCAGTCCCGGTTCGCGGTCGACGCCGATGGCGCTCGCTTTCTGGGCCAATGACGAGATCAACGTGCACATCCATCATGATGAGCGTTCGACGTCGTTCATGGCGATTGGCTCGGCGCTGGCCAACAGGCGGCCGGTTGCGATTCTCTGCACAAGCGGTACGGCTGCAACAGAGTTCCACTCCGCCGTTGTGGAGGCCGACCTCGCCCGAGTGCCGCTCCTTGTGCTCACCGCGGACCGACCTCCCGAACTACGGGGAGTGGGGGCGCCCCAGACCATCAACCAGGTCGGGCTCTACGGCGATTCTGTTCGCTGGTTCTGCGATGCCGAGGTGCCTCGGAGTGCGGACCGTGGCGACTGGCGTGGCCTTGCCCGACGAGCATGGGACGCGAGCCTGGGGTCCACACCCGGACCTGTACACCTCAACCTGCCCTTCCGAGAGCCGCTCGTCGGCGAACCGGGTGAGTTGCCGCCGCGTGAGCCTGACTGGCGAACATCTGACCCCTCAACAACTGATGGACAGGCAGTCGATTCTGACGAAGCTGATCTCCCCGAGTTGCAGATCGGCTCGGTTGCAGGCCTCCCCCCGGAGGACATATCCACCCTCGTCGAACTCATATCCAACCGTCGAGGAGTGATCGTCGCAGGTGTCCGCGCAGCGTGGGATCGCTCAGAGGTCGCAGCTGTTCATCTGTTGGCGGAGAACCTCGGCTGGCCGGTCATTGCCGATGGTCCCTCTGGATGCCGAATAGAGGTCCTCGGCTGTGTAACCACATTCGACGCCCTATTGCGTTCCGAACGCTTTGCTGAACACCACAGACCCGAGGTGGTCATCCGCCTTGGTGGACTCCTGACATCGAAGTCGCTGAACCGATGGATCACCACCAGCGGTGCAGCGCTGATCGGAATCGATCCGAGCGGTCGCTTCGCCGACCCAGAGGGCGTTTTCGAGAACCGTTGGGTGGCATCACCTGGAGTTGTGTGTGAGCAACTCCGAACGGCCTCACCGATCGCGGTCGATCGTTCGTGGCGGGATTCGTGGATCGAGGCGGAGCGGACCGCCACCGAGGTCATAGACAGAACCCTTGCCCGTCACCCGGAGGCCACCGAGCCGGCAGTCGTGATCGACCTGTTCGCGCTGCTCAACGATGATGGTGTGGTTGTCCTTTCGTCATCGATGCCTGTCCGTGATGCCGAATGGTTCGCTCCCGGACGCAACGCACTGCGTGTGTTCTCCAATCGGGGTGCGAGCGGCATAGACGGGGTGATCTCCACTGCTGTCGGGGCCGCGCTCGACGGAGCCCCAACTGCGCTGCTCATTGGCGATGTCGCGTTCCTACACGACTCGAACGCACTGATCGGCCTCAAGGGGCGCGCTCTCAATCTGCTGATCGTGGTCATAGACAACGATGGTGGAGGGATCTTCTCGATGCTCCCTGTGAGCGATTCGGTCGACAAGGAGACCTTCGAGGCGCTCTTCGGCACGCCGCACGACGTAGATCTCGTCAGGCTTGCAGAGGCTCACGGCATTCCTGCCGAGCGAGTTTCCTCCCGCACCGGTGCCCAGGCCGCAATGGTGGGTGGGCTGTCTCGTGGAGGGCCGCGGATAGTTGTGGTTGAGACCAGCCGACTTGGAAATCGTGTTCTTCACGGTGAGCTCAATGGTGCCGTGGTCGACGCCATCGAGTCCTCGATTCCGGACCGAACAGCTCACTAAGTAGAATCCTCTGGAGCATCCTCTGAGGATTGGAGCAACGGTGGGTGAAGAGTTGAGTTCCCAGATCGGTCCGCCGTCTGCACGAGCGACAGGCGTCTGTGAGGTGGCCGATGGTCGCCAACTGGGTTGGGCCGAGTTCGGTCACCCCGAGGGTGATCCGGTTCTCTGGTTCCACGGAACACCCGGGGCATGCTTCCAGATTCCACCCAAGATCGACGAGGCCGCGCTGCAGCACGGTTTCCGAGTCATCGGCGTCGAGCGTCCGGGCACGGGACGATCCACCAACCACTATTACCGCCGCGTGAAGGAGTTCGGGCCCGACATCGAGTCCGTAGTGGACTCGCTTGGCATCGAACGTTTCGCCGTTGTCGGCCTCTCCGGTGGTGGCCCATACACACTCTCGGTGGCGCATCACATGCCCGAACGAGTGGTTGCAGCATCTCTGCTGGGAGGCTTCGGCCCGGTGCGTGGACCTGATGCGGTCTTTTCCTACACCCGAGCGCTTCGTTTCGTGGCGCCTCTGTTCGAGGTGCTTCGCTCGCCAGCCGGGAACGCTGTCGGCAAGGTCGTCTCTGTGGCGACGCCCTATGCCGATCCCGTCTTCGGCGCCTATGCACGGTTCCTCGGCCTGGCCGACCGTCCCGTGCTCAGCGATCCGTATTTCAAGGCGATGTTCCTCCACGACCTCATCTCAGCCAAGGACCTGCGCTCCGTGGGTCACGACATGGCGCTGTTCTCCAGGCACTGGGGATTCCGTCTCGACGAGGTCGAGCCGCCGGTTGTGGTGTGGCAGGGCCTTGCAGACACAATCGTTCCGCCCAGCCACGGTCACCATCAGGCAGCGCGACTTCCGCGAGGCGAACTCAGGGTCCGGATGGGAGAGGGCCACTTCGCCGGGTTTGCCGAGGTGACAGCGGTACTCGATCGACTGCGAGAGGTCTGGGCGCAGGAGAGTTCGGTGCTTCAGGTCGACTGACGGTCACCAGCACAGGAGAGGCCCTCAGGTTCGGTCTCCTCGGCTGGTTCCGTCCGCTCGGCTGGTTCGGAGCGCTCGGCTGGGTTCAGACGCGGACGAGGATGCTCAGAAGGGCCCGAGCCTTGGTCCGGGTCTCCTCGAGTTCAAGCAGCGGATCGGAGTCTGCGACGATCCCCACGCCGGCGCGAAGCGTTGCGGTGGTTCCATCGAGTTGGGCTGAGCGGACCGATACGGCGAACGCGCCATTGCCCCGAGCATCGACCCAACCCGTCGGACCTGCGTAGCGGCCCCTGCCCGATGGTTCGAGCGCATCGATCAGGGCGAGAGCGGGTTCGACAGGCCATCCACCCACCGCCGGGGTCGGGTGGAGCGCGGCGACTAGTTCGAGAACCGAGGGGATCGGGTGTGAGAGTCGGCCCTCGACAATGGTGGCCAGATGCTGCACCGGACCGGCTGCGACAACCGAAGGAGTCGGTTCGGCATCCAGATACGAACACCACGGAAGGACGCTGTTGTGCACCATGTCTATGGTGATCTGGTGTTCCACCCGGTTCTTCTCTGACGCGATCAGTTCCTCTGCCCTCCGCTGATCAGCAGCCGGATCCCCGCTGCGAGGGGTCGTACCAGCCATGGGGTGAGCTCGCACGAGGTCGCCGGACCGGGACACGAGCAACTCGGGACTCGCGCCGACGAACCCATCCACCGAGAAGGTCATGGAGTTGGGATACGCATCACGGAGGCGTAAGAAGATCGTTGCGGGGTCGAAGTCCGTGTCGGCCTCGACGACTATCTCACGGCTCAGCACGACCTTGGTGAGCTCTTCAGATGCGATGTGGCCACGGGCGGCTTCCACCGATCGACACCATTCATGTGGATCCATGGTCGTATGGACTGCCAGGCTGCGGGGCTCGCGGATATTTCCCGAAGGGGGGGCCAGGTCCGCGGCGGGCTCTCCTGTGACGGGCTCGGGTATCTCTCCCCGCTTTGAGGCCTGATCCGGGCCCGATGTGGCCTTCTGACCGGTGGATTCAACCCTTGTCAGCCATCGGCGACCTTCGGCGTCTGACCCATGGATCTCGCTCGGGATGATGAAGGCTCCGGGGCCAAGGGTGTCGAATGGCAGCGCAGCGAAAGCGATCGGCCCGCTGCCTACCACGTCCACATCGTCAAGGATGTCGATGGCCTCAAGTGACTCCGAGACCACATGGAGGTTGGTTATCCACGGAGCGGGTACCTCGATGACCTTGGCCACCCCGGTCGCCCAGAACGATCGATCCGGCGAACTGAACCCGCTGAGCATCGATCCCGGGGGAGGATCGCCTGGGTCCGACTCCGCTGTGGTCGTAGCACGCAGCAGTGCTGACACTTCAACCGCGGGTGGCGCTGAACATCTGGGCGATGCCTACGGTCAGGAGTGTCCGTTTAACGTCGCGGAACCCAAGGGATTCCAATGATCTGGTCATCTCGTCCGGCTCAGGAAGATACGCGACCGACCGGGGAAGGTACCGGTATGCATTGCCATCGGAGAGCAGTCCACCGATGACAGGTACGACCTTGCCGAAGTAGATACCGTGCCCGAATCTGAGCAGGGGATTAGGCGGTGTTGCGACCTCCAGTAGAACGACGCGCCCACCCGGCCTGACTGCCCGGGCGAGTTCGGCGAAGGTTCCCTCGAGGTCGGTGAAGTTGCGCATGGCAAAACCTGACACCGCCCCGTCAAGGGTTGCATCCCCGAATGGCAGCTTGGACCCGTCACCCTGAACCCGCTCGAAATGCCGAGGCGCGGCGCTCAACATGCCATGACTCAGATCGAGTCCTATCGGGATCAGCCCCCGATCCTCGAGATCGAACGACAGGTCGCCCGTCCCACAGGCGAGATCAAGAACCACTGAACCCGGAGCGAGGCCCAGCGCCGAAACGCAGCGGTTACGCCACCCAACGTCCATCCGAAACGTCATCAGCCGATTCACGAGGTCATATCGGGGAGCGATCACATCGAACATCGCCTGGATCGCCTCAGTCTTGGCCTCGCCCTCGGGGAGGGGCTCATCGCTACGGGGAATGAGAGATCGTGGATCGTCTTGAGTGGTCTTGGTCATGAGGGTCACAAGCCTATGGGTTGGACTGCAGAGCACTCGAAGCGACCTGTCGAGCCCAGCGATAATCGGGTTTGCCGGCAGGGGACCGCTCGACGTGTTCGACGCGGACAATCGCCTTGGGAAGCTTGAAGCGAGCGAGGGTTGCTGCGGCATGGTCGATGAGTTCGGCATCGCCAACATCCGCTCCGGAGTTGATCTGGACCACGGCGGTGACCTTCTGACCCCAACGCTGTGACTCCAGACCCACAACCACACAGTCGTGCACAGCGGAGTGGGACAAGAGGGCGGTCTCGACCTCTTCGGCAAAGACCTTCTCGCCGCCTGTGTTGATCACGAATGACTCTCGGCCGAGCAGTTCGACGCGCCCGTCTGACAGAACCCGCGCGCGATCTCCGGTCAGAGCGCAACGCTCGCCCTCGACAGTGATGAAGCGTTCATCTGTTGACGCCCTGTCGCCGAGATAGCCGACGGGAATGTGGCCGGACTGGGCGAGCCAGCCGGGATCGTCGCAGAGAGGGTCGCCTGAATCGATCGTCTCGAACCTGGTTCGATCGGCGGAGATCACTCGTGTCCCAGCTGTTGGTACGAAACATCCGCTCGTTGCAACCTGCCCTGGTGCGGTCAGGTGGCTGGCCTGAGTGCCCGTCTCGGATGCGCCTAACCCATCGAGAACCATCACGGTGGGCAGCGCCTCTACGAGTCGTTGTTTGATGCCGGGGGAGAGGCCCGCCCCACCAGAGACGATGACGAGGAGCGAATCGAGAAAACGCGGACGGTCTTCGATCGACTCGACAAGTGGCCGCCCGAACGCATCGCCGACAATCAGGACTATGTCGACTCCTTGGCGCTCGACCGTGTCGAGTAGCCGGCCCGGGTCGAACGAGGTTGTGTCCTCAGGTAGGACGATCGTGTTTGCGTTTGTAAGTGCAACGAACGCGAGCCAGTGTGCTGCGCCATGCATGAATGGCGACGCGGGCAGAATCCGCGCCCCACCGCGTTCTGCGTTGGCTGCGATCTCGGCGTACGACGCCCACGGCTGACCATTGTCGAGGCGTCGTCCGCCCATGGCAGCGGCGAAGATGTCACTCTGGTGCCAGAGGACACCCTTGGGGGACCCGGTAGTTCCGCCCGTGTAGAGCATGTAGTGGTCATCGCCCGACCAGCTACTACGAAGATCCGGGTCGATGATCGGCGAGGATGAATCGATTACCTCGTCATACCAGCGGGCCCCCGGAATCAGCCCTTCCCCGGAGTCATCGCGGACCTGCAACACGACCGTCAGGTCAGCCAGATCGTCGAGCACCCGCGTGACGATCGGAGCGAACGCTGAGTGGAAGACGAGCGCCTTGGCCTTTGAATCGGTGAGCAGGCAGAGAAGTTCCTCTGCTGTGTAGCGATAGTTGACATTGAACGGAACGACCCTGGCCTTGAAGGCTCCGAGCATTGACTCCAGGTACTCACTCGAGTTGTGAAGGCAGATCGCCAGATGATCCTGACCGCTGGCGATCACGTCAGTGCCACTAGCGCAACCGCTGGCCGGATCTGTCACAGTCCCAAGGCCTGAGTCCAACAGCACGTTGGCCAGCCGTCGGCTTCGGTCGCCGATGTCGCCGTAGGTCAGCGTGTGACCGCCCTGGATTATGCACGGGCGTTCGGGCACCGCGGCCTCAACGGTCTCGACCACCTCGGCCAGATTGAACGAAACGGTGGGTGAAGCCTCCATCAGCACCTGACCACGCGGTCCTTGGGGACAACGCCGTCGATGAGATAGTCATTGACCACCTCGTTCACGCAGGCGTTGGATCCGACCGCCGTGTGGCCATCGCTGTCCACTTCGACAAGCACCGAACTGGGCAACCTGTCATGCACGCGTCGCGCGTTGTCGATCGGGGTAGCGGGGTCGCCAGTGTTCGCGATCAGAAGGATCGGTGGGATATCCCCAATGGGAAGGGTTGTCGTAGAGGGTGTCTCCACCGGCCAGGTGGCACACGGAAGGAGTTCGTTGGCGACCGCGCCACCGAATCGAGGCGATATCGCCTTGGCCTGATCCACGAACTCCCGGTATGCCTCGACCCCGCGTGGTGTGGGGCCATCGGAACAGATCACCGCGGCGTATGACGCATAGCTGGCCATGTCCTGGTAGCTGTCGGATATCTCGAGGATCGCTCTGCCATCGCCTTTGAGTGCGTCGCGTACTGCAGGTCCGAGAGTGAGATAACCCGAGGGCTGATACGAGGTGGTGATGCCGGCCATGGCGACCTCTGCCGGACCGACAGACCTGTTGCCCACGGCAATCGGTTCCGCCTCGACGGTGGTACGGACCTTGTCGAAGGACCGGTCGAGATCCCTCACTCCACAGGATGCGACGCCTGCCCGAGCGCATTGATGTACCTGTCTATCGAATGCGGAGTCGAAGGCTCTGGTCTGACCCAGAAGGAACTCCGTGAAGGACTCAAGCGGATCAACGATCCCGTCGAGAACCATCCGGCCGACCTTGTCTGGGAACAGTGCGGCGTACGCCTGACCGAGGTGGGTTCCATATGAGAACCCCAGATAGTCGAGCTTGTCCTCACCCAGAGCAACCCGGATGGCCTCCATGTCACGGGCCGAATCCGTCGTTCGCATGTGTTGAAGAAGTGCCGGGTCAGTAGCGCCGCATTCAGCGGAGACCTCGGCAGCGGCGTCCTCGATGGCGGCCTGTTCCTCAGCCGAGTCCGGGTCGGGATCCTTTTCGATCAACTCGGGGAGTGCATCGCCGCATTGGAGTCCCTGTGACTCTCCAACGCCACGAGGATCCCAACTCACCCGATCGAAGCTCTCCGCCATCGCCGGTGTCGACGGGTCATAGGAGAGCAGGTCGAGCCCGGATCCGCCGGGTCCGCCGGGGTTCATGAGGATGGAGCCGCCTGCCCTGCCTGTAGCAGGCAGTCGACCCAGAGCGAGTCTGATCTTCTGGCCAGACGGATTGGACCAGTCGAGGGGGACTTCGAGAGTGGCGCACTGCGCGCCGCGTCCAATCGAACAACTCTGCCAGTCGAGGCCCGACCGATTCTGGCCACGTCCCTGACGCTCACCAGCGTCTGAGTCGTTGCCCGACGAGCATGACGCGACGAGCGCCACGACAACGGACAGCGCGACCAGCACGTTGGCCAGCGTCGCGCCTCGGTGACGCGCCGGCATCGGCGCTCGAGCATGGGGTTCGCTCGTTGATGGATGCTCGCTCATCGATGCGCGCTCATCACAGCTCGGTCGCCACAGAGCAGTTGACCTGCTCGGCGGCGGACCCGTCGGTCACTCGTAGTAACGGAAGATGATCTCGGCTACAGCAGCGGGCTTGTCGCTGCCCTCGATCTCGAAGGTGAAGGTCATGTAGACCTGAGCGCCGTTGCCGGGCAGTTCCTCGATCTGGGCGAGTTCGGCGCCGAGACGGATGCGAGCACCCACCTTGACCGGCGAGAGGAAACGGACCTTGTTGGCTCCGTAGTTGACGCCCATCTTGATGCCGGTCACGGTGGCGATCGACGGGAACAGGGCCGGGCCGAGAGAGAAGGTCAGGTAGCCGTGCGCGATGGTTCCACCGAAGGGACCGTCCTTGGCGCGCTCAGGGTCGGTGTGGATCCACTGGTGGTCACCGGTCGCATCTGCGAACTGGTTCACACGCTCCTGTGTGATCTCCATCCAGTCGGAATAGCCCAGATGGGTTCCGACGAGGTCCTTCATTCCAGAGATGCCGTTGATTTCGGTCGCCATCGGTTGATCATGGCCCGAATCGGCCGCGTTGGGCCATTCCGAAGGCGACCAAAATGGACAACCGGAGCTCGCAGCAGCTTTCGGCTCAGCGGAACCAGATCTTCTGATGCTGGGTCGACTGTGGATGCAACAGAAGCGCTATCAGCGCGTACTCGAAGAGGACGTTGAGGATGCTGCCGCTCAACAGGATGAACCGCAGATTGCCGGTCAGGCTCGCTCCGACCTGGATGACAGACACGATTCGCCCGAGCAGAGGGAGGAACGACGCGAAAATCGCCAGGTAATAGCCAGCCCGCTTCTCGTTCGCGATTCCATAGGCACCAAAGCCCTGCGCCCATACGGCCACGAGCAGGATCAGTCGTCCGATGAGGGAGAATCGGGGGCTGAGCATGGCGAGAGCCCCGAATACGGCGTTGATGTAGAGCAGGATCTGCGCGATCGTCAGCGTCTGGGGCAGGTATGGGTTGTAGAAGCGGCGAGAGGACATGGGCACAAGAGTGTTACACGGCGAGGGCCAATGTGGATTTCAACGGCTCCGCAGTCTCAATGGCAGTTTCACAGGCAGTGTCATAGAAACTGCGTTTGTCTTCAGCTGACCGCAGGCCGCGTCGATGTCGGAGCCTCGGGTGTCGCGAACCGTCACGTTCACGCCCTTGTCCTCGAGTCGCCCGACGAACGCCCTGATCGTCTCACGGCTCGATCCCGAGACCGGATAGCCGGGGGTCGTGTTGAGCGGGATCAGGTTCACGTGTGCGGCCAGGGGTCTGGCGAGTCGGGCGAGTTCGTCGGCATCGCGAAGCGAGTCGTTAGTGCCGTCGATCATCGCCCACTCGAAACTGAGGCGCCTGTGGGTTGCGTCTACATATGCGGCGCAGGCCTCCATGAGCGTCTCGATCGGGTAGCGGCGGTTGATCGGCACGAGAGAGTCCCGGAGCGTGTTGTTGGCAGCGTGGAGCGAGACCGCGAGACCGACCTGCAGCGGCTCATCGGCGAGCTTGAGGATGCCCGGGACGATCCCGACCGTGGAGATCGTCTGATGCCGTGCGCCGATCCCAAGATGATCACGAATGGTGTGTGCTGCCCGCAGGGTCGCGCTCAGGTTCGCGAGTGGCTCGCCCATGCCCATGTAGACGATGTTCGATACCCGTCGGGCAGTGGTGTCGCCGTCAGCGCGCTCGCCATCGTCATGCTCTGCCACCGCTAACTGGGCCGTCGTCGACTGGGCCGTCGCCCGCTGTTGGGAGCGAACGACCTGTTCGATGATCTCTCCAGCGCTCAGATGACGGGTGAACCCGGCCTGTCCGGTCGCACAGAAACTGCACGCCATGGCGCAGCCGGCCTGGCTGGAGACGCATACCGTCGAACGGTCCCGGTAGTGCATGAGAACGGTCTCCACGCGTGCGCCATCGTGCAACTCCCAGAGGAACTTGATGGTCTCGCCGCCGTCGCTGACAGATTCCGTGACGAGTTGCAGCGCCCTCGGCGCAGCTTCGACGAGCCGTGAGCGGAGGGCCTTCGGCAGCGTTGAGAGATCCTCTATGTCACTGTGTTGTCCATAGATGCCACGCCAGATCTGCTCGCGGCGATAGGCCGGCTGATCTGAGAGGAGCTCGGCCCAGTCGTCCTGATCCAGGTCATAGAGCGAACGGTTCATGGCTCTGGGGTCGGCATTGCCGAATAGGCGGCGTCGACATGGTGAACGCTGAACCCCAAGCGCCTGTAGAGGCTCACTGCTGGTTCATTGTCATGTTCCACATAGAGCATGCCCACGCTCAGGCCAACCCCGGCGAGGTGGACAAGCCCTCCAACCGTGAGCGCCCGTCCGAGTCCGGTGCCGTGAGCTGACGGATCCGCAGCTATCACATATATCTCGCCCATGGAGGGGTCGTCGTCGGTGGCGGGGTGAACCTTTGTCCAACAGAAACCGTCGATGGTCGAGTCCTCCGACTCATGGATCAGGAAACCCCCTGGGTCGAACCACGGTTCGGCGATTCGTGCTTCGAGGATCTCTCTGGTCCAACCGCCCTGTTCGGGATGCCATTCGAAGGCCCGGTTGTTGACAGCGAGGAACCCGTCGACGTCGGTCGTCAGGTCGAAACTTCGCAATTCGACTTCACGAGTTGACTCGATGATCGGTTGGTCGAGGGGGAGAGCACATCGCATCTGGAACAGCGACCTGACACGTATCAGCCCGTCTGCGGACATGGCCTCATCGGTGTATTCGTCAGCGGCCGGAACCCAGATGAGTTCTGCCGGAGGGGTTTGTGCCATCGGGGCCAGACTACCGTCGGGGCCGATGGCCACCTCAGCGACCGGGAAACGCAACACTAAGCCACGCTCAGCGAAGGGGCGGGCACGGCTCACACACGAGAGGCTGAAGGCGGAATATCCGGAGGCGATCTGCGAGTTGGACTATCGGAACCCCTTCGAACTCCTGACAGCGACCATCCTCTCTGCCCAGTCGACCGACAAGCGGATCAACATGGTTACACCGGCGCTTTTCGGACGATTCCCAACGCCCGAGGATCTCTCAGGCGCGGACCCCGAAGAGGTCGAGGAACTCATACGGTCCACCGGTTTCTACAAGGCGAAGACCCGCAGCATCATGGGAATGGCCGCGGCGCTCGTCGAGCGACACGGTGGCGAGGTGCCGGGTGCAATGAAGGATCTCGTTGCGCTGCCGGGAGTGGGGCGAAAGACGGCAAATGTGATCCGTGCTGAGGCGCTCGGATTGCCGGGCCTGCCTGTCGACACACACGTGCTGCGACTCTCGAAGCGTTTGGGTCTCACAGGGGAAACCGACCCGGTCAAGGTCGAGATGGAACTGAATCCGATGGTTCCCATGGCAGAGAGGGGTGATTTCTCGCTGAGGCTGATTCTTCACGGTCGAAGGGTCTGTTTTGCCCGCAAGCCGAACTGTGGAGGCTGCGTGCTCGCCGACTTCTGCCCGTCCTCGACCGTCTGACGCCGCTGCGCTGCGAACTGAAGCGTTCGGGAACCTCGAAATCTCCGATCCCAGCCACTGTGGTAGGAGTAGCGGGTGCTTCACCGCTCCAGTTCTGGGAGTGCGGGGAAGTCGCCGGTCGCACAAACACCTCGAGGGTCACTCGACTGGGGCACCACTTCGGAGTAGCGTTTTCGCTGAACCAGGTTCCCGCCACCTGGTTTACCGACGGCCACTGGGCTCCCGCCGCCCTGGCCGTCCGGCACGGCGCCCGAAAGGGCGCTGTGTCAGTTTTGGCCCTGTTTGTGGGCCCGCTCCATCGCTGCCGACTGCCGAGGACTCCGAGGTTCAGGCGCCCTCGAGGTAGTCGATGGCCCGCTTGAGGCGTCGTTGTGCCTGACGGAGGTGCCGTTCGACCTCGTAGATGTCTGCTACGACGTCGTCCTCGGGGCCACCGGCAACCTCTCTGGCTGACTCGTCGAGCCGTTCGAGGGCCTGATCGAATGTCGACATGATGGAGGAGAGGTCGGCATGAATGCTCACGGCGACGGTTTAGCACGGCTCTCGGATCGTTTCGGCTAGCCCGGGCCTGTTGGCGGTCTGTACCGTGGCAGCGTGCTGAACAGACTCGACCTGCGAGGTGTCGCAGACCCTGGTGCCCATCTTCCACGGCCAGTACTCGACGACGATGGGCCGATAACAGCGGTGCGTGAGATTCTGGCCAAGGTCCGCGCACAGGGTGACGTCGCTCTCGTTGAGTTGACCAGCAGGTTCGACGGAGTGGACCTCGCGTCTGTTCGGGTCCCTGAGGGGGACCTCGATGCCGCTCTGGCGAGCATCCCAACGCAGTTGCGTGAGGCTCTCGAGTTGGCACGTGACCGAATCGCCGAGCATCATCGTGAACAGCTGACAAAGCCGGTGGATCACGTGTCCGGTGGCGTCGCCATCTCGTCGTACCGGCGACCTGTCGATCGGGTCGGGTGCTATGTCCCCGGAGGCCGAGCCGCCTACCCATCCACGGTTCTCATGACAGCGGTTCCCGCACTCGTAGCCGGTGTCGGGGAGGTGGCGCTGTGTGTTCCGCCGGACCGCGAGACCGGTGCAGTCCCCGCTTCCACATTGGCGGCTGCCGCTCTCGCGGGTGTCAGTGAGGTCTACTCGGTGGGTGGCGCGCAGGCCATTGGCGCGCTCGCCTATGGCACCGAGACCATCAGGGCAGTGGACGTGATCTGTGGGCCGGGAAACATCTATGTGGCACTCGCCAAACAGGAGGTCGCCGGAACCGTCGGAATTGCGGCGGCCTTTGCTGGTCCGAGCGAGGTTGTGGTGATCGCGGATTCGACTGTCGATCCACGCCTTGCCGCGGTCGATGTGATTCTCCAGGCGGAACACGGCCCCGATGGTCTCGCGTGGCTCGTCACCTGGGATGAGACCTACGGCGAAGCAGTCGTCGACGAGATCACCAGAATCGTTGAGGCCTCACCGCGTACGGCTGAGATCTCGGCCACCTTCGCAGAGGGCGGATACCTGGCGATCGTGGACTCTCCTGAGGCAGCGCTGGTGGTCAGTGACCGCATCGCCCCTGAGCACCTCGAACTCATGTGCCAGGAGGCCGAGGCCATGGCCCAACAGGTTCGCAACGCGGGAGCGATCTTCGTAGGGGAGTGGTCGCCGGCTTCCATCGGCGACTATGTCGCCGGACCGAGCCATGTCCTCCCAACGCACGGCTCGGCACGGTTCTCCTCGGCCCTCACGGTGGATGACTTCATGAAGCACCACCATGTGATTCGTGTGGACCGCTCTGCATATGGGCCATCGGGCGTCGCCCACGCTGCGGCAGTGCTGGCAGAGGCCGAGGGGCTTGTTGCTCACGCCGATTCGGTGCGTTTTCGCCAGGCGATAATTGACGCGTCAGATGTCGGAATCGCCAGCGTGGATTCCTCAGACGGCGGGAAGGTTCTCTGATGCCACGTCCGACTCCGCGTGAATCGCTTGGTCTGACCGCCGGATACCACTCACCACAGGTCGATGTCCGCGTGCGTCTCAACACCAACGAGGCCCCGGAACCACCGCCTGTGGAGTTCGTTGAAGAGTTGACCGCGGCCATTGCCGACGTCGCATGGAACCGTTATCCCGACCGTGCCGCGCGCCCACTTCGACAGAAGATCGCGGCCTCCGAACAGGCCCTTGCGACATTGACCATTGATAGAGCAAATGTTCTCGTTGCGAATGGCTCCAATGAGGTGCTCCAGAGCGTCTGTCTGACATATGGCGGGCCCGGTCGGTCGGTGCTCACGATCGAGCCGACATATCAGCTACACAGCCATATCGCCCGAATAACGGGAACCGATGTCGTTCAGGTGGAGCGAAACGTCGACTTCAGCATCGACCTTCCTGCGGTGGTCCGGGCGATAGGGGAGCGCTCGCCTTCGGTTGTCTTCGTCTGCTCACCGAACAATCCGACAGGTCTCATAGAGGACGAGGCGACGATACGGGCGCTTCTCGATGCTGCCGAGAACGTCGGCGCGCTCCTGGTTGTTGATGAGGCCTACGGCCAGTTCGCCCGCTGGTCATCGCTGTCGCTGGTGGATGAGGACCGCCCGATTCTTGTATCGCGAACATTCTCAAAGACCTGGTCGATGGCCGGCCTGCGACTCGGCTACGCGATTGGTCCCCGGTGGGCTATCGAAGCCATAGAGGCCGTCCTGTTGCCCTACCACCTGGATGCGGTGAAACAACTCGCCGGCGAGTTGGCGCTGGATCACGGCGACGCGATGGTCAGACGCGTCGCGAGCCTTGTGGAGGAGCGGGGAAGGATCATGGAAGCGTTCTCCGATATGCCGCTCGAGTTCTGGCCATCGGAGTCCAACTTCATACTCTTCAGACCGACGAGCATCGACGGTGACCGTGTCTGGCACGACCTCGTGGACCGATCGGTCATGATCCGCAACTGCGCCGGATGGGATCGTCTCGACGGGTGCCTCCGTGTGACGGTCGGGACTGCCGCCGAGAACAATGAGTTCCTTGCTCAACTGCGTGACGTGTTGAACGCGGGCTGAGGCCCGGGTTTGCTCGCCGTCAGCCGGATCGGCCCTGGCGATGCCGCTAACAGCGGTTCGATCGCCGTCACGCTTGCAGGTTCGCGCCCTGTAGCCGAACTGTGGGATTCTGGAGGTATGACCCGCCAGGCCGAAAGTTCCCGCGATACCAAGGAGACGAAGATCTCGATCTCGTTGGAGGTCGATGGAAACGGTACGAGTGACTGCTCCACCGGCATTCCGTTCTTCGACCACATGCTCGATCAGATCGGCCGTCATGGCGGGCTGGACCTCTACGTGCGGACCGAGGGCGATCTTGAGATCGACGCTCACCACACGGTTGAGGACACAGGGATCCTGCTCGGCTCGGTCCTGCGGGAGGCGCTGGGAGATAAGGTCGGAGTCCGCCGGTTCGCCTCGATTCGCGTTCCGCTCGACGAGGCACTCGTCGAAGCAGTAATCGATCTTTCGGGCCGCCCGTACCTGCACTACGAGATCGACCCACCCGGGGAGAAGATCCTCGGCGACCCTCCCTTCGACCCTCAACTCATGGAGGAGTTCTGGCGTGCCCTCGTCATGTCGAGTGGCATCAGCCTTCATCTCACGATGATCCGTGGGCGGAACACCCATCACATCATTGAGGCATCGACCAAGGCTTTCGCCCGGGCGCTTCGCGACGCTGTGCGTGTCGAGGGTGGGGGAATACCGTCGACAAAAGGCGTTCTTTGACACCGCAGAACGAGTCAGTCACGTCGTCCGTTGGGGTCAAGGTCGTCGACTACGGAATCGGCAACCTCCGGTCTGCTCAGAAGGCGTTCGAGTTCATCGGCTCCGACGTCGAACTCACCTCGGACCATGCGTCGATCGCGTCCGCGGATGCGCTCGTCCTACCTGGAGTCGGTTCGTTCGGACCAACGATGGAAGCCCTTCGACGCTTGGGCCTCGATGATTCGATCCGTTCCTTCATCAACTCCGGGCGACCGTTCCTGGGAATCTGTGTCGGAATGCAGGTCCTCTACGAGTCATCCGAGGAGTCACCGGGTGTCGATGGGCTCGGTCTGATTCCCGGCGTAGTAACAGAGTTGACCGGCCCCGTACGGACACCTCAGATGCAATGGAACACGGTCCAACTTCGTGGCGAACGCCCCGACACGGTCTTCGATGACCTCGGAGCCGAACCCTGGCTCTATTTCGTCCACTCGTATGCGGCGCAGGTGGGCGAGTACACAATCGCCTCGTGTGAATACGGTCAGAAGTTCTCCGCTGCGATCCGACGGGAGAACATTGTCGCGACGCAGTTCCACCCCGAGAAGTCGAGTCGGGCAGGACTGAGACTTCTGGCGAACTTCGTTGCCAGTGCCTCGCGCTGACCTGCCGAAGCATGGTCTTGTATCAACGGGGTTCGCCGACATCAGAATCTCAGGGCAGCAGAATTTCACAGCACAGTTCGGCAGAACAGTTTTGGGATCATCACAGTTGAAGGTGAGTTGAATCAGATGGACTTATACCCGGCTATCGACCTACTGGGCGGACAATGCGTGCGCCTCTATCAGGGTGACTACGAACGAGAGACCGTCTACGGCGATGACCCGGTCTCACAGGCCAGGTCCTTCGAGGCCGCTGGAGCGCAGTGGATACATGTCGTTGACCTCGATGCGGCCCGCAGCGGCGAGCCGGTCAACCGGCCGATAATCGCCCAGATCGCCCAAGCGGTGAACATTCCGGTCCAGACCGGCGGCGGGGTGCGTGACGAGGCTGCAGCCAAGGCTCACATCGACGCCGGGGTAGCGCGGGTGGTCCTGGGTACTGCGGCGATGGAGGATCCCGACCTTGTCGCCCGCCTCGCGTCGCAGTTCCCCGTGGCAGTGGGTCTCGACGTACGAGATGGACATGTGTCGGTACGAGGCTGGCGTGAGTCCTCGGGCGTTGAACTGCTCGACGCCGTCGCCCGTTTCGAACACTTCGGTGTCGCTGCTGTCATCGTGACCGAGATCGGACGAGACGGCACCCTCGAAGGGCCTGATTTCGAGGGTCTTGGTGAGATCCTGGAGGCGACTTCGATTCCCGTTATCGCATCGGGTGGTGTCGGTACGCTCGCGCACCTGCGCGAACTGGCAGCCATGGAGAACAACTTCCGGCGCCTACAGGGAGCAATCGTCGGCCGGGCCCTATACGAGGGCACTTTCAGTGCCGAGGCTGCTGTGGAAGCGTGTAGGCGATGATCACCGCAAGAGTCATTCCGTGCCTCGATGTCGACAGAGGTCGAGTCGTCAAGGGCGTCAATTTCGTGGATCTGCGAGACGCCGGTGACCCGGTGGAGTTGGCTGCCCGTTACGACGCCGAGGGCGCCGACGAACTGGTCTTCTTGGACATAACGGCTTCGAGCGACGACCGAGAGACGACCATCGACATGGTCAGCCGCACAGCCGAGAAGGTTTTCATTCCATTCACCGTTGGCGGTGGAGTTCGAAGTGTCGAAGATGCCAGACGCCTCCTGCGTGCGGGTGCTGACAAGGTCGGCGTGAACACCGCCGCCCTGGAACGTCCTGAGCTTCTCTCCGAGATTGCCGACGAGTTCGGCGCGCAGTGCGTGGTCATCGCGATCGACGCCCGTCGTGTCGATGACGGGCCCGGCGACACCAACGGCGACGATGGCGCCGGCGACGAGACCGCTGGTGGCCACCCAGCTAATACCGGCCAGCGCTGGCAGGTCTTCACCAGAGGCGGACGTGTCAACACGGGCGTGGACGCCATCGAATGGGCCATCAGAGCACAGGATCTCGGCGCCGGAGAAGTGCTGTTGACGTCTATGGACCGGGACGGGACCAAGGATGGTTTCGATCTGGAACTGACCTCTGCTGTCAGCAGCGCGGTCACCATTCCCGTGATCGCATCGGGCGGTGTGGGCACTCCACAACATCTGGTCGAAGGTGTGACCATCGGTGGTGCCACGGGTGTACTGGCCGCCTCTGTGTTCCACTTCGGTGAGTTTTCGGTCGCTGAAGCGAAGTCGGCGTTGAGTGAAGCGGGCGTTGCGGTCCGTCCCAACGAGTGAGCGTCGCGAGAGACAAAGGTTGAAATAGAGATGACTGATTCAACAACCTCATCGCGAGATGTCGAGCCCGCTGAGCCCAAACCGCCAGCGATCTCTCATGCGGACCGGCTGCCGGTGCGGATGCTCAATGACCGTATGCTCGTGAAACTCGATGCTGATGCCGAGGAACGCCGAAGCAGTGGGGGAATCCTCATACCCGCCACCGCTCAGATGGGTAAACGTCTCACATGGGGAGAGGTTCGCGCCGCCGGACCCAACGTTCGGGCAATACAGGAGCGAGATCACGTTCTCTTCAACAGCGAGGAACTCTACGAGGTCGAGGTGAGCGGAGAGACGTTCGTGATTCTGCGTGAGCGTGACATCCACGCTGTCGCGGCGGAACGCCTTGAAGAGGGCCACACCGGTCTATACCTGTAGCGGGGCCGTGCCTATTCGGCGATTGCCCTGCCCGTGTAGCGGGTGCCGTGCCCATGCGGCGACCTGACCAAGTGGCGGTTGGGGGAACGATCCCGCGAACTCTACGATCGGGGGATGTCCAACTCCACGCCCGTCGCAACGCCCATCGAATTTACACAGGCCGAGCTTGACGCGGTGCACTTCGGTGACGACGGCCTCGTGGCGGCAATCGTCCAGGACGTCGAGACCCGTGCCGTGCTGATGATGGCCTGGATGAACGCCGAGACGCTGCAGATGAGCCTGGAACAGGGACGAACGGTCTTCTGGTCACGCTCTCGTCAGGAGGTGTGGCGCAAGGGCGATACATCTGGTGACCGTCAGTTCATCCGCAAGGCCTCCTATGACTGTGATGGGGACACGCTCCTCTTCGAGGTCGAACAGGAGGGCAACGGGGCGTGTCACACCGGCAACTACAGCTGTTTCTTCCGGGATTTCGGCGGATGATCGCCCGATGAGCGAGATCTCCTATTCGTCGGTCGCTACAGCCTCTGCCGAGATATTCCCCGGGCGAGAGGATTTCCACGACCTCGCACGGCGCTATCGCGTGGTGCCTGTGTGGAGGACGCTTCTGGCGGATCTGACCACGCCGCTCGCCGCCTTCAGTCGACTCTGTGGCGACGATACGACCGGGTCGAACGGATTCCTGCTCGAGTCGGTGGACCATGGGGGTCGCTGGAGTCGATGGTCCTTCATCGGCCGGAATCCCAGGGCACGCATCGTGTCGCGTCGAGGGTCAATCTCGACCTCTGGGTTGTTACCCGAACACGTCAGGACCGATTCCGGTCTGCTGGCCGTCGTAGAGGAACTTCTGGCGTTCTATAAGGCCCCACCCCGCTCAGCGTTCCCTGCTGGCGGCGATG
Organism: Actinomycetota bacterium; assembly: GCA_963169245.1. Classification (GTDB taxonomy): domain Bacteria; phylum Actinomycetota; class Acidimicrobiia; order Acidimicrobiales; family Microtrichaceae; genus JAGQSZ01. Next base: position 21,477 of record CAUJEC010000180.1, read on the forward strand.
CTCTGCCACCGCTTCATTCAGGCCTTGTCGGCTACATCGGATACGACGTGGTGCGAGAGATCGAGTACCTGCCGGACGCTCCCCCCGACGTCACCGGTCGTCCGGACGCGGTGCTCAGCGTCATCGGAGAACTCGCTGCCTATGACCACTGGAGTCAGCAGGTCACTCTCATCGCCAGCGCGTTCATCGATGGTGAGGATCTACCGGGGGACGACCTCGATTCCCTCTACGACGATGCAGTCTCTCGGCTCGGTGCCATGGCCGACGATGGGGCGATCCCGCTCGACGAGCCGCTCGTAGGCGCACCCGAGGCGGGAGCGATCCCGGCTGTCAGGACTGCGATCGAACCCGATGGCTTCAGGCGCGCTGTGGAATCTGCCAAGGAACTGATCCGCGACGGGGACATCTTCCAGGTCGTGCTCTCCCAACGCTTCGACTTCGATCTCCACGCCGATCCCCTCGACGTCTACCGGGTACTTCGTCGGATCAACCCGAGTCCCTACATGTATTTCGTTCGTGAGGAGGAGATCACCCTCGTCGGGTGCTCACCCGAGCCGATGGTTCAACTCCTCGACGGCAAGGTCATCTCCAGGCCGATCGCCGGAACCCGTTTCCGTGGCAGTGACGATGCTCACGACCGGCGTCTTGCCGCCGAGTTGCTCGAACATCCCAAGGAGCGGGCCGAGCACACGATGCTCGTCGACCTCGCTCGTAATGATCTGGGCAGGGTCGTGCAATATGGGACCTGCACTGTGGATGAACTCATGACCTTGGAGCGATTCAGCCATGTCATGCACCTGACATCTCAGGTCTCGGGTGATCTAGCCGAGGGCAGAACACCTGTCGACGTGTTACGTGCGACTCTGCCTGCGGGGACAGTCTCGGGGGCGCCGAAGGTTCGTGCGATGGAGATCATCGACTCCTTCGAGCCCGAGCGTCGCGGACCGTACGCCGGTGTGGTCGGGTATCTGGACTTCTCGGGCAACATCGATACGGCGATCGCTATCCGCACCATGTTCATCGATCCTCCGCCCGTCCAAGGCGACAGTCTTGACGTGGAAGGTCAGTCGGTCACCCGGCGTGCGTCGGTGCAGGCCGGGGCAGGCATTGTCGCGGATTCCGATCCGACCGATGAGGAACTCGAAACCCGCAACAAGGCCAAGGCACTCCTCTCCGCCGTTGAGCCAGCCACGGCAATAACGATGGCCCGCCGGTCAGCCGCCGCCGGAACGCGTAAGAATTGAGGTATGGACGCCTTCTCCGAGGAGCGGAACCTGATCTCGACATCGGTCGGGGGAAACCTGGCCGATCGCGACGTGATTCGGGTCTTCGGTGGCGACGCTCGCAACTTCCTGCAGGGTCAACTGACCCAGGACATAGACGACCTGAGGCCCGGTCGGTGCAAGTGGAGCCTGATCCTCTCACCCAAGGGCAGGGTGGAGGCGCTGGTTCGGGTCTGGGGCGGAAACAGCGACAGCGAGGTGCTGCTGGATGTCGATCATGGTTGCGGACAGGTAGTCGTCGACCGACTCAACCGATTCCGGATGCGTGTCAACGCCGAGGTCGAGCTGT
>CAUJEC010000181.1 GCA_963169245.1 Actinomycetota bacterium
GAGGAGGGGGAGCGAACCAAGGCAGATTTGATCCTCACGGAGGAGCCCGGTCCGATTGCGCAACTCGACTCCAAGGGGCTGCTCGCTCCGGTGGATCGGGCGACGCTCGACAAGGTCGATCAGCGTTTTGTTCCCAGCACAGGTGATTGGCTGCCATGGGCAGCACGGTCACGGGTCATGTTCTACAACCCGAATCTGATCGATGAGAACGATCTGCCCGAGAGCATCCTCGACCTCGCGAACCCTGAATGGAAAGGTCGTTTCGCCTATGCGCCGTCCGGGGCGTTTGCGACGACGGTCGGATACCTGATCAACACGATCGGGGAGTCGAAGACCCTTGACTGGCTCAAGGCCATCAAGGAGAACGGCGTCAACGAGCAGAAGAACGGCAAGGTCCGCGACTCGGTCGAGGCCGGCCAGCATGAGTTCGGACTCGCCAACCACTACTACTGGTATGTGCTCGCCAAGGAGAAGGGCGGAGCCGAAGCTCTTCAGTCGAAGGTCCACTACATGGGCAACCGGGATGCAGGTGCTCTGGTGCTGGCGTCGGGGGCCGGAATTCTCAAGTCGTCCAAGAACAAGGCCGCGGCGCAGAAGTTCCTGTCCTGGCTTGCCGAGGCCGACGGTGGGCAGCACGTGGTCGCCCAGGACACCCCTCAGTACTCGCTGGTCGAGGGAGTGAAGAGCGCATACGACATCAAGCCCCTCGCCGAACTTGATCCTCCCGAATTGGATCAGGGGTCGCTCACCAATACGACCGAGGCCAAGGAGTTGATGATCCGGGCTGGAATGGTTTGACACGGCATACCCGCCGATCCGCTCCTCGCGCGCTTACAGCTGCAGCTTTGGTTGTGGCGGCGGCATCGCTGCTGCCGGCTGTATACCTTCTGGCTCGCGAGGGCTTCAGTCTGGGCCTGCTTGGCGAGCAACTGTCTGCCCCATCCACGGGCCCGCTCATTTGGAACACGATCCAACTACTGATTCTTGTGGGCATCTCGTGTGTGGTTCTCGGAGTCGGACTGGCGGTTCTGGTTGCTCGGACCGACATCCCTTTTCGAAGGGCCTGGATTGTCGGATTCACCCTCCCGCTCGGCGTCCCGTCGTTCGTCGGCTCCTACACATGGGTCGCTACCAGCTACAGGGTCGCGCCCAGTTCGACGTTCATCTACGGGTTGCGAGGTGCCTGGATCGTTCTGACACTCGCGCTGTTTCCCTATGTGTTCCTGCCGACCCTTGTGGCTCTGCGGGGACTCGACCCGGCGCAGGAGGAGACTGCGAGATCACTCGGCGACAGCGCCTGGCGGGCATTCACAAAGGTGACGCTTCCCCGTCTGCGCATCGCCATAGCGGGTGGGCTGCTGATCATCTCACTCCACCTGCTGGCGGAGTTCGGTGCGTTGCAGATGCTTCGCTACGAGACCTTGACCACCGCTGTGGTGAACAGGGCGACTGTTCTGGGCTCACCGGAAGCTGCACGCGCACTGGCGGTCGTCCTCGCTGTCGGTGCCATTGGGCTTCTGGTGCTGGATCGCCTCATTCGAGGATCTGGACGCGACGACAAGGTCGGCGAAGCGCCTGCGAGAACCACTTCTCCCTGGAGGCTGTCGAGGATGCGCTGGCCCTCGGTCGGACTCGCCGGAGTGGTTGTGATGGCATCGTTGGGAGTGCCGCTGTATGCGACTGCGGCAGGCATCGTCCCCTACTTCACCCGGAGTACCTCAGCAGTGGTCGACTGGGACCTGCTCGCTCACTCGGGGTTCAACACGGCGAAGTACGCGCTCGCCGCAGCGCTGGGAGCGACAGTGGTCGCGTTTCCTGTCAGCCTCATCTCGGTCAGGTTTCCCGGACCGGTTTCGGTATTTGCCGAGCGATCGGTGTGGGTGGCTCATGCGCTTCCCGGTGTCATCGTCGCTCTATCACTGGTCTATCTGAGCGTTCGGTTCGCCTACCCGCTGTACCAGACGTCGACACTTCTTGTGATCGCTTACGTCGTCATGTTCCTGCCGTTGGCCGTGGCCGCACAACAGGTTGGCGTCGCTCAGGCATCTGGCCAACTCGAGGAGGTGTCGCGGTCTCTAGGTGACGGGCCGTGGAGGACCTTCAGGCGAGTGACTCTCCCGCTGGTGGCGCCGGCGGCAGCGACGGGAGCGATGTTTGTGGCGTTGGATGCCGGCAAGGAGCTGACGACGACGCTCCTCCTACACCCCACGGGCGAGAACACGCTCGCGACAGCACTGTGGGGAACAACCAAGGGAGAGGTGTTGGACTTCACTGCGGCCGCTCCCTACGGGGTGTTGTTGTTGATTATTGGGGCCGTGCCGGCGGTGCTTCTCGCCCGGCGAACGCTGCGCGGCTGAGGCCCTCTGTCAATAGCCCGGTTTGGATGCCGATGTCTGTCGGCTCGACTCCAGCCAATATCGTCGGTGACTGTGCAGTCTGAGATGAAGACCCGGATACCGCTGTCGCAGGAGTCACCCCAGAGGGCGCTGTGGCGTTACGCCCGTGGCCATCGAGGACATGTCGTGTTGGGGACGACGATGTCGATCCTCAACAAGGCTGCCGACATCGCACCCGAGTTGCTCATAGGTGCAGCCGTCGATGTCGTGGTGAACGAACAGGAATCGTTCATCGGTGGGATCTTCGGGGTGGAGGACCGTTTCCAGCAACTCACGATCCTGGCCATCGTCACCGCTCTCGTCTGGATCATTGAGTCCGCAACCGAGTACGTCGCCGTTCTCACCTGGCGATACCTCGCCCAGAAGATCGAGCACGAGATGCGGATGGACCTCTACAGCCACGTCCAGGGCCTGGATCAGGCGTACTTCGAGGAGGCCACATCGGGCGGGCTCATGGCCGTCATCAATGACGACGTGAACCAACTCGAGCGATTCCTGGACATGGGCATTCACAAACTCCTCATAACAGCGGCCAACGTCGTGTTCGTTGGCATCGTGTTCTTCGTCATCTCGCCTCTGCTCACGCTGTTGTCATTCCTGCCGATCCCTGTGATCATCGCGGGTTCCCTCTGGTTCCAGAGCCGCCTGGAGCCTCTGTACGCGAAGGTGCGAGCGGCAGCGGGAAATATCGCGGACACACTCACCAACGGCCTCGGTGGGGTGGCCACGATTCGGGCATTCAACGCGCAACCGCGCGATGCCGAGCGAGTGGGCGTGGACAGCGCCGACTACGAGCGGGTCAACCGTGATGCAATCCGGATGTCGACAGCGTTCAAACCACTGATCCGCACAGCAGTGCTCGTGGGGTTCATCATGACCCTGGTCGTCGGCGGTCGTATGGCGATCGAGGGTCAACTCGCCATTGGACTGTTCTCGGTTCTCGTCTACATGACCCAGCGACTCCTGTGGCCACTCACCGACCTTGGTGAGACACTCGACCTCTATCAGAGGGCCATGGCGTCATGTCGACGCATCTTCGGTCTGATGGAGGTCCGGCCGACCATCACCGATGGAAGCATCGTGATGCCATCGCCGGCTTCGGGAGAGATCCGTTTCGATGGCGTCGAGTTCTCCTATGCGAGTTCCAACCGCCCGGTTTTGCGTGGTTTCGACATGCATATTCCCTCGGGCGAGACGCACGCGATCGTTGGGGCGACGGGGGCGGGCAAGTCGACCGTCATCAAACTCCTGTTGCGTCTCTATGAACCGACGGGCGGTTCGATAACCCTCGATGGCCATGACATCGAGAACCTGACATTGGAGTCACTTCGAGACTCGATGGGATTCGTCGCACAGGACGTCTATCTGTTCCAAGGGTCAGTCAGAGACAATCTGGCGCTTGGGCGGCCCGAGGCCACCGATGCCGAGATCATGGCCGCAGCAGATCTGGCAGAGGCACGCGATTTCATTGAAGCGATGCCCGCTGGTCTCGACACCATCGTGGGAGAACGAGGACAGAAGCTCTCGGGTGGGCAACGTCAGCGACTCACGATTGCCAGAGCGATTCTCGCTGACCCGGCGATCCTTGTGCTCGACGAGGCAACCAGTGCGGTGGACAACGAGACCGAGGCGGCGATCCAGCGGTCGCTTCAGAAGGTTGCGGTGGGAAGGACAACCGTTGTCGTCGCACACAGGCTCTCGACCATCCGTCATGCCCACCGGATCCATGTGATGGATGCCGGTGAGGTGGTCGAGTCCGGGACCCACGAGGAACTCGTCGAACTCGGAGGCCTCTACGCAGCGCTCTGGAAGGTCCAGACCGGAGAGATCGACTGAGTCGTCTCTGAGGCCGGTCATCGTTGCCGATTCTCTGAGACTGATCATCGCAACCAATGATCAGTTCCGCGCGGATCGGGGTATAGGAATCCTGACATACGAGGTGTACCGACATCAGCAGGGATGATCGGGGATCGGTCAGGAGGAATCAGATGCGTGAGTTGGTTCTCGTTGGAATAGATCCGGGCTACAGGGACGTCTCGGCGCTCCAGTGGGCCATTGAGTGGGCCACTGCGACTGATCAGGAGGTGCTGGTCGTCAGCGGATTCGAGATCGGTCAGTCGGAGGTATCACCAGAGTTTCATGACGAACTCCTCGAAGAGGCTCATGTGTTGATCGATCAGAAGCTCAGCAGCGTGAACCGGGCGGGACGAGCCAAGGTCCGATCCATGATCGTGGAGGGCCATCCCACCCAGGTCGTCATCGACGCGGTCCATGCCGAGGACCCGTCCATTGTCGTACTCGGCTCACGAGGTGAGGGCGGATATGACCAGCTTGCCGTTGGGGGAGTTGGACACAGAGTCATCCACGAACTGACCCGGCCGGTCGTGATCGTTCGTCACCATGGCGGAACGATTCAGGGTGGAGAGGTGATCGTCGTGAACAGCGCCGTCGGGGATGAGGAATCCCCGGCCTTGGACTGGGCTCTCGGCGCCTCGAAGGTGACGGGTTCGCCCTTGGTTGAGTTGGACGCTGCGAATACCGCTGACGTGGTCGCAGAGGCATGTCGACTTGGTGACCAGGATAACGCCGCAATGATCGTTGTCGGCTCGAGGGGAGTGGGAAGTATCCTCGATCTTGCATCAGGAAAGCTTGCTGCGTCGATGATCGAGCGGTCGGACCGTCCGGTCGTGCTGATTCACCGTCCGGGTTGAGGTTGGATAACGTCGACGAGTTACACGGCAGCGCTGGCCAACGGAGTTGTCAGTCGGGACTCAGAGTCGAACAGGGGGCCATATGAATACCGAGGACCGTCGCGAGCGCGGCAAGGCGATGATGAAGCAGGTCTACGGATGGGACATCGATCAGGTTGAGGGATCCTTTGTCGAGTCCACGGTGGATCACCTCTTCGGTGAGGTGTGGGCGAGTGGATCGATGTCGGTTCGCGAACGGCGACTGCTGCTGTTGGGGCTACTAGTCGGACGCGATATGGACGACGTCGTTGGGCTCCAACTAGACGCCGCCGTTCGACTCGATGAGTTCAGCGAGGACGAGCTTCGCGAGATGGTGATGTTCCTCGCGCACTACGCCGGTTGGCCAAGCGGTGCCAAGTTCAACCAGCACGTCGAGACGCTTGTCGCCCGGAAGAAGAAGGACGCGTAGGGGACCTGGAGCGGACGGCAGGAGCACCGGGGCACGGGCGGAGCCCGACTGCCTGACTATTCCAGGGCTCAACAGTTCAGGCGGTTGCTATCTCGGAGCGGCGGATCACGCCGAGTAGTTCGCTTCTGATCTCCGCAGCAGCGGTCCGCGGCAGGTCATGTCCCATGCCGTGAAGGCCGACGAAGCGGGCCCGGGGTATTGAGCGGGCCAGCGCCAGTCCGCCGCTGGCCGCGACGAGTGGGTCTCGTAGTCCGTGCATCACGAAGGTGGGCATGCGCAGCTTCTTCAGTGCTGGAGTGCGGTCCGGCTGGGCCATGATCGCTGCGAGTTGACGTTGGGTTCCGGCCGGATCGTGTGCCTTGTCGAATGCTCGTCCGGCTAGGTCGGCCACCCCATCAAGGTCGGTGATTCCCGGTGAACCGATGATCTCGTAGCTGAGGACTGCCTCTCGCATGGCCTCCTCCCGAGTCGTGGTCACCGGTCGTCGCGCCATTCGATACATGACCCGCGGAGTGGGTCGTCCCACGCGGCGAGAGCCCGTTGACGTCATGATCAACGAGAGACTGTCGACCCGATTCGGCTCAGCGATCGCCATCGTCTGAGCGATGAAACCACCCATGGAAGCGCCCATGACATGTGCAGATCTGATTCCCAGTTCGCTGAGCAGCGCCATGCCGTCCGCTGCCATGTCATCGAGTTTGTACACGTTGCCCTGCCCCCGAATCAGGTCCGTGAGCTTTGGGGTGGGCGAGTCGAAGTGTGTTGAGAGTCCAACATCGCGATTGTCGTAGCGGACGACGAAGTAACCGTCATCGGCAAGCTCGCGACACATCTGATCGCTCCAGGCGATCATCTGGGTGCCAAGCCCCATGACCAGTAGAACAGCCGGGTTGGCTGGGTCGCCGAAGGTGTTGAACGCGATGGTTATTCCATTCGCATCGACGAATCGGTCCTCGGGAACCTCCGCCACATTGGTGTTGTCCGCAACGTCTGTGCTCGGAATCGTGCTCACGCCTATTGAGTCTACGGTCAGTTATTCGGCGATGCTCGGGCAGTGTCGCCACGCGTCTACGAGTCGAGCGGGCAGTACCTGAGGTTGTGCCAGCAGTGCCCGAGGCTCGCAAATCTGTTCAATCGGGCGTGTCGAGAGCGGCGTCGAGAACGGCCAACACATCGGGTCCGTAGAGCGAAACCCCCGCATCGCCGAACTGAACGACGCCGACCAGAAGACACATGATGATCGTCACGGCACCGTTTGCCATGACGACTGGATCGATATCGCTGCGGACCGTGCCGTCGAGTTGGTCACGATGGAGCCGGCCGGCCAACCCCTTTCGCAACTCATTCAGTGCCGGGATGTCGAGGACCCTGGCAGTCACATCTGGTTCGAGGCCAGAGAGAACCCGTTGGGCGAGCGGATGTGTCTGCAGTGAGCCCACGAGTGTGAGCATGAGTTCTTCTCGCCACTGTTGCCGGCCAGCAGTGGTGATGAGGGCGCTTATCCCCAGGTCGATCACCTTGGCGGCGTCCTGGTCAAGGGCGGCGAAGAACAGCGCCTCCTTGTTTGGGAAGTAGGCATAGACCGCGCTGCCGCTCACGCCCGCATCGCGCGCGACGTCTGCAACCGAGGTCGCTCGGAATCCGTCCATCCCGAATCTGCTCACTGCTGAGTCGAGAATCGTCTGGCGCGTCTGTTCACCCTTGGTGAGGTCCTGATCTGCCATGTGTCGAGGATACCAAATTGAGGGATTGAGTAGAACTATCAATTCCTCTATTATTCTGGAAGTAGACATGGCGTCGCAGCGCTGGATGTGTCTGTGTCCGTTGGCTCAAAAGTTCTGATGAACAGCTGAGCCGGTGCCGGATACAGAGCGTTCGGGGGAATCGGAGGTTGTCAATGGCTCTCGGTATCGGGGAATCGACAGAAACGTCGTCCACCTCGCAGGTGGTCCAGTCGAGTTCGCCTGATCTGTCGATTCCCACCCGACGGATGGAATTCGAAGAGGCCATGGCGAACCTCCCCAAGCACTTCGCCCGGGATGGGGACCTGATCTCGTCGCACATAATTGCTGCTCTGTCCTCGGTCTTTCCTGATGGCGAGGACTTCTTCGTGCGTTCGGTAAGGCACTATCGGGACCAGATCACCGATCCCGTGCTCAAGCGACAGGTGGCTGGGTTCATCGGTCAGGAGTCCATTCATGGACGGGAGCACCGAACCTTAAACAATCGACTGGCCAAACTCGGATACCCCACTAAGCGTGGCGAGCGCATCGCGAAATTAGCGCTCGGTACTCGGGAGAGATTCGCGCCGGCGATCTCCAATCTCGCCGAGACCGCCGCGCTCGAGCACTTCACGGCGACACTCGCCGAGATGGTGCTGACCGAACCAGAGATTCGCGACATCATCGGCAACGATGCCGTTCGAGATCTTTTCGTCTGGCACGCGCTCGAAGAGGCCGAGCACAAGGCGGTCGCGTTCGACGTCTACCGTGCTGTGGGCGGAAGCGAGCGGATGCGGATCATCACAATGAAGGCGATCCGGATGGTCTTCGTTACGTCAATGACCCTGCAGGTGTGTGCCTCGCTGGCGACAGATCGGGCGACATATCAGAAGGGTCGGCTCCGTTCGAGTTTCCGGACCGTCAAGAACTCGCCGCTCGCACGACGCTCGATCTGGCGGACGCTGTGCGAATACGACCGAAAGGGTTTTCATCCCAACGACCTGGACAACACTGCCCTCATGGTCGAGTGGCGCGAGGAGCTCTTCGGCGACGACGGAACGATGGTCCACTACCTGCGTGGACAGGCATAGATCGGGCAATTCAAATCAGTGACCTCACCGAGGGCGCTCGTACAACCGTGAGTGGAGTAGTTCATGGCTGAAAAGACCAACGTATCCCCCGGGTCATCCTCAACGACCAAGGCGAAGGCCGCATCGAAGGGAGCGGCGAAGTCGGGGACATCCGCTAAGACTCGTCGTGTCTCTGAGTCGGTGGCCGAGCCGGTGGTCGAGGAGTTGGACGTCCTGATCATCGGAGCGGGGCTCTCGGGAATCGGAGCCGCACATCATCTGCAGACCAATTGTCCATGGGCGAGCTACGCGATCCTCGAGAGTCGAGAGCGGATGGGGGGAACCTGGGACCTGTTCCGCTATCCCGGTATTCGTTCCGACTCCGACATGTTCACCCTTTCCTATGAGTTCAGCCCGTGGAAGGGCGAGAAGTCGATATCGGATGGAGCGTCGATTCTCGAGTACATCAACAAGACGGCATCGGACGCTGGAATCGATGAGCACATTCGTTACAGCCACAAGGTTCTGACCGTCGACTGGTCGAGCGACGACGCCCGCTGGCACGTGAGCGCACAGAATGCCGATGGCCAGGAGATTGCGCTGCGAGCGAGGTTCATCATCTCGTGCACCGGCTACTACCGCTACGAGAGTGGGTATCTGCCCGACTTCAAGGGCATGGACACCTTCGAGGGGACCATCGCCCATCCGCAGTTCTGGCCAGAGGACCTCGACTACGCGGACAAGGACGTCATCATCATCGGCAGCGGCGCGACAGCGATCACGTTGGTGCCCGCCATGGCCCCTGATGCTGCAAAGGTCACAATGCTTCAGCGATCACCGACGTATCTGCTGTCGCTGCCGTCGAAGAACCCGGTGGCCAACGCACTGCGGACCGTGCTCCCCACTGCCATCTCCGGGCCGCTGATCCGTTGGACGATGGCGACGGGTACTTTCACGATGTACAACGTGAGCCGCAGCGCGCCCAGTCTGGTCAAGAAGGTCCTTCGGCGACAGGTGGAGCGGGCGCTTCCCAAGGGCTACGACGTGGAGAAGCACTTCGTTCCGCACTATCAGCCATGGGACGAGCGGGTCTGTGTCGTCACCAATGGCGATCTGTTCAAGGAGATCTCTCGCGGCAAGGTCGAGATGGTCACCGACCACATCAAGGAGTTCACTCCGAAGGGGATTCTCCTGGAGTCGGATGAGGAGATTCAGGCCGAGATCATCGTCCCCGCAACGGGACTCGATGTCCTGTTCCTCGGGGGAATAGACCTGCGGGTCGATGGCGAAGTGGTCGACCCCGGGTCGCGGCTCTCCTACAAGGGTACCATGCTCGAGGGTGTTCCGAACATGGCGATCATCTTCGGCTACACGAACGCGTCGTGGACGCTCAAGGCAGACCTGTCGAGCAACTATGTATGTCGTCTTCTCAACGAGATGCGTTCCGACGACGTCGACTACTGCGTCCCGGAGAACAATGACGAGTCGATGGATCGTCTCCCGATGCTCAACCTGAGCTCTGGCTATGTGACTCGGGCGCTCGACAAGTTGCCGAAGCAGGGTGCGAAGTTCCCCTGGCAGGTAAAGATGAGTGTCTTCAGCGACTACAAGGCTATCAAGATGAGTTCGCTGAGGGATGAAGCTCTTCGATTCGGTCGGTTGGCCACAGACCGCAACGCCAAATCCACCAGTAACGGGTTGTCCACGGTTGACCTCGGCGAGTCGGCTGAGAAGGTCCCGGCGGCAGTCGAGGGCTGAGGCCAACCGAATGCTCGTGTGTGAACGGTCTCGGATCTTGCTCTTGGGCCGTTCACTCACGATTCAACTTCCAAGGGCACAAGAATCGACAACATCTGAGGGGTACTGACAAATGGAGAGCTTTGAGGGCCGGGTTGCGGCCATCACCGGCGCAGGATCGGGAATCGGTCGCGCTCTCGCTATCGAACTGGCCAAGCGAGGTGCACACCTTGCGCTTTCGGACGTCAACGCGGAGGGACTCGCCGAGACGGTCGCTGAGTGCGATATCGGCCGGATCAAGGTGACCAGTCAGGTCCTCGACGTCTCTGATCGCGAGGCGATGGAGTCGTGGGCGGATCAGGTCGTGGCGGATCACGGCAAGGTCAACCTGATCTTCAACAACGCTGGGGTGGCCCTCGGGTCGAAGATCGAGAACATGGCCTATGACGACTTCGAGTGGTTGATGAACATCAACTTCTGGGGAGTGGTCTATGGAACCAAGGCGTTTCTTCCTCACCTCAAGGAGTCTGGCGACGGTCACATCGTGAACGTGTCGAGCGTGTTCGGTCTCTTCAGCGTTCCGACCCAGGCCGCCTACAACGCGTCCAAGTTCGCTGTTCGTGGATTCACCGATGCGCTGCGAATGGAACTCGACCTCGATGACTGTGGGGTGTCGTGTACGACGATCCATCCGGGGGGAATCAAGACCAACATCGCACGTAGCGCGCGAGTCGATGACACGATCGCCCCAGTGGACCCGAAGGGGCGGACCATCGGCGACGAGTTCGACCGGATTGCTATGACATCACCGAAGAAGGCTGCTCAGCAGATACTTGCGGCTGTGGAGCGCGACAAGCGTCGGGCACTTATCGGACCAGACGCAAAGGTTCTTGACTTCATCGCGCGTCTGCCCGCCGCCCTCATCCAGACTGTGCTGGTCAAGGGGGCGGGCAGACGGGGTATCTGACCGGACTGTCTGGCTGTTGGGTCCAGCCAGGAGGCTTGGTCCGCCATCAGGTTCAGATGGCCTCGTCGCCCTCCTCGCCTGTACGCAGACGTACCACCCGATCCACTGGAACAGACCAGAGCTTGCCGTCGCCGATCTTGCCGGTTGCTGCAGCATCCTTGATCGCAGCGATGGCAACATCGACGAGTTCATCGGCCACGACGAGGTCGAGGCGCAACTTCTGGATGAAATCGGAGCGATATTCGGTACCCCGGTAGGTCTCGACCTGGCCGCCCTGACGGCCATAACCACGGACCTCACAGACCGTCAGTCCAGCGGCGCCGACCTCTTGGAGTGCGTCGCGGACCGGGTCCAACCTGGAGCGTTTGATGATTGCGGTAATGAGAGTTGGCATCTGTTTCGTCCTTTCGATTCAAACCTGTGTTGATGCTTCCACTACTGCATGACCGAGTGGTAGGCCTCTTCGGCGTGCTGGACGATGTCCATGCCGTCGATCTCCGCCTGCGGGTCGGTACGGATTCCAATCACGGCCTTGATTCCAAGGAGGATCACCAGCGTGAGCGGGAATGACCAGGCGACGGCTACGACGTTGGCGAAGAACTGCTCGAAGAGCAACTTGAAGCCGCCGCCGTAGAACAGTCCAGCCATGAACTCGCCGTCGAAGAACTTGGGGTTGGCGAAGAGGCCGATGGTGAGTGACCCGACGAACCCACCGACGAAGTGCACGCCGACCACGTCGAGAGCATCGTCGAAGCCGAACTTGAACTTGATGCGGACCGCATAGCAACAGACGGCGCCGGCGATAGCTCCGATGATGATCGGGGCGACACCACTGACGAATCCGGCGGCGGGGGTGATGGCGACCAGGCCTGCGACGATGCCCGAAGCCGCTCCGAGGTTGGTGGCGTGGCCGTCTCGAATCCATTCAACGAGTACCCACACGAGTCCTCCGGCAGCTGCTGCGAGGAAGGTGTTCATGAAGGCCTGCGCTGCCTGACCGTTGATAGCCAGCGCTGATCCGGCGTTGAACCCGAACCATCCGAACCACAGGATGCCGGTGCCGATCATGACCAGGGGCATCGAGTGTGGTGGGTGGGTGCGTTCTGGCCAACCACGACGCTTGCCCAACAGGAGTGCGGCCGCAAGAGCCGCTGCCCCCGCGTTCACGTGTATCGCTGTTCCGCCTGCGAAGTCGAGCGAGCCACGATCTGCCAACCAGCCGCCGAATACCCACTTGAAGATCGGGACATAGACGACGATCAGCCAGATCGGAACGAAGACCGCCCAAGCGCTGAATTTCATGCGACCAGCCACAGAGCCGGAGATGAGCGCCGGTGTGATCGCGGCGAACATGGCCAGGAAGGCGACGGTGGCGATGGTTGCACCGCCGTCCTTCAAGTCGATTCCGCTGAGGAACACATGCTTGAAGTTTCCGATGAAGCTGCCGTCACCCGTTGAGAGCGAATAGGCGAACGCGAACCACAGGATCGGAACGATCAACACGCAGAAGAAGTTCATCATCAGCATGTTCAGTACGTTTCGGCCATGGTCCATACCTCCGTAGAAGAACGCGAGGCCGGGGATCATGAAGAGGACCAATGCTGCCGAGAGCATGATCCACAACACGCTGGCGGGACCCATGATGACTCCGATCTGTCGGGGTAGGGGGAATGTCCGACAGGGGCAACGTAAGGGGCGGGAGCCGACCGACGCATCTGGTTTTCGCGACAGTGAGGCCGCGGTGGGTGTGATGGAAACTAATCGGTTGCAGTCAACTCGCAGCGACGGTTAAAGCGCTCAATTCTTGGCGTCGACGTCTGTCCATGAACCAGAAGCCGGCCAGACCGAGGAGTCCGCTGACAAGTGATGCGGCCAGGATTCCGGCCTTGGCCTCTAGGACCATCATGGGATTTTCGAAGGCGAGTCCTGTTATGAAGAGCGAGACCGTGAACCCGATTCCCGCTGCCAAGCCCATCGAGACGATGTGCGACATCGTGATTCCGGGTGGCAGTTTTGCCATCCCCAGGCGCACCAGAATGGCCGTCGCAAGTGTGACACCTGTCACCTTTCCAGCCACCAGGCCGAAGAAGATTCCTCTGGAGATCGGTGACGACACGGCGTCCGACAGGGCGCCTGATCCCAGCGATATTCCAGCATTCGCCAGAGCGAAAAGCGGCACTATCAGATATGCGGACACTGGCGTGAGACGGTTCTCCAGGCGCTGGGCGACAGAGGTCTCGTCCACCACCTCGAACTCCTCGTAGACGATGGAACCGTCATCGGGGTTACTCTTGGCGCCGCTGCGGTCCGAGACCACTGGTGTCAACAGACCCAGAGTCACACCTGCGATCGTTGCGTGGACGCCACTGCGAAACGTGAAGTACCAGATCACGCTGCCGACCAGGACGTACCAACCGATTGCTCTGACTCCGGTCACCTTCATCAGCGAGACGACAGAGAGTCCGATCAGGGCTGCGATCAGCCAGGCGACGTCAACGCCGTCGCCGTAGAACAGGGCGATCACCACGATCGCGATGATGTCATCCACGACGGCCAGGGCCAGGAGTGTCACCTTCAACGCCGATGGAACCATGCGACCTGCCAGTGCGACCAGGCCCATGACGAACGCAATGTCGGTGGCCATGGGGATGCCCCATCCGTGAACTCCAGGGGTGCCGGCTGTGAACCCCAGGTAGATCAGTGCCGGCAGGATCACACCGCCGACAGCTGCTCCGACAGGTAGCAGTGCGTCCTTGAGGTGGGCGAGCTGACCGAGAACGAGTTCCTGTTTGATCTCGATGCCGACGCCGAAGAAGAAGATGGCCATGAGGGCATCGTTAATCCAGCCCTCGATGGTCAACTCGACTGCGGTGGAACTCCAGCCCAGTCGAACCTCGGTGTGCCAGAAGTCGATGAACCCGGTCGACCACGGTGAGTTGGCCAGCACGAGCGCAGCGACTGTCGCCGAGAGGAGCAGCACTCCACCCAAGATCTCGACCTTCGGGGTCTGGAAATCCTGGCGCGTAGACATCTGGTCGATGATATCGGTGGTGCTGAGCGTTCCCGGCGGCGCGGGCCGTACCAGCGGTGCTGAGTGTTAACGGCCGTGCTGAGCGGCCTAGAGTGCGCTGCCACCGTAGAGTGCTCCTCGGAGGCCAGATGATGATTCCATTCGCTGACATGCGCGATCGGGTGCTCGAGGGTGTGTCAGTCGGGCCGGTCAACAGAGTGGACCTGGCCGATGCTGACCGGAGGATCCTCTCGGGCGATGTCGTCACCAGATACGACTTCCCACTCTTTGACAATTCGGCCATGGATGGCTTCGCTGTCAGATCTGCAGACTTCGATGGTGGACCCCGACGCTTCAGAGTCGTCGGCGTCTCATCGGCAGGCCACCCCTTCGATGGTGAGTTGGGTCCAGGGGAGGTGGCCCGAATACTGACAGGCGCACCAACGGTTGTGGGTTGCGACTCCGTGATCCCCGTGGAGGCTTCGACCTTTGACCCAGTCAATGGCACCGTCGAGTTCACGGCGATCCCATCGCCTGGAGATCACATACGTCGACGTGGAGAGATCCTGGAGTCCGGGTCGCTTGTCCTGGCTTCGGGAACTGTGATCAATCCCGGGTACCTGGGCGTGCTCGCCGCGCACGGAATAGCTGCTGTGGACGTCGTTTCTCCACCAACAGTTGCGATCCTCTCCACCGGCGACGAACTGGTTTCTTCAAAGGTCGAGCCCGGGCCCGGTCAGATCTTCGAGTCCAACATTGTCGTGGTGGAGACTCTTCTGAACCGGCTGGGATGCGCGACTCGTGTCGTTCACGCTCGCGATGACCGGGAATCCATTGAGGCGACACTGAGCGAACTGTCCTCGAGTGTCGACATCATCATCTCCACTGGGGGAGTATCGATGGGAGGGGACTACGACGCGCTCCGGAACGCTGCTGTCGATTTCGATGTCGAGGTTGTTCAGGTTGCAATGAAACCGGCCAAGCCGTTCGCGTTCGGACGGGTAGGAGATGCCTTGTTCTTCGGGCTCCCCGGTAATCCCGGTTCGGTGCTCGTGTCATTCGAATCGTTCGTCAGACCTGCAGTTCGAAAGTGGTCCGGGATCGCCCCCAGTATCCCGGCGACGGTAAGGGGAGTGACAGGAACCGATCTGAGTCACGCCGATGACGGCAAGGCCCATTTCATTCCCATGCAAAGAGGTGCAGATGGGTCCTGGGTGACCGCGGGTGCGATCAGATCGCACTCCATCGACTCGATCGCGGATGCTGATGCACTACTCCGCATGGAGGCGGATCAGCTCTTTGTGTCATCTGGGACCGAGGTCGAACTCAGTCCTCTGTGGGACTAGATGTACCGCCGGCCCCAGATGTATCGCCTGGACTTGCTGTCCCGCTGGCCGCACCGGGCCCATCATCGCTGGCCGCACCGGGCCCGCCGAGGTAGCTGGTATGACTCTCGGCCTGCTCGGCGATGATGATCGACGCGTCGCCGAGCAGTTCAAGGTCAGAGACTGTGTCGATGTCCATGAAGCTCAGTCCGTCGGGATCGATCCGCGTCCACTCCTCGGGCTGGATCCAGCGGACATCGAGCTCATTGAGGATTCCCCTGATGCTTCGCTCACCTCGGTCGACTGCGTCGGTGATCATTGGTCTGATGGATCGGTGATAACCGGCGACCAAAGGCTGGGGGCGACCGTCGTGAGACACCGGAACCACTGCCTCGTGGCCATCGAGCAGGTCGAGGATCAGATCCAGGATCGAATGGTGTAGGTAGGGATGGTCGCCCGCTAGCACCAGGGCATGGTCCACTGACGCAAAGGCAAGCGCGTAGCCGATTGCGTTGAGCGGACCGATGTGTTCACCCGGTTCGTCTATCGATTGGATGTCGCCGTGGACCCGACCGACGACCATCACATCCGGGGTCACCGTCGATGCAACGCTGATGACCCGATCGAGCAGACTCATTCCGTCGATGAGGACCTTCAGCTTGTCGGAGCCGAAGCGTGTCGAGGCCCCACCCGCCAGCACGATTGCGCACGACTCCTGAGGCATATCAACCTCTTTGCCCGACTGGCCGAGCCATCTGCCCGCCCGTGGCCCAACGGTACCCCCGTCGTGGAGGCATGGTGTGTAACTCTGTGGCGATGTCTGAAGAAAATCTTGATACCGCTTGGTTGGATGAGTTCGCGAACGATCTGGGAACAGAGCGCCTGAACGCCGACCAAATAGAGGCCCTCCTGAGTCTGGCTGGCGAGGCAGCACGTCGTAGTGGAGATCGCCGCAACGCCCCGATCAGTTGCTTCCTTGCAGGGCTGCGACTCGGCTCCGACGGCCGGGAACCGACTGCAGGGGCCATCAGCGCGCTTGTCCCGGACTGAACTGTGATGCAGTCCGTGGCTCTGCCTGGGACACGAGGTGAAGCCACTCAGCCAAGTGTTGTCACATGGCCTCCTACACCTTGAGTAGGGTCTGGTCTGCCAGTCCGATATTGGTTCACTGAAAGCCCGGGAGATCACCTTGGCGGATGTTTCAACGACTGCAGACGCTCCCCGGGCACCTCGCCCAGTGAGGAAGCGGATGGTGATCCGAACCGGTACTGGCGGGATAGACGTCAGGGCCTCGATATGGGGCCTGGTGGCAGTGATGATCACACTCGTCGGTGTGTACTTCGGCAGCGGGAGCCTGCGCTGGTTCGACGCGGCACTAGCCGGGTATCTGATCGGTGTCCTGCTGGCGGTCTGGGCGACGGTCTACCGCTATCTGGTCTGGATCCAGCGCCCGCCGACGGCTGTATTGAACCGGCGCGGATGGGAGTCGTTCCGCAGCAAGGGGAAGGTCGGGCGCAACGTCGGAGGCCTGGTCGGGCTGGTGTTCACCAACATCTTGGCCCAGGGGTTCATACGTCGACGTTCAGTCGCCCGATGGGCAGCACACCAGCTTGTCTTCTGGGGCTGCATCCTGGCGGCCGCGGTGACCTTCCCACTCACTTTCGGTTGGCTCCACTTCGAATCTGTGGGTCAGAGCGGTGATCAGTACAAGGCCTACCTCTTTGGCATCGGGACGGTGGCGTTCCCAGCCGAGAGCCTGATCGGCTTCGTCATGTTCCATACGCTCAACATCGCGGCGTTTCTCGTTATCGGTGGTGTGCTCGTATTCCTCTACAGGCGTCTACGCGACCCCGGTGCGTTGGCGGTCGAGCGCGCGACCGACTTCCTCCCACTCGTCGGGCTGTTTGCAGTATCAATAACAGGCCTCTTTCTCACGGCGTCGAGCCTCTGGCTGGAAGGTCGTTATTACAGCTTCCTGACCGATCTTCACGCTCTCACCGTCATCCTCGGCCTGCTCTACATCCCCTTCGGCAAGCTCTTCCATATCTTCCAGCGTCCGGCGAACCTTGGTGTCCACTACTACCGTCGGGCTGGAGCCGAGGGGGAGCAACAGCTCTGCCGGGTGTGTGAACAGCCGTGGGCTTCGAAGATGCAGGTCGATGACCTCAAGTTCGTGCTGCCACAGGTCGGCTTTGACTACAGCGACGGCTCCGGTGGCAACTGGCAGGACACCTGCCCACGCTGTCGGCGCACGTCGATCGCACTAGCGCAGACCAATCGAGTAGGAGGTTTCGGCTGAATGGCCAAACTGCCCGTCACTGAAGAGGAACTGATCGAGAAGTACGGGCCGCATCTCAATGTGGCACCTCCGGGTGGGTGGAACGCTGGACTCGACATAGACCGTGAGGTCAAGACGCACTGTTGTTTCTGTGGACAACAGTGCGGCATCAAACTCAAGGTGAAGGACGAACAGGTCGTCGGGTTCGAACCGTGGTATGAGTTCCCGTTCAATCAGGGAAAGCTGTGCCCCAAGGGTGTAAAGCGTTACCTGCAGGGTGCCCACCCGGACCGGTTGCTCGACCCGCTCGAACGTGACCCGTCTGCCGAAGGGGGATTCAAGGTCACGACATGGGACTCTGCGCTCGACCGCGTGGTGGCTGAGATCAGGAGGATTCAGGCCGAGTACGGAAACGACTCCTTTGCGATTCTCTCCGGAGTCTCGATCACCAACGAAAAGTCCTACCTGATGGGCAAGTTCGCTCGACTCGGTGTCCAGACAGCCAATCTCGACTACAACGGCCGCCTATGTATGGTCTCGGCGGGAGTCGCCAACAAGAAGGCGCTCGGGATGGATCGTGCGCCCAACCCGTGGTCCGACATCCCGCTCGCGGACGTCGTCTTCGTGGCCGGCTCCAATGTGGCCGAGTGTTCACCGATCACGACCAGCTACATATGGAGGGCACGGGACAGGGGAGCGAAGCTGATCGTCGCGGATCCCCGCGTCACCCCGCTTGCTCGTACCGCCGATGTGTTCCTCGGGCTCAAGCCGGGGACCGACTCCGCTCTCATGGGGACAATCCTCCATGTGCTCATCGAGAACGATTGGCTTGACCACGATTTCATAAATGCACACACCGTCGACTTCGACTCCGCGGCCGAGGCTGTGCGTACCTACACGCCCGAGTGGGGCTCGCAGGTCTGTGGTGTGCCCAAGGAACGCATCATCGAAGCGGCTCGCCTCTGGGGAACCTCAGCCACGGGAATGCTCCTTCACGCCAGAGGAATCGAGCATCACACCAAGGGCGTCGAGAACGTTTTGAGTTGTATCAACCTAGGCCTGGCGACCGGCAAGTACGGCAAACCCGGCTGTGGTGTGTCGACCATAACCGGGCAGGGCAACGGCCAGGGGGGCCGCGAGCAGGGTCACAAATGCGATCAGCTTCCGGGCAATCGGGACATCGCGAATCCCGAGCACCGCGAGTACATAGCGTCGGTATGGGGGTGTGATGAGTCCGAGATTCCGGGCAAGGGAATGTCGGCCCAGGAGATCATGGACGCCATCAACGACGGCGAGATCAAGGGTCTGCTTTCGATCTGCTTCAACCCGGTCGTCTCCCTGCCGGACTCGAATCACACAGCCGAGGCGCTGTCGCGACTCGAGTTCTACACCGCTATCGACTTCTTCATGTCGGAGTCGGCCCAGTTCTGTGACGTGGTGCTCCCCGGAACCCTCCAGGAGGAGGACGAGGGGACAACGACATCAGTCGAAGGGCGTGCCATCAAGATCAACCAGGCCATCGCTCCCCCCGGCAATGCCCGTAAGGACTGGGAGATAATCATCGACATTGCCGAACGGCTTGGTCGTGGCAAGTACTTCCAATTCGATGACACAGAGGACATCTTCAACGAGATGCGTGTCGCGTCGCGGGGTGGAACCGCGGACTATTACGGGATGACCTGGGATCGGATCGAGGACGAGTTCGGGATCTTCTGGCCATGTCCAGAAGAGGGGCATCCCGGGACGCCTCGGCTCTATGAGGGTGGCAGGTTCGCCCACTCCGACGGCAAGGCCAGATTCCACGGAGTGGCCTACCGGGATCCGGCCGAGGTCATCGATGATGAGTACCCGATCTGGTTGACGACCGGACGGGTCGTATCCCAATACCTCTCGGGCACCCAGACCAGGCGCATTGGTCCACTCGTCGAGCAGTATCCCGAACCGCTCTGTGAGATGCACCCGCGACTGGCTGCACAACTGGGTGTCGAGTCGGGCGACATCGTGAATGTGTCCTCCCGGCGTGGGTCCATGTCGCTTCCGGCCCGGGTGGTCGAGTCCATCAGGCCCGACACTGTGTTCATCCCCTATCACTGGCCGGGGGCACAGGCAGCGAACCAACTCACCAACAGGGCACTCGACCCGCTCTCGAAGATCCCTGAGTACAAGGTCAGCGCCGTGCGGGTCGAGAAGGGCGATGGTCATCGCAAGATCTATGACCGCAGGGTGACGACCCTCCAGGAGAAGGGGCAGAGTTTGTGAATCCGCTCGTCCAGGGGAAGATGTTCGTCATCGACCAGAGTCGATGCATCGGCTGTGAGGCTTGTGTCCAGGCATGCGAGGAATGCGGGACACACCGCGGTCAGTCCCTGATTCACCTCGAGTTCGTCGACCGTGGTGTCTCCACCCAGACTGCGCCGATGGTCTGCATGCACTGTGAGGACCCGACGTGTGCGAATGTCTGTCCGGCGGACGCCATCAAACAGAACGAGGACGGGGTGGTGCAATCGGCCCTCAAGCCACGCTGTATCGGATGTTCGAACTGCGTCAACGCCTGCCCATTCGGTGTGCCCAAGTACTTCGCCCTGCCGGATCAGATGATGAAGTGCGACATGTGTTACGACCGGACCTCGGTCGGTCTTGCTCCTATGTGCGCGTCGGTCTGTCCGAGTCAGGCCCTGTGGTACGGGACGCCCATGGACTACAACGAGACCCGTCGTGGTGAACTCATCCACGAGTATCGGTTCGGCAATCAGGTTGTGCCGACAAAGGTTGCGACAGTCGTCGATGACAGGACGTTCGGTCCCATTGACGTCATGGGCGAACCGGGCAGGGACCGTTGGCAGGACGATCCGTTCGGCCTTGAGGAGATGACATGAGCACCCCGGAGGAGCGAAGGGCAGCCGAGGCGGCCAACCGTGCCAAGGAACGCAGGCGTGAAGGTCTCTACGCAGAGAGCGAGCCATTCTGGAAGGAGGAGTTCCCTCTGACATCAGCGGGGGAGGAGTATGTCCAGCGGCGCGAGTTCACCCGCTACCTACTCGGCGCATCGGCTGCGTTCGCCGTAGGTGCCGTCGGGGCGGCGGCCTGGGCAAATCTGCAGTCCGCCAACGAGGGGGAGCCCCAGGCGATCATTGCTGATGACCGCATCGCGCCCAGCAGCGAGTATCTGTTCAACTATCCGACCGACAAGGACCCGGCGCTACTGATTCGTCTGCCCGATGGTGAACTCAGAGCCTTCAGCCAGAAATGCACCCATCTGGGTTGCGTCGTCTACTACCAGCCCGAACACGAACGGATCTTCTGTCCATGTCATCACGGCGTCTTCGAACCCTCAACGGGTGATGCAACGGCGGGTCCGCCCGAGAGACCTCTGCAGAAGATCGACATCGAAGTGCGCGACGGAATGATCTGGGCCAAGGGTGTCCAGATCTGAGCCGTGATCACATGAATGTTCCCGTTATGAGTGGCCCGTCGGCCATCTGTTCCCCGGAGAAGACATGAGACCTGCACGATCTCAGAACAACCGAAGTGGTGGCATTCTCGTCTACCTGCTTGTGCTCGTGTCCCTACAGATCTTTCTGATGGTCGTCGCGGTCGAAGGTGTGCTCGCACACGAGCCAGGTCTGGCAACCGCAGCAGCGATCCTGTCATTGCTGGTGGCTGCCATGGCTTTCGGCTTCCGATGGTTCATCAGCGACTGATCCTGCCGAATCACTGAGTTCGACGATCACCGAATCCACCGACTCCGAGTCCGAGTCCACCGACCCGCCGATCACTGAGTCCACCGAATCTGCCGACTGTGAGACCATGAACGATTCCCGCAACAACCGTCGAACCGGTGACGATCCGATGAAGTCATCCGACGTCGAACGACCCGTCGGGCCCGGTCCGATCGGTGGTGACATCGCCTCGATCCTCTACGGACTCGGCACCCGGTTCAGCATCCCGAGTCTGACCGGCCGTCACTCCTCGACGCTGGTGATGGGGTTCTTTGCCCTTATCAACGGTCTGGTGGCAATCGGTGTCATGTCCCTTGCTGCGCTTGCTACTGGACAGCCCCTCATCTTCCCGTCGCTCGGACCGACCGCGTTTCTGTTGTTCTATACGCCTACAGCGCCCGCAGCATCGCCCAAGAACACACTCTGTGGCCACGCTATCGGCGCTGGCGCGGGGTATCTGGCGCTCGTCGTGTTCGGTCTCACCGAAGCCGGCCCGGCGCTGGCCGAGGGAGTGACTCCCGCTCGCGTGGGTGCTGCGGCACTGTCGCTCGGTCTTACCAGCGGAGTGATGGTCTGGGCGAAGGTCCCGCATCCCCCGGCGGGTGCAACGACGCTGATCATCTCTCTGGGAATACTCACCAAACCGACCCAACTCGCCGTGTTGATGCTCGCAGTGGCGCTGCTCGTCGTGCAGGGATTCGGAATCAACCGCCTGGCGGGGATCGACTATCCGCTCTGGGCGAAACGAAAGGACTGACCATGGCAATCGATTTCACGCTCACACCAGAACTCGAGGCGATCCGTATGCGGGTCCGCGAGTTCATCGCCGACGTTGTCCGCCCGGGCGAGGCGCAGATTTCCGACCCGGAGGAGATCGAACGCGCTGAATACCTGCAGATCCTCTTCGGCATGCGCGACCAGGCTCGACAGGCGGGACTCTGGCTGCCACACATGCCTGTCGAGTGGGGTGGGATGGGGCTCGGGCATGTCGAGTTGGCGATGGTCCAGGCCGAGGCGGCGAAGTCCTACTACGGACCCTTCGTCATGAATTGTCAGGCACCCGATGAGGGCAATATGCACACGCTGTTGCACTGGGGGACAGAAGAGCAGAAGGAGCGCTACCTTCGGCCGCTGTGCGAGGGAATGGCCATGAGCTGTTTCGCCATGACCGAACCCGAGGTCGCAGGATCGGATCCGACCCTCATCCGAACCACCGCCGTCCCCGACGGTGAGGAGTGGGTTGCGAACGGTCACAAGTGGTTCATCTCGAACGCCAGACGATCGAGCTTCGCGATACTGATCGCCCGCACCGAGGACAACCCCGATATGCCCCAAGCGGCGAACACTGCGTTCATCGTCGATATCCCGTCAGAGGGATGGAACCGGGTTCGCGAGATCGAGACCATGCACGGTGGTACCGGTCATTCGGAGATCGTCATCGAGGACCTGCGGATTCCTGCTGCGAACATGCTCGGTGGGAGGGGACAGGGCCACATGCTCGGGCAATACCGGCTGGGCCCTGCTCGACTCGCGCACTGCATGCGATGGATCGCGCAGGCCGAAATCGCTCTCGACATGATGGTCGACAGGTCCCTCAACCGGTTCGCTCACGGCTCGATGCTGGCCGAGAAACAGGGAATCCAGTGGATGATTGCGGATTCCACCATGGAGCTGTATCAGTCGAAGTTGATGGTGTTGCACGCCGCGTATCGGATCGACAACAAGCTCGATTTCAAGAGCGAGGTGTCAATGGCCAAGCATTTCGTGGCAAACATGCTGAACCGTGTGATCGACCGTTCGATCCAGGTCCATGGTGCGCTCGGATATTCCAAGGACACGCCGCTTGCTCACATGGCTCAGCATGCGCGGTGGGCCCGATTCGCCGACGGTGCGGATGAGGTCCATCAGATGAGGATTGCGCAGCGGACCATCTCAGCGTACCGAGATCACGGGTCCACCCGTACTGCTACGGGTGACCTGCCGATCTGAGGCTTGCCTCTTGTCCCAGCCTGCGCGAACCCTGGTCCCACCCGAACTGGCAGTCGATCCCTGGTCCCACCCGAACTGGCAGTCGAACCCTGGTCCCACCCGAACTGGCAGTCGAAAAGCGGTCTATAGGTCGACAAATGACTGCCAGTTCGGTCAACCCGGGTACGCCAGGCCGCATCGGGACCCAGTTCGGTCAACCTAGGCGCGCTGAGGCGATCCTGAGTGACTTGTGCCCAAGGGCGGGCGACCGACAAGCGACAACCACTATCATGAACGGCGTTCAATTTGTAGAGCGGATTAGTTCTGAGGTCATAGATGTCGTCTATCAGTCGCCGTGGGGTGCTTGGAGGAATCGCAGCGATAGGGGCCGCCTCCGCAGTGGCGGGGTGTGCGCCTCGTCCGGAGCCTGTTGGTCCACCGCCGTTGGGGTCGGGACCGTTCCCCTGGGGTGTGATGTCGGGTGACCCGAGGCCAAACGGAACGGTCCTCTGGACCCGTCTCAATGCGGCCTCGCTCTCGGGCATTCAGAACGTCGAATGGCAGGTCGCCGCGGATGAACAGTTCAGCGACTTAGCTGCTTCGGGAATCGTTTCTACCGATGCCTCGAGAGACCATACCGTCAAGGTCGCCGTAGGCGATCTGGACCCGAACTGCCGGTGGTACTACCGCTTCCTCTTCGATGGAGAGCCAAGCTCCACCGGTATCGCTAGGACATCTCCCGCTGTTGGGGCTGATATTGATCGCCTGCGCATAGCGTTCGTGTCCTGCCAGATGTACTCGGAGGGTTACTACGCCGCCTACCGTCACATCCTCGACGAGGATGTCGACTTTGTCGTCCACCTTGGTGACTACATCTACGAGTACGGCACGGCCAGCGATGAATACGGGCTCAAGAAACTCCGTATCGACCCGGTGGATCAGCCGACCACGCTCGCCGGGTATCGCTCCAAGTACCGATTGGTTCGCCGCGACTCAGACATCGTGGAGTGTCATCGTCAGCTTCCTCTTGTTCCGATCTGGGATGACCATGAGGTGTTCGACGACTACGACCGGACCGTTGATCCGGCTCGGCGGGCCGCTGCGTATCAGGCATGGTTCGAGAACATGCCGTTCTTGGCCCCCGCAGATGACCCGACCCGGGTCCATCGTCAACTGCAGTGGGGATCACTCGTCGACATGTATCTGATGGACCTGGCTCAGTACCGTGATCCAGAGGCCCCAGCGCCGTTCGTCTCGCTCAGCGATGCCGGCAAGGTCGCCCACGACGACGGCAGGACTCTGCTTGGTTCGGCCCAACTCGACTCGGTTCGCAACTGGATCACCAACTCGGCTGCGTCGTGGCGTGTGTTGGGCAATCCACAGATGATCAAGCCAATGCGGCTGCTCGACCTCGACACACCGGAGCTGCGGGCCATTGACCCCAAGTTGCCGCGGAACGCTGGCCTGTATCTCAACGGTACGCAGTGGGACGGGTATCAGTGGGAGAGGCGCCAGGTGCTCGACCACTTGGCCAGCGCCAATCCCGAGAACAACATCATCCTCACCGGTGACATCCACTCGTGGTGGGCGGGCACGGTTCAGACCGACATTGACGACCCCAACTCGCCGCACGTCGCAGCAGAGTTCGTCGGAAGCTCGGTCACCTCGCCCGGTTTCGACTTCTATACCGGCGTCAACATTCCCTACGCCAGCGAAGCCGTCCAGGGCGCGCTCGGCTCCTTCGACTACGTCAATCTCTTCGACCACGGATACGGGGTCTGCGAGGTGACACAGGATTCAACCAGGGTTGACTTCCGCAAGGTCGACATCGATGACCCGGGTGCTGGTGTCGAGACCCTGGTCAGCTTCCGCGTGGAGCGGGGTGACCACAGGCTCAACAGGATCTGAGCCCGAAGCCGATCGCCCCAGCCTCGATAGACCAAGTTTGTTCGGGGATGGTTGCAGGCTGAATCAAATGGTCCATTCGATGTAGTGACCTTGGGGCTTTCGGACCAAAAGCGGCTGAATCGCCACTGAATTGTCAATGAGCGGATTCAGTGAGCCGAAGCTCTGAACGTGAACAACGGGACTTCTGGGGAGTCCTCCGGTGCGAAGCTTCGCAGCGAGGAACCCGACGAACTGAAGATCGGCATCTTCGACTCGCTCAATCAGCGCTTTCCCTACTTCTTCATCATCTTCAACAGGGTGTTGGAGTTGGAGTACATCAGCACCGGGATTGCTGAGCTCGTCGGCTATGAAGAGGGTGAACTGCTCGGTCGAACGGTGGATCAGCTCGTGCACCCGGATGATCTGATGACAGCGGTGCCGATGGCACTCGACATGATGTCTACGGGCTCTGAGTCAATAGAGAACCCGTCAGCGGCGTTCGCTGCAGAGATCCCGATTCGGATCACCCGCAAGGACGGCGGCCACGCTGCGATGGCACTCTCGGGCAGAGTCCTCGACGAGAGTGGTCGCCTGTTGTGTGTTCTACGTCCCTCGGCAGAACGATACGCACTTGACAGCGTTCTTCGTCAGCTGAGCAGCGGCGCTGACCTTGTGACGCTGCTCGATGCAGTAGTGGAACTTCTACTCACACAGTTCCAGGTTCCCGCTGCGTGGGTTGTATCAGCCGATGGTGAACTCGTGACGCGCTCAGCTCAGCAACTTCGATCAGAGGACCTGCACTCGATCATCAAGGCACTCTCGACAGAGATCGCCATCATCGAATCAACTTCCGGTGGGGAACTCTGGGTCGTTCCTGTGATCGGCGGACTCTCGGGCGCGACCCACGGTGCCGTGGTAATGCCAGCGGGACGCAGCGGCGGCCCGTCGCCCTACGACTCCCACATCCTCGGGCGGACTGCAGATCTGGCCAGCCTGGCCTTTGCCCGGGCACGCTTTGATCAGGTTCTCCACAATGCTGCCAACACCGACCCTCTTACAGGTGTCCTGAACCGGCGAGCGATCGAGAGACATCTCGACAAGCTGGCCGACTCGCTGGCGCCATCCGCTGCGGTGCTCTTTGCCGATCTCGACGGTTTCAAGTTGATCAATGATCGTATGGGACACGCTGTTGGCGATGAGGTGCTCACTACAGTCGCTTCGAGAATTGCATCGACGTTGCGCCATGGTGACGTGTTGGGACGCCTCGGTGGCGATGAGTTCATAGCGGTGTGCCGAGCGCAATCACCCGCAGTTCTCGAACGGATGAGGGAACGGATCGAAAGATCGGTCTCGGAACCGATGGAGATCGATGGTGCACACATCGTCATAACGGTCAGTGTCGGCATGGCTTTCGCAGGTGAGACCGACGACATCGCCAGCATCATCCACCGCAGCGACGCCGACATGTACGAGCGCAAAGCAGCTCGCGCCTCGGCCAGGTCGAACGTGGCCTTTCAGGTCTGACTGCCGCTGATCAGGGCTCCGCTGATCGGCGCACCGCCGATCAGCACGCTTACGGGTGGGGTGTTGCGTCAGCGAGTTGCCAGCGCCCATTTCGTTGCCCAACCTGCTCTTACATTCACAGGTTTCTTTGCCTAGCGTGGGATCGACGGTCACGTGGGCCGTTTGCGCTGTTGCGCAGGGAATAATCAGGCACGACTGACCCGATCGCCAATCGTGCGCAAAGCAAGGAGAAACCATGCCATTCCTTCCTCAGGAAACACTCATCACTGCCACGCCGGAAGAGGGCCGGGCGCTTGCTATGAAGATGGCCCGCTTCTCCATCAAGGCGATCCAGCCGGACGAGGGGGTGCGTGACGACCTCCG
>CAUJEC010000182.1 GCA_963169245.1 Actinomycetota bacterium
GCGGGCGACTACCTAGATGCCCTTGAAGGCGCCCGTGCAGCCGGAGTCCGCCTGCCGATCGACCCGACACCGTGTGGACCCACGCCATGGGACCCCGATCTTCAAGACGTGTTCAACGAACACCGTCTAGTGGTCCACGAGGAACGACTTCTCCAACAGATCGTGACTCAATAGTCCGTCAGAGTTGATGGATTCCGGTGATGGTCAGCCCGTTCCGTTGCAGGGGATCGTGACCTCGACCACCTGACACATGGCTCCGACGTGCTCAACAGTCCTGCCCGACGCGACGCAACCTCAACTGTGGGTCATCGGCGCCGTCTGGCCCCCTGATCACAAGGATGAGAGAACCCTTCCAGTCCGCGGTGACACCGCAGCGGTTCCCCGGGTAGTAGTGATCGACGGTCAGGATGGTGGTGTCGTTCTTTTCGATCTCGACCAGACGTACATCGGAACGGTCGCTGCCCGTACGCACGACGAAGTACGAATGGCGAGCGTCTTTTCCGATCTCGATCAGGGAGCCACTCCAAGTGGTGCCCTCGTCAGCGGGTCGCCCTGATCTAGTGGGTCGACCTGCGCCAGAGGAGACGTGAGCGCAACCTTCAAGTGCTCTGGCTGCTTCATCGCCTGAGCCGATTGCTATCGGCCCAATGGATCGGTCGCGCGGATTGCCGACTCGGGACCCGGGCCGGCAGTTCATCGAGACTGCCGACCAGCCATCGGATGCGACTGCCGGTCGCATGGTCTCTTCTGAAACGTTGACACCTGACAGGACCACAGCCGCTGTTGCGATCACAATGATTCCGAGGCTCACTGCCACTGCCACAGCTACTCCGCTGCGCATGGTGACGTGACCACGCTTCCTGTCAGGTCCACGGCGCCTATCACGTCGGCTGTCCTTATTCTGGTGCGCCTTGGTCGGGCGACCGTCCTGAGGATTCTGGTGATCATCATGCGCGGGCGTCTCGTCCATGTGCATTTGACGAATCAAACGACAGCCCGGTTCCCCGGTTTCTCCGAGCGGTGTCGTGTCGGTGTCGGACAGTCAACTCGCGGGACGCTCAACTGGCTGATCGCACGTTCTAGATGCTCGCAGTCCAACTGTGATCGCTCTGACGAGGACCTGTAGGCGGCCCGAAGGCGATAGCGCTGAAGCGATTGCCGTGAAGGAGATTGTGGTGGGCCCCGCGGGGATCGAACCCGCGACCATCGGATTAAAAGTCCGTTGCTCTACCAACTGAGCTAGAGGCCCGGGGGTTCCGCGGAAATCTCAGCGAAACTATTCGGGTTTGTGAGTCTATCTTGATGGTCCACCGGTGCCGCCATGACGCCAGCAGCTGATCGAAGCGGAGACGCGGAGTGGTCTGCCAGCGTCTCGACCTGACGCGATCGTGGCAGTGCTAAGTCGCTGTGCCGGGCCGATGTTACCGAGTCAGATCACAGACGCCTTGAATGATGCTGGTAGCAGGGAGGAGTTGCGGTTTGTTACTGCGACCTTGGGGCACCTGTTGAGCACCGGCCGGGTCATTCGCCAGGGGCGAGGCCGCTATCTGGCGCTGTCGCTTCCACGACTCAACCTCAGTTCGAACAGAAGGCCAGTCCATAGTGGCGAGATAGCGCCAAGCGCTCGGCCCGACCGACGGTATCGTAGAGATCCGACCATCTGTAGCGTAGAGATCAGGAGCATCCTTGCTTCACCCGCTGGCGGCTACATGTCGCGTGTCATTGTCGACGAGCTCTACGAGTTCATCGCAACGCTCGCTGCAAACGCTATCGACGGCCCCAAGTGCGTCGGCACGAGTGTGACGACGCTTTGAAGTCGATGGTGACAATTTGTCATCGACCGCCTGTTCTTCAATTACGTCCAGAACCGTTTCGTAGTCATCGACCTGGAGGTCGAGCCGTTCAGCCCGCCCACACGGCCAACTCGGCTTCGCCATCAGCTATACGGCCAACATCATCGGCCCCGGCCGCTCCTCACCAGGCCGTCGGAGACGGCGTTCGCGTTACCGAGACCAATATCGGTCGAGTGATAGCCGCGCTGAAGGCCCCTATCGCGACCGACATGGCCATGATCCCAACAAGGTCGACAAGCGAAGGACTCGCAAGGGAGTCCGCCTTCATCCCGAAGCCCATCATCAGAACCACGCCGGAACCCAGTCCCAACGAGACCGAGCCGACAGTGGCGCAGATCAGCGGGAGCATCATCTGCCACCGCCTGGATCGGTGCAACGTGTCGACCGCAACACCTGCGAGCACGAGTCGGGCAAGGGTTCGGCGCTCATCAAGAACCGAGGCGGCTGCCAATACGGTGGAGGCTGCCGCTGCGAGGATCAGCGATGAGACCAGAACCACCATCGAACCTTTCCCTATGTCGCTCGCCAGAGTGGCATTGCCCCACAGGTCATCTGTGCTTGCGACCAGCGGGATCCCTTGGCGAATCCCAGACGATGCAGTTCGCAGCCTCTCGATGGAGGTGTGTGGTCCGGGTTCGATCGCCATCGCAACCGGGGTTGATTCGGTGGAGTTCGGGCCACCGTCATCGGCAGTCACCGATGCGCCCATCGATTCGGCGAGCGCCCTCATCTCGGACACAGCGGGAGCGGGAAGCGAAATGCGGAGAGATACACCTGACCCATTCTCTTGGGAGAGAGCGGCCGCCGTCGGCACCACAGCCGATATGAATCCCGCCACCAGCCCGGCCAGCACTACGGCGGAGACCACCCGGTAGCTGGCAGCCGGATCATCGCAGATTCGACGTGCACCGATTAGTGTCGACGGTCGGCGTGCTACGGCGCCGAGAACCCGTCCGATGACCGAGGTGATCCACGGACCGATCAGGGCAAGAGACGCTATTACGGTCACCAGACCGGCTGTCATTGCGACGATCGAACCCCCAGTGCTTGCAGAGGCTGCCGCTAGGACCATCACGATGATTGACGAGATCAACACCAGAACCCGGGGCCATCTCGCTGTCCGAGGGTTGGATGACCTGGCGACGCTCAAAGGAGATTCGGCGACCCTCCTCAAGGCCACAACCGAAACCAACACGCTTGTGGCCGTCGCAGCCACAGCGAGACCGACCGCCTTTGCAAGGGGCATCGACAGATCGCCGGAGAACCATGTTCCATCAGCCATCGGAACCTGTCGCAGCAGCGGCGAGACCAACTTGGCGCCGATCACACCGATCACTGCACCCAGCGAGGCGCCCAGAGCGGTCTCACCTGCGGCGAGAGCTCGCACGGCCCACGGTGTGGCTCCGGCCAGACGCAGAACGGCCAACCGTTGGGCACGTCGTTTGGCTGTCAGTTGAGCGGAGGAGCCCACGAGCATCGCTGCAGGTGCAACAACTAAGGCCATAGCCACAAGTCCCAGTTCGCTGTAGGTCTGAAGAAGGATGTCTCGTTTGTGGCTATCGAAGGCCGAGATCGGGGTGACTGCAGATACTTCGCCCGGAAGGCGGAAACCCCCGACATCCGACGTTCCGACCTGCTCCGACTCTCCGACCTGCTCCTCAAGTGGCAATTGCTCAGGCGATCGACCGATCACCGCAACCAACTCATTAGGACGAGAGAGCCCGGCCTCTCCGATGGTGGCAGTAGCGGATCCGCCCGTGATTCCGAACCGCTCGCCAAGCTGGTCATCTGGCGTCTTGGCGATCAACTCGGCGAGCGAGGGTGATAGGGCCACCTGACCCGCGTCAGGGACGCGGTTCAATCCGGGGGGCACCGGGAGTAGATCCCGGTTCGCCACAGATGGCCCCGCGGCAGTGATCTCAACCACGTCAATCTTCTGTCCCTTGAAGATCTCGGTGCTTCGCCGCACAAGGGCTGTGGCGTCCCCCGTGGGTACAGCGCTTGGTTCGCGCCACATGACCTTGTCCTCGCGGCGATTGAATCCCTCTTGGGCAGTCATCAACGTTCCGGCGGTCATTGTCGCCACAGCGACACCTGCCCCACACAGGGCGATGGAGGCGAACGCCTGACGCGGGGAGCGGCGGATGAATAGGGCCAACATTGCTAGAGCGGCGATCATCGTGGCGTCTCCCTTGACGAGACGAACGGGGAGAGGCGGGTGTCAGTCGTCGAGTCGATCGGCGGGCGGTGTGCCCCAACCGCAGAGTGCGTTGAACCGAGGGCGGTGTCCGTAGCAACAATCCGGCCATCCCTCATGGTTACCGACCTGTCGCAGACTGCGGCCACCTCGGGGTCGTGAGTGACAACAAGCAGCGCTGCGCCCGCATGATGGCAGGCGTCAGTGAGAACCGACATCGTCGACGCGCCCGTAGCCCGGTCGAGCGCGGCGGTGGGTTCGTCCGCGAAAACGACTGACGGGCCGACAACCATCGCTCGAGCGATGGCCACACGTTGAACCTGTCCGCCCGACAACTGGCCGGGGCGACGCGACTCCAGTCCATCGAGACCGAGTGCCGGAAACCAGCGCTTGGAATCCGCCACGGCCTGGCTCCGTGGAACGCCGGCGAGCATCAGTGGAAGAGCAACGTTCTCGACCGCTGGAAGCTCGCTCAGAAGCTGATCTGACTGGAACACAAAGCCGAACTGTTCACGGCGCAACTTCGAAGCTGCTCGTTCACCGAGCCTGTCGATGCGTCGACCGTCCAGGGCAACCTCACCACTGTCGGGTCGAACGAAGCCTGCCATGCAATGGAGCAGGGTCGACTTGCCGGAGCCGCTTGGGCCCATGACCGCTGTCGAGGTCCCAGCGTGCAGTTCCAGGCAGACGTCTCGGAGCGCAACGGTCTGCCCGTAGCTCTTTGTGAGCCCGGACGCGACGAGGGTGATGTTCGGGGAGTCTGACTTATTGGTGATCACTGTCATGGGTCCATCGTCGGACGTCGGGGTGAGCCAGACATCGGGAGATCGGATGGTCCTCGATCGGCCATTCGGTCGACTGGGCGCGGGTCGAGATCAGCCTTTCGGCTGATGGAGAGCGACGGGGGTGAAGTCCTACGATGTTCGAGATGTCAGCGTTTGGAGTCGATCGCCAGGCGAAGTGGCTTGACACCGAACCTCAGGCATCGGCCTCGTCCTGGGTCGCGCGCGGTCGCCCAACAATCGCGAAGCTGACCGATGCTCTGATTGTCACAGCATCAGTGGTGCTGCTCGCCATCGACGCGATGCTCGCCATTCTGTTGATGCTCAATTCGGATATCTCAGGTCAGGCCGGGGTGCTCTCGCCTTTTGTTGCCACCTCGCTCAGTCTGGTCGGAGTGCTCGCTGTGCTGATGCGTCGGCGCTACCTGGTGCCTATCTCGATGGCGATGGCAGTCCTCGCTGTGGTCTCAGGGATCGTTGGAGTAATCCTCGAGTCCAACTGGGTGCCATCGTTCGCGGCGCTGTTCGCCTTCGCAGTTCTGAGCGCGCAGGCGGTCAAGCTGGAGCCCGCCACCAGAGCGATTCTGGTTGTTTCGGTGTCCGTGGTTGGAGTTGGGTTCATTGCGGCGTCGCCCATGTCGCAGGCTCCCGCGGCGCTGATCTACATGTCCGAGTTCGGGTTGACATGCGCTGTTGGAATCGGCCTGTATCAACGGTGGGGGATCTGGAGTCGAGCGAGCGCTGAGTCCGCTGCCCGTAGTGATGAACGACTCGAGATCGCACGAGAGCTTCACGACACGGTTGGTCACCATGTGACCGCCATGGTGGTGCAGGCTCAGGCTGCGCGACACATTGCCGCCCAGAACCCCGAGGCCGCCATCGACGCACTTGAGCGAATCGAGAACGCCGGCACCGAGTCGATGCGAGCCATGCGGCAGGTGGTGATGGGACTGAGGAACGGGGAGCCCACAACCTGGGGTGACACCTGGGCTGAGATCGACGAGTTGCTGGCGGATGCCTCAGACGCTGGACTGCCCATAGCGGCCCGGATCGACCCCTCGTTACGCGACGAGCGCGGCCCGCTCGCATCGGCGGTGCTTCGCATACTCACCGAATCGCTCACCAATGTCCGTCGACACGGCGAGAGTGTCACCCGGATCGAAGTGACGGTTCTGGGGCAAGGTGACGATGTGGTCGTGTCGGTCCATGATGACGGACTATCGGCCGGAACCCCCGGACACGACGCGTTCGGCCTAGTTGGGATGGGTGAGCGAGCCGAGGCTCTCGGCGGAACGTTCTGGGCGGGAAGCGCACCTGGTGGAGGATGGTTGGTCAAAGCGGTGATGCCCAGGCAGGCTCGGTCATGACGATCCGTGTGCTGATTGCCGATGATCAGGAGATGGTGCGCGCCGGGTTCCGCTTGATCCTCGACAGTGAGTCAGATATCGAGGTTGTTGGTGAGGCGGCTGATGGGGCCGTTGCGGTATCTCTGGCCCATCAACTTCGACCCGACGTGACGCTCATGGACATCCGCATGCCACAGTTTGACGGGCTCGAAGCGACACGGCTTCTGGCCGGCCCCGAGGTCAACGACCCGCTCCGAGTCATTGTGGTCACAACATTCGATCTTGATGAATATGTGCATTCCGCCATCCGAAACGGGGCGGCCGGATTCCTCTTGAAAGATGCTGGTCCCAGACTTCTGATCGAAGCCGTACGGGCTGCGGACCGAGGCGACGCGTTGGTCTCACCGGAAATCACCGTTCGGCTACTCGCACACTTCCGGCGGCTGGAGCAGCCCGTGACCACAGGGCTTGATATCGGGCTGACCGATCGCGAGGAGGAGGTTCTGGCTGAGGTTGCCACAGGGTCGAGCAACGTTGAGATTGCAAACAA
>CAUJEC010000183.1 GCA_963169245.1 Actinomycetota bacterium
GCGGTTGCGATTGGTGTGCGTGCTGCCGCAACTATGACGACGTCGGTGGCCATGATTCCCCTGTTCGATCTGTGACTGTCAGGCATCAAGATGTTGGCAGCTATCGCCTCAGCATGGAAACTGCCGCAGCGATACGCGTCCCGGGTCGATGTGGACTTCGATCGGGCATCCAGCCCGGGCCTCGCAGGACATGGGACAGTCGGTCGTGCCACCCTTCAGCTCGCACGACGTCCTTGGCGATCTGTGCGTGTTCATGGCCTGCGATCCGAAGAGGATTGAAGGTGTTGATGTTCTTGGTCAGCCCGTAGGTCGGAGGCTCCTCCTCGCGTTGGAACGTGCCGAAGAGCCGGTCCCAGATGATCAGGATGCTGCCGTGGTTACGGTCGAGATATTTGGCGTCCATGCCGTGGTGTACACGGTGGTGCGATGCAGTGTTGAGGACCTCTTCGAGCGGGCCGATGCTGCGGATCGCGTCGGTGTGAATCCAGAACTGGTAGATCAGGTTTATCTGCCTGCCGGTCTCGATGTGTTCCGGGCGGACCCCGAGCAGCGCCAGCAGTCCATAAGGGACGAACATGCCCAGAGAGTCGGCCCACGGCTGGCGTAGGGCTGTCGAGAGGTTGTATCTCTCGCTTGAATGGTGCACGACGTGGATTGCCCACATGATCCGGCTCTCATGCATGAGCCGGTGGTTCCAGTAGTAGATGAAGTCCCAGCCGATGATGCCTGCGGCAACGCCCAGGGCGCCTCCGCCCAGATCGCGAACGATTCGCCGCTCAAAGAGTCTCCTCCCGGTGGTCTGAGCAGACCAGGTTGACGCTGCGACGAAACCGCCAGACGCGATGGCCGTCAACGCCGACACTCCGGCCACACGGGCGAGCCCCGGACTGCTCGGTGTCGGTGTGTCTGCCTTATCCTCCGCACCATCCTCGGGTGGGGCGACAACTCCGGAACGGCTACCGCTCGCAGGACTCGATCCGCCATCTGGGTTCCTCGAGCGTCGAATGCCGTCGATGACCGTTGCGGCGCTCGCTGCCGCCGCAGCAACCGCGAGCGCCTTTCGCGTGTATTTGCCTGACGGCGCGGCGAAGCTTCTCGCCATGCGGGCAGCCACGAGCGGAACCACCAGACTGCCTGTGCCCATCGCGAGGCTGGCCATAGTGTCCTTGAGTTCGTAGTCGACGGGTGACGGTCCGTCCTGTTGGGCGCGCCGTTTCAGCCACCACGCCTCATAACCCATCGAAGCCCAGAAACCCGGGATCGCAATGGAGATCAGATCCATCGGTCACCTTTCAAATAGCACGCCCCCGTGAGAACCTGAGTCTAGGTCGCAACGCGATGTTGCCCGCCCCCGAGGTGGGAGCGGGCAACATCGAAATCTCTGCACCTCAGTTGAGATGGTCGGTTGGGCCGGCCGTTTGGCTGAGGCCGCTCAGCCGTTCTCCGTTCAGCCGTTCTCCGCCGGTGCTGCGGGAGCGGCAGCCTTCGCCGGTGTTGCTGGCGCGGCCTTCTTGACGGCAGCCTTCTTCGCTGGCGCCTTCTTGACGGCAGCCTTCTTCGCTGGCGCCTTCTTTGCCGGAGCCTTCTTCGCTGGCGCCTTCTTGACGGCAGCCTTCTTCGCTGGCGCCTTCTTTGCCGGAGCCTTCTTGGCTGGCGCCTTCTTGGCCGGTGCCTTCTTGGCCGGTGCGGCGGCCTTCTTGACGGGCGCTTTCTTCGCCGAAGAGCCAGATCCTGGCAGATGCAGTGACTCGGCGGCGTCCTGGGTCGCCTTCTGAGCCTTCTTCACGGTGTCAGTAGCGGTCTTGCGGACGGTGTCCACGACGTCCTCGACGGTGGAAGACGCAGAGCTGGTCGCCTCCTCAGCGCGCTTGGCGATGTCACGGAAGGTCACCTCGATCTGATCGATCGCCCTCCTGACCTCGGTCTCGACGGACCCGGCAAGCGCGCGGATCTCCTCAAGAGCTTCCTTTGCGAGCGCACTTACTTCCTGCTCAAAGTTTCTCGCCATCACGGTCCCTTCTAGGCCACGTCTGAACACTTGCGTTCAGAATCAGCGAGTCTAACTACGACGTCGCGTGCGGTCCACGATTCAGCTGAACCCAACAGGTCGGATTGTCAGCGGGCCGGCTCCGGCTATCCGGCCATCACCGCCCGAAGGGGGCTTGCGGTAGGCGTACATCGGATCCCATGCCCCGCTCCGGACGGAGCATCGCCCAGCCTCGGGCTGCTGCACCCGGCAGGGAGAAGGAATCGGCGACGGAAAGATCCACGTTGTAGCCAAGGTCAGCCAACGCAGCGATCGAGATCGTGCTCAGCGGACTGGGAGCGCCGGTCTCGATCCACCCTGTCATCAACTCGATGTCCATGGCGGACTCGCTCCAGTGCGCCTCGGTGGTGCCAGCACCGCCGCCGGATTCGAGAGGCACGAAGCCGCTCCCCCCGAGGGCACGCCACTCGGAGGTGGCCGCCTGACCTTTGAACCGCGGATCGGACGTTCCCGTACCGACCAGGAGGTGTCGGCTACCCCAATTGCCGTTCTCCCATAGGGTCCCAATCCCGAGTACGTGGCCCATCTCGTGCATCAGCGTCGAGCCGAGAGTGCCATCGGCGTCCATTGCCTCGACATCGTCCACGTCAACTGTGATGGTGCCGGTCACTCCTCGTTCGCCTGGCATCACGACACAGTCCGGCCCGGCTTCGGCGAGTGTGCCGTTAAGGCCGTCGAGCGTGGCCAACTCGACGTGAACGAAAAGGTCATCGACCGATGAGGGCATCGGATAGTCCGCAATGCCGTCGCACCAGGAGGGGAAGGTGGTCGTGTCTTCGAAACCAGAGACGATGACCTGCTCCCAGCGTGCAGCTGCAGCGGTGGCGGCCGACGCTACTCGTGAGTCAATCGAGTCCAGGCCAGAGAGGGTGATGTTGAAGGCTTCGCCAGTTGGGGCGCCGACTGTGAAAGTCCTGTTGGCGGTCGCAACGACACCCAGCGACGCTGTAGCGGTGAGCGTGAATGTGTGACTGGCTGCCACGTCAGAAGTGGCGGTCACGTTGGTGGTGTTGTTCAGGTTGCAGAGCGGAATTGAGACAGGCTCGAAATCCGGCTCGGTTGATGTGATCTCGCAGTCTGCGGACTGGCCGTGAAGGCCTGTCAGGTTCCAGTTGAGGGTGACTAGGGCGGGGGACGTGGTGTTGGTGGCCGATGCTGTGAAGGCGGCGATGGTCAGGTACGCCGGCTCGGCGGCCGGACCGGGATCTGCCGTGCAGCTAGTTGTGATGAGCACAAGTGATGTTGCAATGAGTCCGAGAATGCGTCCTGTTGAGCGGGCGCGGACGGAACCGTCGACCCGGTTCAACGGGCTGACCGGATTGCGCTCTCGCATCGTGGTCGGGCCGGTGCTCATCGTTCCGAAATTCCCCAGCATTGATCTCTCCATATCGGTGGGGTGAGCCCCAGTGTTCACCCTCGACGTGTTGGACAGGTCGAGCGATCCGCCTTGGGTCGATCTGCCTCGTAGCGGACGCTATCGGAGGTGATCGATCACAGAAAGGGATTTCGCTCAGTCATGGGGAATTGCCCAACAGCGGGGCGAGTTCCATGCGCAAGTGTGGTATTCACCGCAGTAGCGACGCTGGTGAGGCGAGAAACTCGGGACGAAGATCAGCCGAGTGTGTCCAGTTCGTGGTCCAAGTCGATAAGAAGTTCTTTGACCGTTTGTCCCTAGAACTATCGGAAAGCTCCCAAGGTCCGGCTACAGTCATCCTTTCGACAGATTCCCCACAATGGGGAGAAATGAGATAGCCGTGGCAACGGGAACAGTTAAATTCTTCAACACCGAAAAGGGTTATGGCTTCATCAGCCGTGACGGTGAGGAAGATCTCTTCGTCCACTATTCCCAGATTGGCGGAAGCGGATTCAAGACTCTCGAAGAGGGTCAGCAGGTCGAGTTCGAGGTCGGCCCCGGCCGCAAGGGTGACGAGGCGCAGAACGTCCGCCCGCTCTGAAGTTCGACTAGTTCTGAACTCACAGTTCTGATCTGAAACGGTCAGCTGGTCAGAGGAAACCGACAAGCGGTTTCGAATCTGCCAGCTGACCGTTTCAGTTTTTGAACTGTTCGGTTCGCGATGGGGGCCAGTGCCGGCCGCGTCAGTGCCGAGCGCGTCGGTACCGGACGCGTCAGTCAGAAGCGCTCGAGTGCGCAGCAGCGTCAGTGCCGAGCGCTAATGCCCTGACACCTCAGAAGTGCCAGGGGAAGGGGCTCCAGTCAGGGTCGCGTTTCTCGACAAAGGAGTCACGTCCCTCTGCTGCCTCGTCAGTCATGTAGGCCAGACGTGTGGCCTCACCCGCAAAGACCTGCTGTCCGACGAGACCGTCGTCGATCAGGTTGAAGCTGTACTTGAGCATCCGTTGAGCGGTGGGGGACTTCCCGTTGATCTTGCGACCCCATTCGAGAGCGACGGTTTCGAGTTGGTCGTGGTCGACCACAGCGTTGACCATCCCCATGCGGTGGGCGTCCTCGGCCGAGTACTCGTCTCCCAGAAAGAAGATTTCGCGGGCGAACTTCTGACCGACCTGGCGAGCCAGATAGGCAGAACCGAATCCGCCGTCGAAACTTGCAACGTCAGCATCGGTCTGTTTGAAGCGCGCGTGTTGACGACTTGCGAGTGTCAGATCGGCGACGACATGCAGGCTGTGGCCACCGCCGGCGGCCCAACCGGGAACAACACAGATCACAACCTTGGGCATGAACCGGATGAGCCTCTGCACCTCGAGTATGTGAAGGCGACCCGATCGGGCTGGATCAATCGACTCGGCGGTCTCACCTGCGATGCCATCCTGTTCCAAGGTGTAGCGGTAGCCGTCCTTGCCTCGGATTCGCTGGTCACCTCCTGAACAGAACGCCCAGCCGCCGTCGCGTGGAGAGGGGCCGTTGCCGGTCAGCAGAACGCAACCGACATCCGAGGTCATCCGAGCATGGTCGAGCGCCCTGTAGAGCTCGTCAACGGTCGAAGGTCGGAACGCGTTGCGGATCTCGGGTCGATTGAACGCGACCCGAACCACGCCACAGTCGCGGGCACGGTGATAGGTGATGTCGCTGAACTCGAAACCGGGGACGGTATCCCAAGCCTCGGGGTCGAAGATCTCAGATACTGCCTCGGTCATCGAGGCTCAGGCCTTCTTGTTCTTGCGGCCTTTGCCCTGGATGCGGCGCCGTTCGTTGCTCAGCCGCCTGTGAACCGGGAATCCCCAGAGTAGAGAGGCGAAGGCCCAGCGGATCGGGCTGTCGAGCTTGGCACGCTTTGCACCGAAGTATGCGCCGAGCGCCTCGGTCACGTGCAGCCCCGCGGTGCCTACGGCGAGAGCCTTGAACTTGTCGCGAGGAATCGCGTCGCCAGCAACACCTTCCCACTTCTCCCATGCAGAATCGTTGTAAGCGACAGCGAAGACGGTTCCGCCACCGACGACGACAAACGCACGCCACAGAAGACTGGGGGTTCTCGGATTGCTCATGCTCTATTCCTCGCTCACTTTGTGCTCAACTCTGTCTGTTCCCAGGTTGCCCGAGGGGGGCGGCCTGGGAATGTCACGCCCAACCACTCGGCTCGGCTCGCACACCGTAGCGAACCCAGGTGACACTTTGCTGTCGAGCCCCTGACGTTGGCGAGCCCCAGTTGTCGGCGAGTACAGCAAGACGTCAAGGCAATGCGCATATCCTCGTTCGGGAAGCAACTCAGAAGCGGTGGTGACCTCATCATGAACAATTTCTTCAGCACATCAGGACCACGTCGTCTGCTCGTCTCCCTCGTGGCCATCACAGCGCTGACTGCGGTTGGTTGCTCGAGCGGGTCCGACTCGGCCGACACCAACAAGCCGGCGGAGAAGTCCACGACAACTGCCGCTGCGAATCAGTCCACGACCGCCCCGGCGAAGGACGTCCTCAAGATCCTCGTCTCCAACGATGACGGCTACAACGCCCCCGGAAT
>CAUJEC010000184.1 GCA_963169245.1 Actinomycetota bacterium
GATTCATTCCACAGCCCATCTGGCGGCGCATGCCCCGCTGAGGCTCGCCTGAAAACGCGCGGGTGCCCGCATTCGTGGCTTGTTGTAGGACCGGGCCAACGAAGGTCCGCCTCGGTCTGGCCTGATCGGCGTGCGCTCAGCTTCGCGCTCAGCAGGGGTTGGGCTCGTCCTTCTTGACCACGCCCAGCTTCGCGTTCGCCTGAGTGACCTTTCC
The DNA here is from genome assembly GCA_963169245.1 of Actinomycetota bacterium. Taxonomy (GTDB): domain Bacteria; phylum Actinomycetota; class Acidimicrobiia; order Acidimicrobiales; family Microtrichaceae; genus JAGQSZ01. Next base: position 215 of record CAUJEC010000184.1, read on the forward strand.
CCCGGCTCGAGGAGACTGTGAGACGACGATCCAGTTGCCCTCGACAATGACGACTCGGCCATCACCAGACGCATCGAAGGCCCGGGGGAAATAGGCGCCGACGTCACGGATCGCACGTCTAGCGGCGGGAAGATCCATGCAGACGACGTCGGGCATCACGGAACGTTTCGGCTCGGTGGTCTTCGGCGGTGGAACCACTGTCGTGCCCGGTGGACGGGAGGTTGTCGTAGACGTGGCTGGACCGTCGGGACTCAGTGGGTCGTCGGGACTCCGTGGATCATCGGTGGTGTCGGGATCCTCGAATCTGTCATCGGGTTCGGGGTCGAACTCCGAGGTGGTGGTCGTTGTTGCGCGCAGAGTTGTCGTTGTCGTGTCAATGACCGTGACCGCCTGCTCACCCGAGCCGCTGCGGGTCACAGCGATTACACCCACCAGGCCTGCGACCACGACAACCAGGGCGACAAGCACCCAGATCACCCGGTTGTTCACTTCGTGGTTCATCTCGTGGTCGTTCGCCCCGCCATCGGACCCCCCGGACCCACCGGAACCGTTGGGGTCGAATGGCGGCGGTGGGCTGGTCGACCCCTGCGGCGAGCCGTGAGACGGGCCCGGTGGCGCTGGAACTCCAGCCGACGTCACGTTCTGGGACTGTAGGTACTGCTGACCGCTCGGTTGTGGCGGCCTCCGTGGCGGCCTCGGCGCACTTGGAGTTCCATGGGGCCCGGCCTCGGGCAGCTCATCGGTGAGAGCGTCGTGTCGACGACCGGGGTGAAGCTCGGGTGCGTACCACTTGCCGTCGTCGGCAAGCCACCAACCCTCTCCCATGGGCACGTCACTCATGAGTCGCGCTTCTCCAGTAGTCGCTTCTCCATCAGTCGCCACCCCTGGAGCCGCTTCGCCTGGAGCAGGGAGTGGGTCGAGTCGACTGGGTAAGTCACGTGAGAACCTCCAGAACCAGTGACGCTGCCGACAACAGGATTACAGCCAGCACGAGGTGATCGAAAGTGTCGCCTGCCAACCGGTTACGAAACCGGACTCCGAGCGGTATGACAACAGCGACCGTCACCGACGCGCACGCCATCGCAACCGCCCGATCCCTTGTCATCTGGCCCTGAGCGAGAAGGATGACTAGTTGAACCAGGCCGGTCACTCCAAAGATGAAGGTGACCGAGTGAATGTATGTCCGCACCTTCAACCGGTAGCCGTGCATCCAGGTGGCGACGACCGGCCCGGACACGCCGATTGCGCCCTGCATGCATCCGGCAACGAATCCGACCGCAGGGGACCAACGGTGGGTGGCCTCTTCGGAGAGTCTCAGCTCCGGATTTCGAACGAACTGGATGACGAACACGACGATCGTTGCAGCAAGAAGCATCATGAGTGGTTCATCGGGCATGCGCACCAGAGCCATCGTTCCCACCACCGCGCCCAGCGAGCCGAACCCGATCAGTCGTCGAAGGTCGCGACTCTCGGAACGTCCATCCCGGGATTCCCAACACATATAGATGTTGGCCGCGACGTTCGGAATCGCGACGACCATCACGGCGTCCTGAACGCCGGCGACCAGAGCTATGAGCGGAACGGCGATAACCGGGTAGCCCATCCCGGTGACGCTCTTGACCATCGCCCCAGCGGCCGAGGCAGCGACAACGATCAACAACTGGGTGGAGGTCATCTACTGGCCGTCTCTACTGGTCGTCCGGATCGGGTCGCAAGGAATGTTCTGTGTAACGACGGGAGCGTTGGACATCTGAGGAAAGAGACGGGTAGTGCGGCACCCCCCGACAGAATCTGATGACTCTGACCGGGGGGGCGATCACAATGGCGGAGACGGTGGGATTTGAACCCACGGTGGGCATGACCCACAACGGTTTTCGAGACCGTCCCATTCGTCCGCTCTGGCACGTCTCCGTCCGCGAATGTAGTTGGAAACGAGGGATGCGGGCGAAGTGGGACACGTAGAGGCCTTATCGAAGAGATGCTCACCGGTAGGTCGGGTATGGTTCGAGGGTGATTGAGGCGATGCGTGGTGGTCAACGATTGACGACGTTCAACTCTCGTTCGGCGCAAGACGTTCTCGGGCCGAGGCTGAGGGTGCTCGCGTTGGTGGCCGTAATCCTCGGAACGCTCGGTTCGACTGGTTCGACAGCGGCAGCGGCAGCGACCGGGACGGTGACCGCGCCTCGCCAGGGTGAACCACAGGCGAGCGGTAGCACGAAGGGCCAGAACCGTGATGTCGAACTGAATGTCGAGGCCGGTGTCGGGGGGTCCATCCAGCCGGGAGTCCCCCTCCCGCTTCGAATTGGCATCAAGTCCTCCCGCGCTCGGACGGTGAGCATCATGGTTTCGACCAATGGGGAGCCTCAGGTGACCTCGGTCGACCTGTCCGCTGACACCCGGTTCGATCTCGACATGACCGTGAGATGGTCACCCTGGATCGACATATCGGTCATGAACGTGCGCCAGGACATCCTTGCAAACCGGTCTCTGGTCATTTCGCCGGACTCGACCCGCACCGCAGTTGGGGTCGGACGGGCGCTTGCATCTCGTGGGGTGCCAGACACAGTGGCGACCGTCGGCGGAATCCAAACGGCGTCGCTTGTCACCCTCGATGATGCGTTCCTGGCGCGCCCCGCAGCCATGGAGACCCTCTCGGGAATCGTGCTCAGCGCAACGGATCTTGACGACATGACCGAACCGCTTCGCGATCGACTCAGAACGTGGGTGTGGGCGGGCGGGGACCTGGTGCTGGATGTCCCGTCACGACCGACGCTACCGGTGGTGGATCTGACCGCAACAGGAGATGCAACTCCCGTTGGCGCAGGGTGGGTCCGCTTCAGCGGAGGGGCGGCTGAGGCCGGTGGATGGTCGGGCATCTTGAGTCCATCGGTGGTGCGTTCCGGTCAGCCCCTTGACGGGTTCGCGCCCTGGGTCAGCTCCGGACGTCTCGTCGACGTCGACTTCATTTCGACGTGGTTCATTACTCTCGCAATTTTCGGAACGGCTTTCCTGGGAGGACCGATCCTGTGGATGGCGTTGCGTACACGGCGTCGACGTCAGTACATGTGGGTGATAACCCCGGCCCTGTCGGTGCTGGTCGCCGCCCTTCTGCTGATCACCGGTCAGAGTGTGTTCAGTAAAGCGACGACGTCGATACGAGCAGCAGTCACCGGTACTGCGTGGGGAGCGTCGGGATCTGTCGCGTCGGGGCTGAACAAATCCTCCGAGTTCGAGTTGTCCGATGGCGTTGAGGTCATGTCCTCCAACCCCGTTGGAACCCTTGTATCAGCAGGTGGGACCAACAGCCTGCGGATTGATCTTCCCCGTAACTCCTTTGGTCGTGTGGCGCTGGGGGGAGTCACGCTCGCCGATGCCCCCGACGTTCAGCTCACCGCTGTGGACACCGGCGATGGAGCAGCGAAAGTGACCATCGTGAACGGATCGAAGGCGACCCTGTCGAATATTTCGATCACGGGCAATGGTCGGCTCCGGGACTTCGGGTCGGTTCCTGCGGGCGAGTCACGCAGCCACCCTTTCGAGATGACAAAGGATGTCTCCGTCTTCGCCGAGGTGCTCCGTGACCCTGAAGGGATGATCCCCGACGACCCGTGGTCTCTGGGGGTCCTTCCACCGATCTCGAACCCGGGTTCTGGTGGGTCGATACCGGTTTCGAGAGGTCTCGTCTTGGTGACCGGCCTGATCAAAACCCGAATTTCCGGCGGAGGACTGAAGGGGACGGGCCCTGTGGCGTTCAGAACCTATGTCCCGGTACAACCCCCGGCCTCGGGTGCTTCACTCGCCTCGATTCGGATCGAGTCCATCGGCGGCCTCTCCCATGCCCAGCGAGAACAGGTTGCTTCGTCGGCGGTTGACGTCAACGGCGGCATTGACGAGGGCTTCGTCCAGAACAATGTACCGACCACGGTCACTGTCCCCGAGGGTGAGTCTGACTCCTCCGGTGGCATCGAGGTTCCCGGGGCCGTAGGGCACGCATTCGACCCCAAGAGTCCCGAGTACCTGAGGATCAGTGCGCCAAGCGGAAGACCGGCAGGCACATGCGGTGTGTCGACCATGGTGCCCGACGTCTCGATCTGGGACGGTGCCGGGTGGTCGCCACTGGACAAGGTGGGCCTACCACGGGTGGACCCCGGCATCCTCAATATTCAGGGAGACCCACTTGAGGTACAGGACTGGGCATTTCCGGCGATCCCGCCCGGAGAACGGCTCTACATCCAGGTGACCGGACGGATGTTCGTCACCCCGCTTCCGCTGCTCTTCTCGTGTGGAGGTGCGTCATGACGACACCGCCGACCCACGGCGACGAACTCGCCGATCCAGGTTCGATTACGACCACCGAGGCAGACGCCCCAGCGGTACTGATGCGCAACGTCACCAAACGGTATGGAACCAAAGTGGCACTCGATGACGTCTCACTTGTTGTGGACCAGGGATCGATTTGCGGGCTCATCGGCCCGAATGGGGCCGGCAAGTCGACGCTCATGTCCATCGTCGCGACCCTCATCACCGCATCGACGGGTCAGGTCGAGGTTTTCGGCAGGTCAATCGACCGGCCCTCCGACATCCGCAAGCTGATCGGCTATGTGCCCGACGTGCTCGGCACCTATTCGGGCCTGACGGTCGAGGAATACCTGTTGTTCTTCGCGGATGCCTACCACGTCTCACGTGAGAACCGCGACGCGCTGGTTGACGGCCTGCTCGAACTGGTCGACCTGACGGGCAAGAAGGATGCTGACATCAACACCCTGTCACGGGGAATGAAACAGCGAATCGGGCTGGCTCGCGGCTTGGTGCACGAACCCAGGCTGCTGATCCTTGACGAACCTGCCAGCGGACTCGATCCCCGAGCACGGATCGAGTTGCGAGACATCCTCCTCCACCTCAACTCGATGGGCGTCACAGTGCTCATCAGTTCTCACATCCTGAGCGAACTCGAGGAACTCTGTAGCGATGTGATCGTTCTGGAGCAGGGTCGCCTCGTGGGTATGGAAGGCCTTGATGATCAGAGCGTCAGAGTGGTGACGGTGAGCTTCCTCGGTGGTGAGGTGGAGTCCTTCGAACTCGACGGCGACGAAGCCCAGGTCGAACTGGTCAGGACTCTGGTCACCCAGGGTCGACAAGTGCTGTCGGTGGAGATCGTCAGCACTGGTCTGGAGGAACGATTCATGAGAATGACCGAGGGGAGGACCAACTGATGGCGAACCCGCTCGTCAGACTCGAGTTCATGCGGCGGTTCCGCACACCGGCGGCAGCGTGGGGCATCCCACTGGCGATGGTTCTGCCAGGCCTCGCCGTGATCGCCATGTACGGAACCACCGTCGCCGCCAACGACTGGGTAGGCGGCAACATGGATGTGGGTGCTGTTGGGATGGAGCCACAAGTGCAGAACGCGGTTGGCCTGGGCATGTTCTCGACTGTCGCGTCGATGCTGATGCTGACCCTGATCGTTCTGGTTCCAGCTTTTGTCGGTGGAAGTATCGCCGGGGAGCGACACAGCCAGACCCTTCAGCCACTGCAGTTGACGGCTATGACGCCCGGACAGATCGTGTGGGGAAAGTTCGTGTCCTCGCTCGCCTACCTGATGCTCATCATCTTGTGCGTCTCGCCTGTGATCGTCGTTCCGTTCCTCCTGGGCGGCATTCCGGCGTCGACGGTCATCGGTTCGTACTTGGCGATCTTTGTGATCTGTTTCGAGTTCGCCGCCGTCTCCCTCGCCGTGAGTGCGATCACCTCTCGGCCCGCCACCGCGATCGTCGCAGCGCTCTTGGTGGTCGGATTCATAGTGCTCGCCCCGATAATCGCGACTGGTCTGGCGATGGCACTGGCGGCCGCGGACGGACGAGGTTTTCAAGCCGATCAGAGCGTTCTGAAATACATCTCAACGATCTCGCCGATATCGATCGGCTCACTCGTACCTATCCCCAAGCCAAACGACATTAGATTCATCAACGGCGCGTATCAGGTTCTATCGGTCATCTGGTTTCTGACCATCTCGTCGTTGTCACTGCTACTTGCGCGGCGTGGAGTGACAGCACCAGTGGAGCGGGACCGGTGACTCCTGAGTCGTTCCTCTCCGCCGTCGCGGGTCGCCTCCGCAGGCTGCGGGCATTGGGACGACTTCTGCGCTGGGGATGGGTGTCCGTTCTGGTGGGTCTGGTGGTGGTCCTCGCCGGCCGGGTCATCAGTTGGACGTTCATCGAGCCGGCAGGACTTGTGTTCATGGTGCTGGGCCTGATCGCACTGGCGGT
>CAUJEC010000185.1 GCA_963169245.1 Actinomycetota bacterium
CCCCAGTCGTGTCTTGAACTCGCTAAGCACCGTGTCGGCGAGCACGGCTTCCAGCTCACTCGCCGACGCGTCGACCACGTCGGTGCCATGCCATGTCGTGTCCGCGCTCGATGTCACGCCTCGATCGGCGGCGACCTCTCGAGCGTGTTCGATCGAGTCGGTGTTGCCGCTGAAGACCTCGGCGAAGGTCGCGAGCATGTGGTAGCTCATCTCGGCCTGCATCTTCTCGACGTCGGCCTTGCGCTCCGGATACTGGCGAATCAGTGAGCCGATCCGGTTCTCGCCGAATCCCACGTGACGGCGTTCATCAGCGATTGTCCCCGACAGAGTCTGGGCGAACTTGGGATTCAGGTCCACAGAGGTTGCCTGGAGCAGTTCGAAGACCGAGAACGCCATGCCTTCGAGCACGATGTTCTGGCCGACCACTCCGGCCACGAAATCGCCGTTGGATACCTTCTCGAGCAGCACCTCGGCGAACTTGACCAGATTCGGATTGGTGTAGCGCGTGATGGTCGACTCGACGTCGTCCTTCTTGACGCCAAGGTCCATGAGACGCCGTGTGAAGATCTCGACGTGACGAGCCTCATCGAGTGTCTGAGTGGCGAGGAAGGCCTTGCTCGCATAGTCGGGAGCGGCGTTCACCAGACCTGATGATGCAGCGAGGGCGCAGCGTTCACCTGCGATCAGCTGGACCGTGACCGCAATGGACGCCTCGAGTAGGTCCTCGTTCTCGAGTAACTCCGGAGGTTCGCTCAGGTCAGCCTCGTGACCGTAGACGGTGTCCTCCAGATATCCCTGAGGACACATCTCCAACCAGCGTTGGATCGAATAGGACGACAGAAAATCAGCCACTGGTACCCCCTGATTGGTCTTTGGGGCAACATACGCCGAGTGTGGCGAAGTTCCAACGAGTCGCTTGTCACATACGTTTCTGAGTCAAGCACTCACCGACTTGTGATATCGCAGGATGACTGCACTGGTCGTGTCGTGGCACAACTACGCCATGGCAGTCGGTGCTCCCCCAAAGCGATAGCTCGCCGATGTGATCGAGCCCATGAAGTCCGTCTCGTAGTAGATGCGTGAACCCCGGTCTCCCTCGGCGGCGCCTACGGCGACCATGAGCGGAATCAGGTGGTCGGCAGCCGGGTGACTCATCCTTGCGCCTGGCGCATCCTCCCATTCGAGGAGTCGTGCCGATCGATCCGTGGAGCAATGGTTGACCACGGTGTCGGTCAACCATGATTCGAACGAGCGCGATGGCTCGGCGGCACTCGGACCGAAGTTGGCCAGGTTGTGATAGGTGAACCCGCTACCGATGATCACAACTCCCTCACGACGGAGAGGCGCCAGGGCCCTGCCGGCATCCATGTGTTCAGAAGGGTCGTATCGGTGTCTGAGCGAGAGCTGGAGTATGGGTACGTCAGCCTCGGGGTAGGAGACGTAGAGAGGGGCGAACACTCCATGGTCGAATCCGCGGTTGGGATCGGTTGTGACAGGAATATCTGCAGCAGCAAGAAGCTCGACCACACGGGCCGCCACATCGGGCGCTCCCGGTGCCGGGTACTGAAGGTGGTAGGTGAACTCGGGAAACCCGCCGTAGTCATAGAGCATCGGCGGATTGGGGCTGGTCTGCACAGTGAACACGGGAGCCTCCCAGTGCCCCGAAATCACCAGCAGTGCACGAGGTGGACCCCCAAGATCGAGGGGTATGGATCGGAGGGACTCCTCCAGGGCTGACCAGTCTCCGCCCATCAGATCCTTGATCCACGGCCAAGGTCCGCCGCCGTGGGATATGAAATACGTGGGCAGCGGGGGCGATGAAGAGCGATCAGCGCTGGTAGGGAGGTTGGTCATCAGATCACTTTCTAGTTCGTCACCAGCGTGAGCCGGTCGCTGCGATCAACCTGTTGGAGCGCTGTCCCGTTCTTGACCCTGTTGGGACTGCAGGTGCTGACTTGTGGCTATGGCGACCACCGGCAGGGTGCAAAGGGCAATAGCGGCCCCGACGACTCCGAGTGCAGTGAAGGAGGCTTCGCTCATGACCACTCCGGACCCGAGTCCACCGGTTGCTCCGGCAACTGCGATCGACAAGTCGATGCTTCCCTGGGTCCGCGCACGTATGGACAGCGGAACTGACTCGGTGACGAGCGCGGTTCCGCTGAGTAGCCCCAGGTTCCAGCCGATCCCGAGTACGGTCAGCGCGAGACCCAACCCAATGGTCGAGGACACCGGGATGGTTGCAGCCAGGACTCCAGCGAGCGCGAGAGTGAGGCCGGACGCGATTGAGACAGGCCGGGAGCCGAACCTGTCAACGAGACGGCCGGTGATGGGCGACGGTAGGTACATTCCCGCGATGTGGGCGGCGATCACCGCTCCGGACGCGGAGAGTCCGTGTCCGTGTGCGCGCATGTGAACCGGAGTCATGGTCATGATCGACACCATGACAATCTGCGCCACCACCATGACCAGCCCGCCGATGGCAGCGCCCAACCCGGCCCGCTCTGCTGGTGTTCTGGAGAGTGGGGCAACATCGAAGGTGGCTCCGGAGTGGGCGGAGCCAATGCCATCGATCTCGTTGACCTCTGGGTCCCCGTGTGGGGAATGGCTT
>CAUJEC010000186.1 GCA_963169245.1 Actinomycetota bacterium
TTCGATAAACGTCGCTGCTTCCCCGTCCTTTGTGGTGACCCCTACCCAGGACCCATCTTCGAGGGCCTCGACCAACACGCTGGCCGATTCCTTGGTGATCCCGTCTCCCCTCTTCTTTGGTCGTAGGAACTCCGGGGTGCGAGTGACCCGATACTCCCGCCCGTTGGCCTCGAACTCGACGGTCACACAGGTTGGATCCGACCCATCACAGAAATCGCTGCGCACAGCGCTTGACGCTCCCGTGGCCGAGACGTTGTCCCAGCGGGGGGTGCGGTTGTAAAGGGTCCAGGCGATTGCGTCGAGAATGCTGGTCTTGCCGACGCCTGTCTCCCCGGAGATCAGAAACAGTCCATCGTCGTCGAAGACGCTGAAGTCAATGACCTGTTTGTCCTTGAACGGCCCGAAACCCTCGACGGTGACGTTGCGAATCCTCATCGAGACTGCTCCGTCGCTTCATATTCGGACAGCACCTCGGCGAAAATCCGGCTTTCTTGCTCACTTGAGCCCTCACCGTTGCGAACGTCTTCAAGGAATGACTCGAAGACTTCGGTATCGGACTTTCCCTGAACCCGTTCGCGATATGAGGCCGTGCTGGCCTCGTGGTCATTCGAAGGTCGATGGATCACCTCGGCACACCACGGGAACCGCGTTCGCAGCTTTCGCAGCGGATCCATCTGCTTTGTGTCATCGGTGTAGGTCGCCTTGACGTAGTGGTCCTTGTAGGGCTCCCACTCCTCGCTTAGGAGCAGGTCGTTGAGTTGGCCTGTTATCTCCTTGAGCGGTCGGGGCACCGGCAGGTCGACCCATTCGACCGAGTCGAGGCCATCGGCGCCGATGTCCACCAGCCAACCACCCCGAGGCTTTCCAGCTTCTTTGAAGGAGTAGTGCATCAGAGCGCCCGAGTAGCGGACGGCGTCAGAGAGTTGGATGCGACTGTGGATGTGACCGAGTGCTGCGTAGTCGACCCCTTCGAAGACAGATACTGGAACAGCATCGACCCCACCGGCCTTGAGTGGCTCTCTGGTGATGGCCCGTTCAGAGTCCGACGACTCCGACTCGGCCCCGGCGACGAACGTGTGGGCCACAACCACTGACCGCCGCCGCTCCGAACCGCGCCGATCCGAACCGCGACGCTCGATGGCGGATCGAACGACGTCCATGGCGGCTGATACCACGTCATGTTGGGTACGTGCCTGCTCTCCAACCCAGGGTTGTCGGCGCATCAGTTCCGGCTGGAGATATGGGATGCCGTAGATGTCAACAGGCCCGTGCTCATCAGCGAGTTCCACCGGTGATCCAACCTCAGAGGCCTGAGTCAGTAGATGTAGGCCATATGCGGCGCTGAACGGACCGGCAAAACCCAGCTTTGTGGCCGAGTCGTGGTTGCCGCTCAGGACCACTACCAAAGCTCCGGCCTCTCGGATCGCAACGATCGCCTGCTGAAGGACCTGGGTCGATTCAGCCGATGGGTTGGTCACGTCATATACATCGCCAGCGACAATGACCACATCGATTCCCAGTTCGGAGACCAGTCCTGGGATCGCCCCCAGCACAGTCCTTGCAGCGTCAAGAGTTGAGTACCCGTGAAATGTGCGCCCGATATGCCAGTCGGACGTGTGAAATATTCGCACCGTCAGCTCTCCTCTTCGGTCCCGTAACCCATACACCAACCATAGATAGGTCCTGTGACAATCAGGCACGCTCGGTAGCGCGCCAGAGTGGAGACGCAGCAGTCCGAAGCAACAGGGTGGAAATTCGAGTCTGCTCCATAGCCTTAAAACATGGCTGCAAACAGCGCCTTCAACACCAGAAAGTCCCCTCTGAACGAATTACCGGCTACGCATCGAAAGCGTACGCAGTTCAAATGGGCCGCAGCCTCGGTGATGATCTCGGCCGGCCTCATAGTCGGCGCGTGTTCAGGCTCATCGGGCGACTCCCAGTCACAGAGACCCGACCGCGAGCGCCAGGAGATGCGAAACGTTGACCAGCGTTCCGGCGACCAGGGCAATCAACAGAACCAGGGTGATCAGGGCAACCGCCCGGCCGGTGAAGGCGTGGCGAACGCCAAGAGCGCCACGGGTGAACCCTTCGAGATGGTTCCGATTCCCTGTCAACCCGAGGGCGAACACCAGTGGTATCGAACCGACGACACCTTTGTGGTCGATCCGTCCAATCCCGAAACGATGTATGTCAACGTCGAGTACAAGGGCTTATTCAAATCGACAGACGGCGGAAAGACCTGGGCCCGCAAGACCAAGGGTCTGGTGGTGGATCACCGCAACGCCACCACCAATGAGCCTTGTTACACCGAGTACCCGGTGGCCGTCATCGACCCGACCAACCCCAAGCGCATCCTCCTCGCAACCTCCGGTGGGGGTGGCGGAACCATCAACGATCCCAACATGCGTGGCGGTGGCGTCTATGAGTCCACCGATGGGGGTGAGCACTGGAAGCAGATGATCAATGGCGAGATGAACGGCTATGTCACACACGCTCTCGTTCTGGACCCGAATGACCCAAAGACCGTCTACTACGGCTCTGCCGCGTCACCTGCTTCGTACCGTGAAGCGGATCCGAACGAGATCTGGGTCACCAAGGGCATCATCTACAAGACCGTCGACAACGGAAAGAAGTGGGAAGAACTCCCTACAGGGTTCGAGAAGTACATGCGACTGTCCTTCATTGCCGTCGACCCTGCCGACTCCAAGAGGATCACCGCTTCGACCGTTCTGATGTCTCCGGGTAACGGCGGGCCGAACGTTCTGGGTGACAATCCTCTCGGTATCATCCAGTCAACCGACGGCGGCGCCTCCTGGAACCGGGTCGACAACCTACCCAAGGGCTACGAGAACGCGCTGGCCACCGCTGCGTCGACCACGAACGGCAACAACTTCTTCCAGATCGCGGCGGTCAACGGTGGCGAGAAGTCCAAGAGCTTCTTCAGTACTGACGGGGCCAAGACATGGACCGAATCGTCGAAGAACATGGACGTCGTCAAGTACGACCCCTTCGACCCGTCAGGCAACCGGCTCGTCGGTCACCGTTGGCAGTGCACCGATGGCCCTTGTGACATGGCGCTCTTCGAGAGCAACGACGCCGGAGCCACCTGGTCGACCTTCGGGACACTTCCCGCCGAGATCACGAACATCATGGATCACAAGTCACGCATCCAGAACATCGTCTTCCACCCGAGCGATCCGAACACCATCTTCATGACCGGCGCCAACGGATACGTGTGGAAATCGACCGACAGGGCCGCCACCTGGACCAAGCTCCTCAGCGTGGACATGCTGCCCTGA
>CAUJEC010000187.1 GCA_963169245.1 Actinomycetota bacterium
GAGGATATTGCTTCAAGACCTGCGAAACACGACATGAGATTGTCCAGACGAGCGGCGGCTATGAACTCGTCCGACCGACCGAACACCTGATGTGGCTGGGTGTCGAAGCACGACATGTCCCAAGCGAGGATCGATTCGGGATCGCAGGCCAGTTGCTCGGACAACCAGGACCTGAACATTGGAAGGTCGGGCCTTTCGAGAGACCAGATCGGATTCAGGTTCCTCTGACGATCCAGTTGCAGGCCTCGATCATTGATCTCCCGATCGAGATGAATGGCCAACTGCGGAATCCGCAGTAGCGGCTTCTCGCTGCGAATGAGATGTACATCGGTCCGCGTTCCATTCCTCACAGCCACTCTTCCGGCGAGGCCGAGTTCGCGATCGAGCCAGGAATTGAGCAGCGCTCCTCCGTAGACCTCTACACCGAGTTGAGCAATCCCTGCCGAGCGCATATCGGGCTTGGGGCGGATCCGCAGATTGGGTGAATCGGTGTGGGCAGCGATCATCCGAGGTGGTGCCACAGGATTGTCGCCGTCGACCCATGCGATCAGAGCGCCGGAATCACAGACGTAGTACCTTCCCGGTCGGCAGGGCACTGTTGGGTCGAAGGGTTCGAAACCATGTGATTGCAGGAGCTTCGCCCCGTTGGCTGCTGCGTGGTAAGGCGTTGGAGATGCATCGATGTATTCGCCGAGTTGATGGGCTGTCGCCAGGTCGCTCATGGGACTCCTGATGGTTGGGATGCCAGCCCCGTGCAGGCGGACAGTCTGGCCATCTTGGCCTGTTCCGCGTTGGCGGATGGGCCAGAGAGCGGCTCTGGTACTCCCGCATCGATCACTGCTGGAGACCATTGGTAGCCATCAACCCGGGATCCGGTCACTGTCACAGACAGAATCCCGGTCTCGCGCCCAACGCTGCTTCCTGGGCTGAAAATGAAGTTCCCCAGTCCGTAGGCGACGAGGCTCTCTCCGAGATAGCCGATGCCCTGGAGTCGGTGCGCGTGTGAACCGACGACGAGGTCCGCCCCTGCACTCACCAGATCATTCGCCAGTTCCACCTGACGTCCGTTGGGGCAGGTCTCTGTCTCTCTCCCGTAGTGCAGGTACACCACGAGAGTGTCCACTAGGGAGCGAGTGGCCGACACCGATGCGATGAGCCTCGCCTGGTTGTTCCCCTTTGCGCTGGCGACTCCGGGCTGATTGTCCGTTGCCGTCCAGGACGCCTGAAGGGAAGCGTCCAAGACATCGGTCGCGCCGATGAAGCCGATTCGTTGGCCCTTCACCTCTGCGATATGGGGAGCATACGCCTCAGCGGCATTGTTTCCGATGCCCACGATGGGCATGATTCCGCTCGTCTTGATATCAAGTGAGGCCCGAAGCCCGTCGGGTCCGAAGTCCATACCGTGGTTGTTTGCCATCGTGATGAGATCGACTCCAGCGGCTTTCAGAGCATCCAGACTCTCAACAGGCGTCTGGAAGTTGAATGCCTTGGCCACCGGGGATCCACCCGCCCCGAGTGCTGCCTCCAGATTGACCATCGTCAGATCAGCAGCGCCTAGGACCGGCGCTATGCCAGAGAGCACTTTGTCAGGATCGTTGAGCAGTCGAGGGGTAAGACCTTGGAAGCTCGAGTCTCCGGCGAATGCGAGCGTCACAGGTTCTCCACTGCCAAGTGGCCCGCGGATCGTCGTCGTCGTGACCGCCGTTGAGGCGGACGGTGGCGGACCGGTGGACGGCACCGTGGACGACTCACTGGTCACTGCACCAGAGTCCTTGTGCCCTTCTACGGTTCCACCGTTGGAACACGACGACAGCATCAGTGACAGGATCAGCGAAAGCGCCAGGAGCGCGATGTGTTTGAACAGACCACCTAGTAACACGGTGTAGCTCTCGTCTCCGTCAGGCGTACGGAACCGGCCTTCCGGAGGAGTTGGGCCTTGCGCACACATGGATCCTGACGATAGTCGCCGCCCATGACACGGCCGGGTTCAACTATCGTGCCGTCCTCACGTTAGCTGAGGAAGGAAGTCGATGATCACGAGGAAGATGACCCAGCCACTTCGGGTTGTTCTCGTGCACTGGAATCAGCCCGATGCCTGCGCACAGACCATTAGGTGGTTCCTCGACTCCACTGTCCCCGTTGAGGTTCTCGTCGTCGACAACGGGTCCGAGGAGGCCGGTCTGGAGCGACTTCGTCGATCGATCGCCGACATCGGCGATGGGGCGCGCCTCGTTGAGACTGGCGTCAATCTGGGCTTCGGGCCAGGTGCCAATGTCGGACTCTGCGACTTTCTCGCAGATGACGCTGCCGGGTCATGGGTTGCCCTCGCCCCCCACGATGCTCAGCCATCACGAGAGTGTCTGGAACAGATGCTCGATGCGGCGCAGTCGCATCCAATGGCTGGTCTCATGTGTGCCGATGTGGGTGATGGGATGACACCCGTGATCGATCCGTACTTCGGCGGAATGGTCGTACCCGCTGACCCGTCGACGCCCAAGCCCGAACTGGGGGAGGCGCGGTGGGAGAGCGTGGACTATCCGCACGGCACCCTGATGATGCTGTCGCGAGCCTGTCTCGAAGAGGTGGGTCTCTTCGACGAGCGCTACTTCTCATACTGCGAAGAGGCACAACTGGCGTCGCGGGCGACAGCAGCGGGCTACGAGGTCGGGCTGATACGTGGGGCCCGTGTGACCAACACCCACATCGGCTCGGGGGTCAGGATCGTCGACTACCTCCAGACCCGGAACACGCTTCTCTTCGTGCGGGAACACAGTGGGAACTATCACGCCTTCATTCGCCTCTGTATCGCGATCATTCAACTTGGAAAGGGCGTAATAGTGCCATCGCAGCG
>CAUJEC010000188.1 GCA_963169245.1 Actinomycetota bacterium
CGATACTCGATCTGTCGCTTCCCTCCGAGGCCCAGCACTGGGCAGCGGGTGCGGAACTCGCACAGCAACTGTCGACCGTGGAACAGCCGGAACGTCGGGCGCTGCTCGAGCAGTTCGGTCGTTCCATGTGTTTGGCGTACCGTGTGCGCAACGCTGATGCCGTGCTCGACTGGTGGCTCGAGCGCGCCAGCCGAGCGTGATTCGGATCCCGGGTCCGGTTCAGCCACTATCGGGCAACTGGTCGCCAACCGTGCAGCGAAAGTTGTCACCGCTGTTGGGAACTGTGTGAGAATGGGACTTCATCAGGAGTGGCCCTCGTGGTCCGGCAACCTGGGATGGACACCCAAGGTGCTATCCCGCTTCGGCGGGGATGTGGCAATGCCCGGTCGGGCGGAGCAAACCAAGTGTCCAACGCGACCACTCGGTCGAGTTCCTCAGTTCGCCCCCGATCGCCGGTCCACTCCGCCCCGATCTCGAACAGAGTCAGTGCCGTGAACAGCCAACCCCAAGCAGTGGAGCCTCAGTTGCCGCCTGTGACGGGCGCGCTCATGCCCGGCGACCCGCTCGGTGACCGCAGGCTGTGTCAGGTGCATCCCGATCGTCGATTCGCACTCGAGAGCGGAGGTTCGCTCGAACACGTCGAGATCGCGTACGAGACTTGGGGCGAATTGAACTCCGATGGCACCAACGGTGTGCTTGTATGTCATGCGCTCACAGGCGATTCACATGCTGCAGGCAGAGCCGGAGTCGGCCATCCCGGACCCGGATGGTGGGAGTCACTCATCGGCCCCGGCAAGCCGATCGACACCAACGAGAACTTCGTCGTCTGCAGCAACGTGCTCGGAGGATGCCAGGGATCGACAGGACCCGCATCTACTAACCCCGCCACGGCCACACCCTACGGATCTGACTTCCCTCTCGTATCCATACGTGACATGGTGCGAGCACAGGCGTTCCTGAGCGACGAACTGGGCATCACCTCGTGGCGCAGTGTCATCGGGGGCTCGATGGGGGGAATGCAGGTCATCGAGTGGGCTGTCATGTTCCCCGACCGTGTCCGCACGGCGATCGTCGCCTCATCAACAGTTGCAGCGTCTGCCCAGCAGATTGCGTGGAGCCACATCGGCCGCAACGTGATCGAATCCGACCCTGGGTTCAATGGGGGCGACTACTACGACGCCGAACCGGGACAAGGTCCTCATCGCGGACTCGAACTCGCCCGCCAGATCGCTCAGGTGACCTACCGCAGCGACGAGGTCTTCACCGAACGTTTCGGACGGAACCTTGTTCGTCAACTCGACTTCGGTGCCGCTCGGCTCTTCGACGTCGAGGGTTACCTCGAGTACCACGGGCGAAAGCTCGTGAATCGCTTCGATGCGAACAGCTACCTGCGTCTCAACAGGGCGATGGACTTCCATGACATCGGCAGAGGGCGCGGCGGAACGGTGGAAGCGCTGAGCAGGGTTAAGGCTCCGGTCCTGACCGTGTCTGTCAGAAGCGACTCGCTCTACCCGCCAACTCAACAGATCGAAATGCACGAGGGCCTGCTCGAATCCGGTGGCGACAGCACTTTCTTCGCGCTGGATTCACCCCATGGGCATGACGGATTCCTCATAGAATTCCCCAAGCTCGGGCCGGTGATACGCAAGTTCCTTCAGGAGAATCAGTGACCTCAGATGACGGGTTGAAGCCCGAGACCGTCGCCCTTCAGGCCGGGCGAAGTGCCAACGGGCAGTCGCTCGCCCCGGTGTTGTGGGCGACGTCCACCTTTGAGACCAACACCGTCGCCGAAGGTCGCAAACTGGCGACCTCAGTTGGTGCCACCACCTTCTACAGCCGTTACGGAAACCCGACCGTCAACGCGTTCGAGGAGGCAATGGCCGAACTCGAGGGTGCCGAGGGTGCGCGGGCGTTCGCGTCCGGAATGGGCGCTGTCGCAGCGGTTGTCCTTGGCCTGTGTTCCAAGGGCGACCACATTGTCAGCCAGAAGCAGATCTATTCGGGCACCCAGATGCTGTTGCAGTCGGTGTGCCCTCGTTTCGGAATCGATGTCACCTTTGTCGACTGCGCTGATCCGCAGGCATGGAGGGACGCCGTGATCCCCGGCAGGACAATGGTGCTGCTCGCCGAGACGCCGGCGAACCCTCGCCTCGATCTTGTCGATCTCGCCGAGTTCGGGGCCATCGGCGGCCCGATGAAGGTCGTTGACTCGACGTTCGCCACGCCGATGTCGCAACGACCTATCGACTATGGGGTTGACCTGGTGGTCCACTCGGCGACCAAGGCCATAGGGGGTCACAACGACGTCACCCTCGGAGTGGTCTCGGGCAGTCGGGAACTCATGGACTGGATCTGGGGATTTGCCGTCCTGCAAGGAGCGAACGCAAGCCCCTTCGATGCCCTTGGTGGACTTCGGGGTCTCAAGACTCTGGGTGTGAGACTCGCTCAGCAGTCCGCCACGGCCGAGGTGCTGGCCAGGGTGCTCGAGGCCGATGACCGAGTGGATGTCGTGCGGCACCCGAGCCTTGAGAGTCACCCCCAGTTCTCGCTGGCGCAGCGGCAGATGCGTTTCTCGGGCGGCCTGTTGACCTTCGATCTTGCCGGTGGAATCGAGGCAGGGACCAAGTTCGTCGAGTCGACCCGGATCTGTCGTCTGGCGCCGTCCCTTGGTGGGCCCGAGACCCTGGTCACCCACCCGGCCTCGACCACCCACGTTGGACTACTGCCGGATGAGATGCGTGAAGCAGGTATCGGCCCTGGCACGATCCGCGTGTCTGTCGGTCTGGAGGCAACCGACGATGTGGTCGCTGATGTCTTGGCAGCGCTCGATCGGATCGGCGAGTCCACGTGATGCAGATGTCGGCGGGGTTTGCCGAGTCTGCTGTTGGTGTGCCCAGGTCGATCCTTCTCGGCGCTATGAATGCCGATGAGCAGTTGAACGCTGTGGTCATAGCGCTCTTCGTGCTGGCCGGTGTGATTGCTGTGACCACCGTGATCTACTGGCGTCTGACCAGACCAGATCCTCTCTCATCGGCGCAGCGGAGGACTGCGGTGCCGGACTCGTCAGAGTTGGATCAGTCGGCCGAACCGGTCGGTGAAGCGTGGAAGTCCGACAAAACCACGCCCTAGGTGTAAGGGCCAAGGGCGGCTTCGCGGCGAAGGGCCGTTAGGCTTTAGGTGATTTAGACTGTCGGGCCCCTTGAAAGTCGGCAGATGGACCGGAACGGAGTAGTAGTGGACGAGGTGACAGATCTTGCCGACCATGGTGAGACAAACGCCTTGTTCTCGCGCAACGCCCCACCCAACGCCGAGGTTGTCCCCCCGTCAGAGGTGAGGTCCGGAGATGGCCTTTGGACCATCTCTGCGAACCCATCGATGACTGATCGCAGCGGACTCGATGGCCGAGAAGATGCATCGACCCTGCCCCCAGTGCCACCGCCTTTCGGTCGGCTCTACCGTGCCCCGATTGGAAGCAGCGAACGGGTGGAGGTGGGCGAGCCTCTTGGTGATGATGACCTTTGGTCCGATGTGGCGAACGCTGATCTCGGACAGAGCGTTCATACCGGCCAGGCGACCCGGGACCCAGCTGACCCAGTCGACGAGTTGTACACCGACCGGACGGGGTATACCCCCGACGATGGGTACACCCAGGGCGGGTTTGCCCAAGACGAGGTCTATACCTCCGACGATGATGCAGGCTTCCGTGGCGATGATGTCATCGACGAGGAGCCCGTGGATTCCGGCTGGAGCGGTGCTTATGACAGCGTCGGGTCCATATTCCGGGCGGAGCCGGTTCAGAAGTCCGACGAAGTGATCGAGTCATCCGAACACGATGTCATTGTCGATCCTCCGATAGGTGGGGGAGCATCCTCTCTCTTCAGCAGCAGCGACACGCGCCACCGTGTCGACCCCTTCAGCCCGGCTGACTCGTGGGCCATCCCCAGAGACCCCAATCTGTGGCGGAGTGATGGGGCCGGGAAGTTCGGTTCGTCTTCAGGCTTCAGCGACGAAGATCGTGGCCCCTCAGAACAGGCCTCCGGCCGTCCGAGATCCACCGAGAGGGTCGCCAGTAACTCCGGGAGCGAGTCGGATGAGGATTCGCCGGGCTTCCTTGCAGCCATCGCCCGACTGAGCGTTGGCGATCGTGACCGGGCCACGGTTCCCCTGCTGGTCGCAGGTGCGCTTCTCGAAGACGGAGAAGAGGTCCTGGGGCTCGTGGTGGGCCAGATGCTGGGCAGGCCCGCAGTCATGATGTTGAGCCCCAGACGGGTCCTCGTGATCAATGACCGAAAGTGGCAGCCCGTCGTTGACTCCTACCTGCTGGACGCCGATCTAGAGATCCGTGGACGACACGATCGAAATGTCGCTGCGATTGGGGTCAGCGATGCTCGGGGGCTATCGATGGTCGATGGGATATTCGATGTCGATGCTGCAATGGACGTCGTTGCACGAATCCGAACGATCCTCGACGAGGTGACTTCGCAATAGCGGTCTGCCCGATTTGCCGCCTCTTCGGGGTCTGGTAGAGTTTCGGGTCCTGCGGACGTAGCTCAGTTGGTAGAGCGCAACCTTGCCAAGGTTGAGGTCGCCGGTTCGAACCCGGTCGTCCGCTCCAAACAACCCCTTGGGGCGGGGTTGGCGGGGTGAGTATTCGGCGAGATAGGCCGTGCCGCTTTGCGGGGTAATTCTCTGACCATGCCATCTCATCGGTGCGTCGTGGATCTCACTGGCGCGCGGTGAGCGTAGGTGTGACGTTGCGTCTGAAGCACCTGTCGCCGGACCCAACTGAGAGCATCGAGAACAACACGAGGTCAGTGCGCCGTCGGCTGTCGAAAAGCCGAAAACCCGCTATTGCTAGCGGGTTTCTGGTGGGCGTACACGGACTTGAACCGTGGACCTCTTCCGTGTCGAGGAAGCGCTCTAGCCAACTGAGCTATACGCCCGGGGTCGCTCAATCTAGCAGGCCCGTGGACGCAATAGGACATCCGGAGTCGGATGAGTCCCTATGACCGATTCTCGGTCGGTGAGATCATGCCAACGACGAGTACTGCCGCCGCCCCGGCAAGGAGTTGGACCCACAGCCCGGAGCCGGGGCCGTTGCGTGAGTTTGCTCCGTTGACGCCCCATTCCATTGTGGCCAGCAGCATGAGTGAGATCCCCGCAGTGACCGCGATGACCCTTCCGATCCGCTCGCGTGCGGTGGCAATCAACAGACCCGAACCTGCAAGACACATGGCGAACACCATGGTCACCCAGCCGAATCCGAGCACGCCGTCGTTCCGTGTCCATCCTGTTTCGATGGTCATGGCGTTGTTCTGCCACATGTAGTCACGCCACGGCATCGTGCTCGCCTTGCCGGCTGCGACGGCGAGAATGAACAACAGAAGAGCGAGCACGAGATGACGACGGGAGTCTCGCTTCTCAGGAAGTTCCACTGGTTGTGCTCCTCCAAGAGGCAATGACGCTCGGAAGAGAGGCGAGTCCGCATCATTCGACTGGTGCTGAGTCACCGAGTACGCCTCGATCGGGGCGACTGGCGGTCCCAGTCCTGAGGCCGTCACCTGGGGGCCGACCCCAACAGGTGCTACACCACCTGGTGCGTTGACCCCGCCCCCTGAGGATGGAATCCGATTCTGTTCGTCTGACCAGTCAGCCGTCACCTCCATAGCTTGCCTCGGAATCACCGACATGAGGGCCCATGTGCCGCGCCACACCCTGAGAAACGGGCGTTGACTGGCAGTGGGGACGCCGCGCTAGCGAATCCCACCGGACCCTGCCGGAACCGGATTAGTTGGTTGCTGTAATCGCGGACACCTCGCGATTACAGCAACCAACTAGTGGACCGGCCTAGTGGGCCGGTCGTGACCCGCTGTGGGTGGATGCGTCTGGCGCAGTCGGCATGCGCTAGGACCCTGAGGTCTCGGCCAGTCCCAGACGCGAGACACCCCGATCCTGATGGAAACATCGGGATCGGGGTGTCTCGTCGGTCGTCGGACCTGTAACTGGAGGCGACGAGGGGAATCGAACCCCTGTGCAAGGCTTTGCAGGCCTCTGCCTAACCACTCGGCCACGTCGCCAGCGGCCAGAAACTCTAGCCGCTCCGGAGCACAGTTCCGACATCAACTGTCGATGCCGACGGAGTCGCCCACAGAGTCGCGGGACGTGGGTGTCAGCTCGGCAGGCGCATACCTGGGAATCTGTGGTCAGTCACCGACCTTGTTCTTGTACTCCTTGAAGTCGCGACACGGCTGCGCTCTCAACACCTTGCAGTCGGGGCGCTCGGCGGGAAAACCGCTCAGTCCCGAGACGACGGGCAGCACGAGCCTCGATGGAGCCTGGCTGGAATGGCCGATGTCATAGGTCGTGCCCTTCGGCTGATCTTTCAGTATGTAGGTCCAGCGTGCCTTGTCCCCGCCCGGAGTGTGCACGGACAGACGGACCCGGGATCCGGCTCTGAAGACCTGCGCGAAAGGGAAGATCTCGACTCTCGCCTCGGTGAACTCGCCCTTGGGGAGGTCCGACGCGTCCGCTCTCATGTTCGTGTGCAGCGGCAGAAGCTCCGTCGACTCCTGGGCCACGGCGCGCTGGCTTGCGCGAAGGGTGCCGCTCTGGACGTAGAGATCCTTGCCGTCGGGTCGAACCTCCGAGAGCGTGACGCCAAGGTCCGCTTCGCCGGTCTCGGAACGAACCCACAGATCTGCGCTGGCAGAGCCGATTATCACCGTGTCGGATTCAAGGGGTTCGGACACGAAGACGGTCGCGGCACCCTCCGGCTCCTGCTTCCAGTTCAGCTCGACCATCGCCTTGAACAAGTCGTTGTCGTCACCTTTGAAGGAGGTGAGCTTCGCCAGTTCGGGTGAGAACGCAAAGGTCGAATAGCTCGTCGAATCCTTCGGCCTGGCGGAGCTCATCGAACCGTCGCTCTGGAAATACAACGCCAGAGGGGTGGTCTTCTCGAGTGGCCACTTGTCGACCTTGAAGTCCCATGTGGCCACAGGCGTGCCCGGCTGATCCGGGTTACCTGCTCCCGATTCCAATCGGAGCCTGATTCCGGGTTCCGACTCATAGGCAGCCCTCTTGGCCTCAAAGGTTGGGTACTCGTTGAACATCCTCTGTGGCGGGAGTGCCATCTGGACGCCGAAGGCCTCCTCCGCGATGAGTGGAAGGAACAGTTCGGCCGCCAGTGGCCGTT
Organism: Actinomycetota bacterium; assembly: GCA_963169245.1. Classification (GTDB taxonomy): domain Bacteria; phylum Actinomycetota; class Acidimicrobiia; order Acidimicrobiales; family Microtrichaceae; genus JAGQSZ01. The sequence goes on from CAUJEC010000188.1 coordinate 7,193, forward strand.
CTGTCAACTCGCCTCGAACGTAGAAGTCTAGGAATGTCTTCCATTCGACGAGGTTCGCCGGTTGGAATCCATCGGCATGGGCCCCGTTCCACGCGGAGAACCTGGTGACTGGTGCGTTGGTGAAACGATTGAAAAGAAGTGGGAAGCGACCACCTGTCTGTTCGTCCTGGAACGCTCCGGTCAGGAAGACGGGAACCTTTATCCGGTCGACGAACAGGCTCGGGTTGAGCGGATCGGCGATCTTCGGGTCGTAGTAGGGACTGTCCTTGGCCTTGGCCACGGTGTCGACGTTCTGGCCCCTGAGAAGCTGATTCGCCTTGCACATCTCGTCGCCCGACTCGACCACCTTGCGCTCCCAACCCTGCCCGTATGGCTTTGCGTCGTCGAGGACGTTGCGCGCCCAAGCGAGAGCAAATCCCTCGTTGAAGATTCCACCCGGAGCGAGTACTCCGCGAGCGGTGTCGTCGTAGACCGACAGGGGAGTGATGGCCGCCAGGCTCGGCGGTTCGGTGGCAGCCACGAAGAGCTGGGAGATCCCCGGGTACGACAACCCGACCATCCCGACCTTGTGATTGAGCGCCCAGGGTTGAGCAGCGACGGTCTCGATTACGTCGTATCCGTCGGTCGACTGAAGCGGCTCGAAGAAGTCGTAGGCGCCACCCGAACAGCCTGTACCTCGCATGTTGACACTGACGACGGCGAACCCGAGGGCGGCTGCGATTATCGACGCAGGCTGGTCAGGTGCTTCGCATGCGAATTTTGCCAGTGCGCAGACATCGTCGATGGTCAACGACGCCGGGAGTGACTTCGATACCTCATCCCAGCGGTCCTTGATCAGATTGGTCGGCGGTTTGGACGGGCTGTACCCCGAGTACTCGACGACAGTTGGGTACGGCCCCTTATCTGCTGGTCCGGGGAGAGTCACCAGAGCCGACAGGGTTGTCCCGTCCCTCGTCTCGATGTACTGCGATCCTGCCGAGAGTTGTTGATCGCTGTAGAACGACTCGTCCGGGGTTGAGCCCTCGACGGCCACAACGTCCACTGGGGGTGACGCCACCTGCTTCTCCGCGATGGTTCCCACCCTGTATTTGCCGGGCCTGACCAGGCGGAACAGGATCGAGCCCTGCGAGTCGGTGGTTCCCTTGGCCACAGCTCTGCCGTTCTCGCCGAAGAGGGCTATCTGTGTCTTCGGCTCGGCTCGTGTGACGGCAACCTGCTCAAGGCTGCCCTGAACCGTGAACTTCGCATCGGAGGCGTTGGAACTCAGACGGGGGATGTCGTTGAGATCGCCCGTGGGTGCAGCGGAGCCGTCGTTGGCCGATGAGCAGGACCCCAATAGGGCCATTGTGGTGACAACGACAATGGCTAGGAAGCCCTTGGCTCGGGCGGATCTGTGGCGGTGCGACATCTGACTCCAGACTCGGGTGACAGAGGCAGTTCACTGACGGCTTTCACCAAGTCAGCGGCAGTCTCTGTTGAAAAGGCGAATCTAGCGGTCACAAGGTCACAGATGGATGGTTTCCTGGCGACGTTCCCCCTGCTCGCGAGATTTGCGCCCGGAATGCGCTGAATCCTCGTAGTCCGCCAAGAGGGCTCGGAGCCGCTGCTCGCGTATCGCCTCGTCTCGCTCAAATCGTTCTGTCACCGCGTTCCGGGCAGAGGATTCATTCGCCACGTTAGAGTTGCCTTGAACGTGCGCCACTGATGAACCGTTCACAGTGACGGGGTCCGGCCGTTCCGATGCATTGGAACCTGTCGTGGAACCTCTAGCCAATTCGCCGACAGACTGACCGGCGTCAGCTGGCAACGTACTCGACAGCGCGCTGACCAGAGCGACAGCGGCACACGCCGCCACGGGAACACTCACCCACGGGTCGAGAGTCCTCTCCAGATGTGCTCCTAGAGCGATTCCTCCAGCTATACCAGCGGGGACAGTGACGGCAATCTGTCTCTTCGGGGAGTAGATGATGGTTCCGGCGTGCTCGGCCACCCAATCGACCAGAAACGGGGCAGCGAACAACACGACCGCCAGCGATGCCAACGGACCAGTCAGGGCGCCAGCCACGGTCATGGCAAGGGTGACCACAACGGTCGTCGGGTACAGAACGACACAGCGGCGACACAACAGAGCGTGACCCACACGGACGCATCGCTCGTGATGTTCGGGGTGATGGTGGGACAGCCAGAGCGGACTGGACGTCTCGGTCATATCACTTTGATCGGCATCAGGGCCCAATAGTTGAGTTGGGGTCGATTGCCGACGCGCTTGGGGTGACAGGAACCGCGGGCGTGTCGGCTGTGGAAGGATGCTGTGGAAGGATGAGGGCATGTCGAGCGCAGTCCCAGGTATCAATCCCGACGACCCATCATTCACCTATGAGGAGTTCTCTCTGTTGGGTGAGAACTGCTCCGAGTTCCACCTGGACTGGGATGACACGACGACGGTTGAGAGGGTCGAGACCACACTGAGCGACGGTCGGGTCATCTCAGCCATCAGATGGGGGCAGGGTTCACCGGAGATCGTCTTCCTGCACGGCGGCGCACAGAACGCCCACACCTGGGACACCGTTGCGCTCATGCTCGGAGACCGGCCGATGCTGGCCATCGACCTCCCGGGACATGGCCACTCCTCGTGGCGAGGCGACGCTACGTATGGGCCCCGATCGAGCGCAGAGGATGTTGCGGCGACAGTCGACGAGCACGCGCCCGAGGCGCGACTGATCGTGGCGATGTCGCTCGGTGGACTGACGGCCAACGCCCTCGCCGCAAACTTTCCGTGGCTCGTCCAACGCCTTGTGATCATCGACGTGACACCCGGTGTGAACCGTGACAAGGCGGCCGATATCCATGCGTTCATCGAAGGGCCGCAGAGTTTCGCGACCTTCGGTGAGATCTTCGACAGGACCGTCCAGTTCAACCCCACGCGCTCGGCCGAGTCGCTACGGCGGGGCATCCTTCACAACGCTCATCGCAACACTGACGGCACCTGGGAATGGAACTACGACCGTCGCCATATCGAAGTGTCGGAGCTTCCTCCACGCGACGACAAGTCGATGAATGAACTCTGGGATGACATCTCCGAAATCCCTGCGCCGTATCTCCTTCTACGCGCATCGTTGAGCCCAGTGGTCGATGACGACGACGTCGCCGAATTGCTGCGCCGCAAGCCGGACGCCGTGGTGCAGGTGGTCGACGGTGCCGGTCACAGCATCCAAGGCGACCAACCCGCTGAACTCGCACGGATAATCATCGAAGAGCTCGCCGCCACCGACTGACGAGCGGCTCATTTCGACGTGCTGAAGGCGGTTTGGAGGGACTCCTCCACCAACTCGGCGAGCACCGGCAGGGTGACTGCGCCTGAGCCCAGGACCGTGTCGTGGAAGTTCTTGATGCTGAAGGCATCACCAAGCCTCTCGACCGATCTTGCACGCAGACGTTCGATCTCGAGTTGGCCGACCTTGTAGGAGAGTGCCTGACCGGGGATGGCGATGTAACGGTCCACCTCGCTCTCGACCTGATCCATCGGCACTGGGGTGTTGTCCCGGAAGTAGTCGATGGCCTGCTGCCGGGACCAGCCGAGCGCGTGAATCCCGGTGTCGACGACCAACCTGGCTGACCGCCAGGAGTCGGCCGCGAGCATTCCGATACGCGCAACCTCATCGGAATACAGGCCCATCTCGTCCGCGAGTCTCTCGGCATAGAGCGCCCATCCTTCGACGTACGCGGTGTTGCCCTCATGCTTCTGGAAGTCGGGGACGTCGTCGAGTTCCTGGCTGATCGCTATCTGCAGGTGATGTCCGGGGATCGCCTCGTGGAAGGCGATCGACTCGGCCTCGGCACGCGACGCATCGGTCGGCGAGGCGGTGTTGATGAAATAGGTCCCGGGCCTTGTGCCATCAGGCGCGGCGGGGAAGTAGTAGGCGTAGGGCGAGTCGGCGGCGAGGAAGTCCGGAACTGGCGATACCTCACAACGCGCAACCGGAAGACGGCCGAACCACTCGGGGGTGACCGCATTGGCGCGATCGATGCTCGACGTTGCGATATCAATGATCTCCGCTGCATCTGTATGGCGAAGCTGTGGGGCGTTGCGTATGAAGTCGAACAATGCCGAGAGGTCAGCCGGATCGACGTCGGGACGTGCGTCGCCCAGCCCGTCGAACCAGCGCGTAGCAGCCTGCTCGTACTCGGTCGGGAGCTTGGACTCAATGATCATCCGACCGATGTCATGTAACTCCTGAGCCGAGGCACGGGTGCTGGTGTAGGAGTGGATGAAGGCGTCGTAGATCGCCTCGCCATCGGGAATCCAACAGATCCCCGGGTGTGTCTCATCCCGTCCGGCGGGCAGCAGTTCGTCTCGAAGAACGTTCCGGTAGACGTCGAAGGCGGGTCGGATCTCATCGCGAACCAGCTCTGTCATCGCAATCAACCATGGGTCGCGTCCATCCCAGTCTTGGGGAACAGATGCTGCAAGGAATGGGTCGTTGACGATGTCGGTGTCGAGATACCGGTCGAGTGCGTTGACCGAGCGGGCGATGACCGCCGCCACCGGGGTGCGCCCTGCCGCGAGTCCCTCACGGAAGCGGTCAAGAGCCTGACCGAGTAGTCGAGGGATCTGTGAGTACCGCTCGATCGATGCCAGGGCATGTTCCGGGAGGGGGTAGGTCAGCAGCGGTGCTGCCATGAGCAACTGTGCATGAGGACCGTCCATATGGTCGGATGCGAGCTCGACGAGTCGCAGATCTATCGCCTCGACCCGTACATCGATCTGGTTCAACAGAAGTGAGCGAGTGACTCTCTCAGGGGCACTCAAGGTTGACGGATCGATCGCTTCGACCTCGTCCCGCAGGCCGATCAGATCATACCGGTAGGCCGACTCCGCTTCGGTCGAGAGGTCCTCGAGCCTGTCGTCGTGATCATGGACTCCGTAGAACGTCGCAAGCGTCGGGTTCTCCCACAGGACCCGCTTCCAGTAACGGTCCGCCAGGTCATTCAATTGCTCGCTCATTGGGTAACCCCTGTTTGTATACGCTGTGCGACGTGGATGCAGCCGCCGATCAGGCCGATCAACGAGCGTACCCACCATCGTGGAGTACCGACGTCGTGCTCTCGGACGGACTCACGGTTCATGTTCGCCCGATCATCCCCGAGGACGCCGAGCGCCTTGTCCGCTTTCATGGACGTCAGTCGCCCGAGTCGATCTACTTCCGCTACTTCTCACCCCGACCGACTCTCTCCGAACGAGACGTCAAGCACTTCACGAACGTCGATCATGACTCCCGAGTGGCTTTCGTGGCTCTCGATGATGACGAGATCATCGCTGTCGCCCGGTACGAGCGGTATCAGGGAACCGATGTCGCAGAAGTGGCGTTCTTTGTTGATGACAACCATCACGGTCGTGGCCTTGCGACACTTTTGTTGGAGTACCTGGTTGCGGCGGGTCTGGAACGGGGGATCGGGCGCTTCACAGCGACCACCCTCCCCAACAACTCCAAGATGCTCGCTGTCTTCTCGGGAGCGGGCTATGACGTCACCACAGGCTTCGACGCCGGAGTCATCGAGGTCTCATTCGGCATCCGTCCGACCGACGCCTCGATAGCGGCAATGGCTCGAAGGGAACGGCGGGCCGAGGCGGCATCGGTTCGCTACCTGCTCAGACCGACGAGCATCGCTGTTGTCGGAGCCGGGAGGGCCGCCGGTGGTATCGGGGCCGAGGTCTATCGGAACCTGTTGCGCAGCGGATTCCCGGGTCCAATACACCCTGTCAATCGGAGTGGTCAGACTATCGATGGCCGGCCCGCACTGCGCTCCACGATGGATCTACCCGACGGTGTGGATCTTGCTGTGATCGCAACGCCAGCGCCGGAGGTTGTCTCTGACGTCGATCGTTGTGGACGCAAGGGTGTCAAGGCTCTCATTATCGTCTCGGCGGGATTCGGTGAGTCCGGCCCCGAGGGCGTGGAACTCGAACGACAGGTGCTCGACGCCGCAAGAACCCACGGCATGCGTGTACTGGGCCCGAACTGCATGGGCGTGCTCAACACGGACCCAGCGGTCGTGATGGACGCATCCATCACCGCGACCATGCCAACAGCGGGTCGGGTGGCGGTCTTCTCGGAGGCCGGGACGCTCTCGGCGGCCATGGTCGAACACGCGGCTCGTACCGACATGGGAGTCTCGACATTCGTGGCCGCTGGCAACCGGTTGGATGTCTCTGCCACTGATCTGTTGAGTTATTGGATCGAGGATGAGAACACCTCGGCGGTCCTGTTGTCACTGACCGGCCAGGACCTGGTTCCTCGCTTCGTGCGAGCCGCGAGGATGACATCGAAGGTGAAACCCGTTGTGGCTCTGAACGCTACGGGAAACATCCATCCTCACAAGAAGGTGAGCGGCTCGATGGAGCGACGGGCACGTGCGATGCTGCGTCAGACCGGGGTCATCGGGGTCAACTCGTTGAGCCAGCTCTTTGACGTCGGTCGCGTTCTGGCCGAGCAGCCGGTCCCCAAGGGTTCGCGAGTTGCGGTCATCGGAAATTCCGACGGTGCAACAATGCTCGCTGCAAATGCGTGCCGGGGTGCCGGGCTGGATCTGGTCGATCTGAGTGGGCTGGTGGGCGTGGATTCATCGGTGGCAGCAGGTAATCCGGTCGACCTCACTTTCCGTGCGACCGCGTCTGAGTTCGCCGCTGCGATGGAAGCCGTCGCTTCGAGCGGGGCGGTGGACGCCATGGTTGTGGTGCATGCTCCGGCAACGCTCCGCCCCGACCTCGAGGTGAACGTCGAGATTCTCGCAATCTCCGCCAGGCATCCAGAGTTGACAGTTGTTGCAACAATATTCGGCTCCGAGCAGTCGGCCCTGCTGCGCTCGGGTGATCCACTTAGGCCCAACGTTCCGGTCTTCGCCTTCCCTGAGGACGCAGCCCATGCTCTCGGTCGGCTGTCGGTCTATCGAAGCTGGTTGAGGGCCGCCGAGACCAATCAACGTGCCGCCATTGATCAGTCTGTCTTCGATGTGGTGGACTCGGTGATCGAGGAATTGGATACCGTTGCTGTCGAATCCGGTTCGCGTGTGGAAGGCCATCGGGTCGAGCTCTCATCTGACCAACAACAGCGTCTGCTCGGAGCGGTCGGGGTATCCATAGCCGAACGTCGGGTCGTCTACAGCGTGGAAGAGGCAATCAGCGCAGCAGAGGAACTCGGCTGGCCCGTGGTTGTGAAGGCGGCTGTCCGGGACCGCACCACCAGGTCCGCAGCGAGCGGGGTGACACTCGATGTCATCGACGCAGAGCACCTGCATATCGTCTGGCAGAGGATGTCGGACGCGATCGGTGAACGCATGATCCCAGCGGTCGTGCAGGAGTTCATCCCCGACGGCGTCGATGTGGCAGTCAGGGTCACCCGCGATCCCTCAGGTGCGGGAACCATCTCGGTGGGTCTGGGCGGACCCGCCAGGATCGCGAGCGAATCCGAACTGGGGGTAATTCCGCTCAGCCTGGCTGATGCGAGTTCGCTGGTGGCCTCGTCACCGATCGCAAAGGTCCTCACCGATCCCCTCGACCGGGTACCTGTTGTCGGCCTGGTCCACAGTCTGGCGGTCCTTGCTGAGGCAATGGATGTGGAGCTCGAGATCAATGCGGATCCGATCATCGCCGGGACCTCAAAGGTTCACGTCGCAGATGTGGATATTCGGATCGGTCAGCCGGTGGACGACTTCACAGTTCGTCGGATCGAGGGTCGCTGAGCACGTCATCCGAGAGCGCTACCGACAACTCCGCGACAGCGCCGCCATCGGGATGATTGGTGATACGAGCCGAGCCGCCGTGTTCCTCGGCGATCCCCGCGACGATCGAGAGACCGAGGCCGGCCCCAGAACCCGAACGGGCGGCGTCGGCCTGCCAGAACCTGTCGAAGGCGTGTTCGATTCCCTCGCTGTCAAGGCCCAGCCCGTGATCACGCACTCGAACTGTGCCGTGGCCGGCGTCGGCCACAACGGCGACCTCTAAGGGAGTGCCGTCATCAGTATGTCGAAGCGCGTTGGTCACGAGGTTGGCTATCGCCTGGCGAAGGTGGGCGACGTCACCCCGGACCACGACTGGGGCGGGTGCATCGAGGGTGATCGTCCTTGTCGGGTCCACGGCGACAGCATCGGTACAGGCATCCGCGGCCAGTACCGCCAAGTCGATCGCCTCTGGTTCGAAGGGGCGGGTCTGGTCGATCCTTGCCAGCAGCAGCAGGTCTTCGACGAGAACCTTCATTCGCTGGGACTCCTCCTCGATTCGTCGCAGAATCACAGGAAGGTCAACTTCTGATTCGCGAGGGTCAAGCCGCGACAGTTCGGCGAAGCCCTGGATCGATGTGAGAGGGGTGCGCAACTCGTGTGAGGCATCCGCCAGGAACTGTCTGAGCCGAGCCTCGGTGGCGTCACGCTCATCGAATGCCGCAGAGATTGCGTCGAGCATGGTGTTGAGTGCGATGCCGAGTTGGCCGACCTCGGTTCTGTCATCTGATGGGCTCACCCGTACCGCTAGGTCTCCTCTGGCAATGTCGGCCGCCGACGATGCCATTGACTCGAGCGGTCGGAGGCCTCGGCCGAGTACCAGCCATGCTCCAGCCCCAAGCGCACTGATGAGGACAAGTGCAGAGACCAGTTCGATCCAGAGAAGGTTGCCCATCTGCGCCTCGATCTCATCAGTCGGGAGTGCGACCACAGCAACAGCGCCAGCGAGGTCGATCTCGGCTGATGACAACGGCGAGTCGAATCCACCTGGGCCACCGGTTCGTTCCTCCACGGGTTCGACGAGGACCCGCCAGTCACCTGAACCTGTGGTTGACCCTACGGTCTTGAGTGTTGCGTTGCGAACACGGTGAAGATCCTCGCCAAGAGCGGGGCGTGAGGTGGTCACCAATGGTTCAGCGGTGGCTATGACGTCGCCGTCGGAATCCACGAGTGCCCCAAAGACATTCAGGGCGGAACCCCCTCCGGGCTGGGGGTTGGCCCCGTCGGGGGAGTCTCGATCCGGTCGTGTCGGCCCACTGCTCAGGCCGAGGGCTTCATTGACCATCCGTCCGCTCAGAGGGCCCGACACCGAGTGGAGTTGCTCGTCGAGCCGGTTCTCGAGAGACTGCTCATAGAGCGAGTAGGTGGCCACTCCGAAAACTGCGAGACCTACCGTTGAGAGCGTAACGAGTGCGAGGGCCAGACGTGTTCGGAGGGTCATCTTCGCAGCAGTACCTGATCGCGATCAGGCCCGGGTTGCCCTGATCAACCTCAGCCTACGGTGTGTCGGCTCCGGGTCGTCTCAGGGTTGTCTTGGAGTTTCCTTGGAACGGCTCTCGGCGCACGCACGGACCACGCGCGGGGTGCTCTGACCCCGTATCTTCGCGGTGACCGCACTTTCTCGATCACAGTCGCAATAGGAGCCCTGCATGTCCGATGTTCTCCACGGTTCACAGCCGAGGATCCTTGTGGTCGACGACGAGGAGCACATCACCGAACTGGTGGCCATGGGACTGGGCTACCAGGGATTCGATGTGGAGCGCGCTTCCACGGGACGTCAGGCACTCGATGCCGTGGTACGCCAGGCGCCTGACCTGATCGTCCTCGACGTCATGCTTCCTGACCTCGACGGGTTCGAGGTCGCCAGACGACTCCGGCGCGATGAGGGCTCGGCGACACGGGTGCCGATCATCTTCCTCACGGCCCGTGACTCAACCCAGGACAAGATCGAGGGCCTGCGACTCGGGAGCGATGACTACGTGACCAAACCGTTCTCGATCGAGGAACTGATCGAACGGGTCAAGGCGGTACTTAGGCGCTCATCGGGAATGGGCCCAGGAGAGACAAGGCTTGTGTTTGCGGATCTCGAACTCGATGACGAGACGATGGATGTCTGGCGCGACGGTCGGTTGATCGAGCTAACACTGACCGAGTACAAGCTGTTGCGGTACCTGTTGGCGAATGCCAGACGAGTGCTGACCCGAGACCAGATACTTGAGGAGGTCTGGGACTACTCCTTCGCAGGCAACGCGAGCGTGCTGGAGACCTATATCAGCTACCTGCGTCAGAAGGTCGACGCCACCGATCCGCCGCTCATCCACACGGTAAGAGGGGTTGGGTACACCCTCAGGCTGCCACGCTGACCGAGCCTCCCGGCGATTTCAGCTCCGGCCCTGCCACCATCCCGCAACGGCAGTCACGATCAGGGCACCCACTACCGAGCCAATGAGCCCACTCGGGCGCAGATTTAGGCCATCACCTGCGAGCAGGCTCGCGAGGAGGCCGCCGACAAATGACCCGCCCAGGCCGGCGCCCAGCGCCATCGGCCAGTCGATGTGTCGGGCTGACGAGCCCAACAGCACCTGTGCGAGTCCACCGATGGCCATACCGAAGACGAGAAGTCCAAGAATCAACATGAGAGAGAACCATTTCCGAACGTGGCGGGAAGCCCGTTTGCGTAGCTGACGATAGTTGGACTGTGGCCGACTTTCGAACCCTCGGAGGGCCGTGGTGGCCGATCTCGGCTGAGCATCCAAGGCGAGTCCAAGGGAACTCTGAGGTTCGCATCGCAGGATGTCCTCGTTGAAGTCGCCCGCCTTGTGATGCGGGCACAGGACGAGGAGAACTTCCATGTCAGACCCAAACCCCTATGAGCCCACTGAAGAGGGGGAGACGAACCAGACGTCGCGCAGATCGGCGGCTCGTCAGTGGATTGTGGCCGCAATTGTCGCTGTTGTCATCGTTGTCAGCGGATTCTTCGGGATGCGAACACTGGGCAGCTCGAACACGGCCGGTGCGACGAACTCGACCGGTGTCACAACCAATGATGCATCGGGCTCCGGTTCGGTCAGGGGCAGCGACTCGGCTCAGAACCAGAGTCGAGCGACAGGCAAGGTCACCGCTGTCGAAGGTTCGACAATGACTATCGAATCAACCGATGGCTCGGGCAGCGTCAATTCGACCAGGATAACGACCAACGACGACACGGTGTTCACGGAGTCGGTCGAGGGCACTGTCTCGGACCTGTCGGTCGGAGACAACGTGGTTGTCATGGGTACCACAACTGATGGCGCCCAGACCGACGGCTCCC
>CAUJEC010000189.1 GCA_963169245.1 Actinomycetota bacterium
GCTCGTCAACTACTACAACGAGGGTCTGCAGTATCACCCGATGCACCTGCACCAGTTCCCGCAACTCGTTGTCGCACGAGATGGGATTCCGCTCGACTCGCCGTACTTCGCGGACACGATCTCGGTGGGTCCGGGTGAGCGATACACCGTGCTCTTCCAGGCGACCAAGCCCGGCGTCTGGGTCTGGCACTGCCACATCCTCAACCACGCAGAGTCCGAAGAGGGCATGTTCGGCATGGTCACCGCCATCGCCGTGGCCGACTGACCCGGCCGACCAACCCCGCCGCCCTACAATCGGCGGCTATAACTGAGTAATGCGACTGAGCCCGGCGTCAATCCAATTGGAAGGACGCCGGGCTCTCGTGTCTGGCGCCGCGCAGGGGATTGGGGCGGCAACAGCGGTGGCTCTGGCCCGCTTCGGCGCCGACGTCGCGGTCGTCGACCGTCAGGCCGAGGGACTGGCGCGAACAGTCGAGGAGATCGAGTCGCTCGGACGTGAAGCGCCCTCGCTCGTAGCTGACGTCCGCGACACCGCATCGATGGCGGACTGGATCGGTGATCTCGGTACCGTCTGGCCGAGCCTGCATGTGCTTGTCAACAACGCGGGCGGCGGGTTCGTCTCTGACGTCATGGACATATCGGCGAAAGGTCAGGCCGCTCTCATCGCCGAGAACTTCACCCAGGTCGTCGACATCACGCGGCTTGCCCACCCGATGCTGGTGGCGGGTGCCGATCGTCCCGGGGGTTCCTCGGTGATCAACATCACCTCGGTCGAGGGACACCGTGCGGGACCCGGCTTCGGTGTCTACTCGGCGATGAAGGCAGCGGTTGCGAACATCACTCGGACCCTGGCACTCGAACTTGCCGATGCTCGCATTCGAGTCAACGCGATCGCCCCCGACATGATTCCGACTCCGGGTGACGAGATGCTCTCGAGTGACTCGGGGGCGATGGGTGAACCAGGTTGGCGGCCGACTCCTTGGCCCGAGGTCGGTGACCCTGACGACGTGGCGGCCGCAGTGGTGTGGCTGGCCGGACCTATGAGTCGATTCGTCACCGGGTCAACGGTTCATGTCGATGGCGGAACCTTCGCCTCTTCGGGGTGGAAGAAGCGCGTAACGGATGGACGCTGGGTGCTCTAGACGCGTCCGATCGCAGTCGTGGCCGTTGTTCGCTCTGGCCGTGCCTACGCTGGCCGTTGTTCGCTCTCACTCTGCCTGCGCGTAGTATCTGACGACCCGTCAGATATTTTTGGAGGCTGAATAGATGGCCCCAGCAGGAGACTCTCAATGACCGACTCGTCCAGCAATCCTCCCGCTCCACTGGCCGGTCTTCGGGTGATCGAGGTCTCGATGCTCGGCCCCGCAGCGGTCGGTCTGCACCTGGCCGATCTGGGTGCGGATGTGATCAAGGTCGAACCACCCAAGGGTGACTACATCCGTGAGATGACCTGGCCGATCATCGAGGGTTCCTCGCTCATGCACTGGCACATCAACCGGGGTAAGCGCTCGATCACTCTCGACCTGCGTACCGAGGAGGCCAAGGACGTCTTCCGCGAACTGGTTCGAGACGCTGATGCGGTGATCGAAGCGATGCGACCTGGCGCGCTCGCCAAACGCGGCCTCGGTTTCGAGGACCTGCGCAAGATCAACCCCAAGATCGTCTTCTGCACCATCTCCGGATATGGCATGACCGGTCCGTATGCGAGCCTGCCGAGCCACGGAATCGCCTATGACACCTGGGCGGGCCTTGTGAAGCCGGAGTACAACGAAGACGGTTTCCCCTGCATCCCCGAACACCCATCGGTGGGCATCCACGCCGGTCCACTTTTCGGGGCGCTCGGAATTCTCGCCGGAGTGCTGCGTGCTCGTGAGACCGGCGAGGGCAGCTTCTTGGAGATCGCGCAGTCGGACGCCGCTGCGGCCATGGACTGGTACCGCGCGGAGACGTGGCGGGCCTACGAGCGCCCGCAGTCGGAGGTGACCGGCAACAAGTCCGACAACTACGAGCGCCGCGCTCCGGGAACAGCCGGTATGCGTGACGGAGTCCGCTACCAGATCTACGAATCGTCTGACACCCACATCCTGTTCATGGCATCCGAGCAGGAGTTCTGGCGCAATTTCTGTGAAGGGGTCGGGCGTATGGATCTCTTCGAGCGCTGGCCGGGGTCCAAGTTCGCGGACCACGCTAAGGGAAATACTGAACTTCGCAAGGAGTTGGCCGCGATCTTCAAGACGAAGTCGACTGCGGAATGGGTGGAGTGGTCTGGCAGGCACAATACGACCATCGCTCCGGTGAACACACCTGAGACCCTTGCCGAGGACGCACAGTTCAAAGAGCGCCTCGGGTTCATTCCGCGTAAGGGGACAGGAGCGGACATGGAGCCCTATCCCGTGAAGTTCGTCGGGGAGACTGCGGTCGATCCAGCGCCAGCGCCCACCGTTGGCGAGCACACCGACGAGATACTTCGTGACGTCCTCGGCTATGACGCGGATCGTATAGCGGCGCTTCGCAATGCGGAGGCCCTTGGAAGCGCCCCGACCGACGGTGCACAGTGACCTCCGCTCCACCGGCTGGTATCGCCCCTGCGGAGGACGGTGCCCGGGCCGATCTGACCTACGGCACTATCCCGGGCCTGCTCCGTCAGGCGGCGACGGACTCCCCGGACTCCGAGGCGCTGGTCGACCATTCGTGTGACCCGGTTGCCCGACTGACCTTCGACGAGTTGCGCTGTCGGGTTGACGAGGTCGCTGCAGCGATCATCGGACTCGGCATCGAGCCGGGCGACCGAGTTGCGATCTGGGCGCCTAACTGCTGGGAGTGGGTCGTTGCACTGATCGGTCTGCAGTCGGCTGGAGCGACCCTGGTGCCGCTCAACACCAGGTACAAGGGGCACGAGGCAGCTGACATTCTGCGCCGCAGTGGAGCCAAGGTGCTCTTCACAATCGAAGGTTTCCTCGGGAACGACTACGTGTCGATGCTCAAGGCCGATGGCATCGGGGATATGCCCGACCTGGAGAATATCGTCCTGTTGCGCGATAGCGGCTCACGGCCCAGTGGCGTGCTGACGCTCTCGGAACTGGTGGATCGATCGAGCGTTGGGTCATCCGAAGTCGATGCCCGCGTGGAGGCGCTTAACGGGAGTGACCTGTCAGACCTGTTGTTCACCTCGGGAACCACCGGTGCACCCAAGGGTGCGATGCTCACCCACTCTCAGACGCTGAGGGCGTTCGGGGACTGGGGAGACATTGTTGGTCTTCGCTCCGACGATCGCTATCTGGTCATCAGCCCGTTCTTCCACGCCTTCGGCTACAAGGCCGGGATCATCTCGGCGATGATCGCTCGCTGCACGCTTGTTCCTGTTGCTACGTTCGAGGTTGGCAAAGTGATCGAGTTGATCGAGTCGGAACGGATAAGCGTCATCCCCGG
>CAUJEC010000190.1 GCA_963169245.1 Actinomycetota bacterium
GGTGAAGAGCACCTTGTTCCTCAGATCTTCAACTTTGAAGATGTTGCCTAAACGGGACAATTGGGCTCCTGGATCAACAGTTCGTCAGTTAGCCGGTTTCGGACGCCCACACTAATCGCGGGGCCCGACATGGAACGGCTCAGCGGTTAGTGTGCGCGCTTCCGTGGAAGGCCGGACGTACCTTAAACGGCAGCGGTAGCTTCTCAATGGATCCGCCAGCTTCGGTGATCGCCGCCTCGGCAGATGCAGAGCAGGCGTGCACTCGAACAGTGACCTTGCGGTTGAGTTCACCACGACCGAGCACCTTGACGAGAGCTCCCTTGGATACCAGACCTCGCGCAACGAGCGTCTCGGGAGTCACCTCGTCGAGATCGCTGTCGTTGATCGTGTCGAGGTTGATCGCCTGGTACTCGACCCGGAATGGGTTATTGAAGCCACGCAGCTTTGGCACGCGCTGAGCGAGGGGAAGCTGGCCACCTTCGAAGGTGACCGGAACAGTCCCTCTGGCACGCTGGCCTTTGGTACCTCGGCCCGCGGTCTTACCGCCCTTGCCGCCGATACCACGACCGACGCGCTTCGACGGACGACGCGAGCCCTCGGCTGGCTTTAGATCATGAATCTTCATCAGTCCCCGCCTCCATCGGTGAGGATCTCAACGTCGATCAGATGCGGAACCTTCTGAATCTGACCGCGAAGTTCGGGTGTGTCCTTGTGAACACGGGACTTGCCGATACGGCCGAGACCGAGTGCACGTAGCGTACCGCGCTGCTTGGGCTTGGAACCGATGGCCGATCGGGTCTGGGTGACCTTGATCTCGCTCATCACGCCACCTCAAAGGGTTCGGGAGCCGGACCCCGCTCGGATTCGCGGTATGCGCGCAGCAGACCTGCCGGGATGCACTCCTCTGGATCGAGTCCTCGGAGCTTCGCGATCTCATCGGGGCGACGCAGATCCTGGAGACCGGCAACTGTCGCGCGGGCCACGTTGATGTAGTTCGGTGAGCCGAGCGACTTGCACAGAACGTCCTGGATGCCGGCCTCTTCGAGGATGGCACGCGCAGCGCCACCGGCGATCACACCGGTACCGGGAGCGGCTGGCTTCAGCAGCACCCGGCCCGCACCCATGATCCCGATGACGGGATGGATGATCGTGCCACTCGCCAGGGGGACGGTGAAGAGGTTCTTGCGTGCCTCTTCGGTTCCCTTCTGGATTGCAAGCGGGACTTCCTTGGCCTTGCCGTAGCCGAGTCCGACTCGACCGTTGCCGTCGCCGACGACCACGAGGGCGGTGAAGGAGAACCTACGTCCACCCTTGACGACCTTCGCGACTCGGTTGATGTTGATGACCCGTGACTCACGGAGTTGAAGGTCGGAATTGTCTCTGGGTGATGCCATCAGAACTCCAGTCCTGCATCTCGGGCTGCCTGTGCGAGTGCCGCGACACGGCCGTGGTACTGGAAGCCACCACGGTCGAAGACGACTGCGGAGACGCCCGCCGCCTTCGCACGTTCGGCGACCGCTGCGCCCACCTTTGCCGCGTTCTCGCTCTTCGAGCCACTCAGTTCGTTACCGGTCTCGAGTGTGCTCGCTGCTGCGATGGTGACACCTGCCTGGTCGTCTATGACCTGGGCAACGATGTGTCGGTTGGAGCGAAACACGCTCAGACGGGGACGTTCGGCGGTACCAATGACCGTCTTGCGAACCCGTGCGTGGCGGCGTGCCCGACTCTGCTGCTTCTTCTTTGTCTTGTCGCTCACGGTTGCCTCACTTACCGGTCTTGCCGGCCTTGCGGCGGACGTGTTCGCCCACATAGCGCACACCCTTGCCCTTGTAGGGCTCAGGCTTACGCCATGCTCGGATATCTGCTGCCACCTGGCCGACAAGCTGCTTGTCGATCCCGTGGACCTCTATGCGTGTCGGGGCGGGGATCTGGAAGCTGATGCCCTCAGGTGCTGTGATGACGACCGGGTGTGAGAACCCGAGCGCCAGTTCGATGTCGGACCCCTTGGCGGTGGCACGGTAGCCAACGCCGACGATGTCGAGTTCCTTGCGGAAGCCTTCGGACACGCCGAGGATCATGTTGTTGATGAGTGAGCGGGAAAGCCCGTGAAGTGAGCGGCTCTCACGATCATCTGCGGGTCTACCGACGAGAACCTCGCCGCCCTCCTGAGTGATGGTCACCTTGTCCGAGAAGGACTGGCTGAGCTCACCCTTGGGGCCCTTGACCGAGACGGTCGAGCCGTCGATCTTCACTTCAACTCCGGCTGGCACCGCTATGGGCGCCTTTCCGATTCGAGACATGTCTAGGCCTTACCAGACGTGGCACAGGACTTCGCCACCGATGCGCTGGCGGCGAGCCTCGCGGTCGGTCATGAGTCCTTTGCTGGTGGACAGAACAGCTATACCGAGTCCACCGAGGACACGTTCGACCTCGTTGTGCTTGCGGTAGACCCGCAGACCCGGCTTGGAAATCCGACGGATGCCAGAGATGACTCTCTTGCGCTCCGGCGAATACTTCATTTCGATAGTGAGAACCTGGCCGGGACCAGTCGTCGAGTCGGCTAGGCCGAAGTCAACTATGTAGCCCTCGCTCTTGAGGACAGTGGCCAGTGCCTGCTTCTGCTTGGAGGCCGGCATGCGGACCTCATCATGCATTGCGATGTTCGCGTTGCGCACACGGGTGAGCATGTCGGCGATCGGATCAGTCATTGTCATGTCGATCTACCCCCTACCAACTCGCCTTGGTGACGCCTGGGATCTCACCCGCATGGGCGAGTTCACGAAGGCATACACGACAGAGGCCGAACTTCCGGTACACGGCGCGTGGACGACCACAACGACGGCAACGGGTATAGGCCCGGACCTTGTACTTGGGCTTGCGCTGTTGCTTCTGCTTCAGGGCTTCGGTTGCCATGATTCAGACCCCTTCCCTACGGAACGGGAAGCTGAAGGCGTCAAGTAGAGCCTTGCCCTCAGCATCGGTTCTTGCGGTTGTCACGATGGTTATGTCCATTCCCCTCGATGCGTCGACCTTGTCGTAATCGATCTCTGGGAAGATGAGTTGTTCGGTTACACCGAATGTGTAGTTGCCGCGGCCGTCGAAGCTGCGTGGAGGCAGACCCCGGAAGTCACGGATGCGGGGAATCGACAGGGTGATGAGCCGGTCGAAGAACTCCCACATGTTGTCGCCACGAAGGGTGACCTTGACCCCGATGGGATTGCCCTCGCGGAGCTTGAAGCCGGCGATGGACTTCTTTGCCTTTGTGATCACCGGCTTTTGGCCTGCGATAACGGTCAGGTCGGTGACGACCTTCTCGAGCAGTCCCTTGTTCTCGACTGCTCCGCCTACGCCGACGTTGATGACGATCTTCTCGAACCGAGGGACCTCCATCACGTTCGACAGACCCAGATCAGCCTTGAGCTGATCCCGGATCTCTTCGCCGTACTTGACCTTCAGGCGAGGCACGATGGTGGTTGCGCTACTCACAGTTCACCTCCGCTGCGACGTCCGACACGACTCTTTGAACCGTCGGCCGAGACCTTGTATCCGGTACGAGTGGCCTTACCGTCCGAATCGATCAGCGCCACGTTTGATGCGTCGATCGGAAGAATCTTGTCGATGATCCCACCCTGTTGCATGGCACGGGTTGGCTTCTGATGACGCTTGTGAACGTTCACGCCCTCGACTGTGACCTTCCCGGTCTTCGGGCTGACGGAGAGAACCTCACCCTGCTTGCCGCGGTCCTTGCCCTTGAGCACGACCACACGGTCACCCTTGCGGATCTTCATCAGATCACCTCCGGGGCCAGCGACACGATACGCATGAACTGCTTGTCTCGAAGCTCGCGACCAACTGGACCGAAGATACGGGTGCCACGTGGCTGCTTCTGCTCGTTGATCAGCACAACAGCGTTCTCATCGAATCGGATGTAGCTGCCGTCCTTACGACGACGTTCCTTCTTGGTTCGGACGATGACGCACTTGACGACGTCGCCCTTCTTGACCGCCGCTCCAGGCAGCGCGTCCTTGACGGTTGCCACGACGATGTCACCGATTCCGGCATATCGACGTCGCGATCCACCCAGAACCTTGATAACGAGGATCTCGCGGGCGCCGGAATTGTCGGCAACCCGGAGACGGGACTCCTGTTGGATCATCGAGCACGCTCCACGACCTCGAGGATCCGCCAGCGCTTGTTCTTTGACAGAGGGCGAGTCTCGGCGACGCGTACCCGGTCACCCACGTTGAGGTCATTCTCCTCGTCGTGGACATAGAGCTTCTTGGCCCGCTGCACGGTCTTCTTGTAGAGGCTATGACGGACACGTTCGGTCACGGTGACGACGGCGGTCTTGTCCATGCTGTTGGACGTGACGATGCCCTCGCGGACCTTGCGTGTGTTGCGCTCCGATGCGGGTGCTGTTTCTGCGCTCATGCTTCACCTCCAGCGGCTGCTTCGGCGGCTGCGATCTCTCTTGCCCTGAGTTCTGTCATCAGACGGGCGATATCTCGTTTGGTAGTGGTTACCCGAGCGTGATTCTCGAGCTGTCCGGTGGCCAGTTGGAACCGCAGCTTGAAAAGGCGGTCCTTCTCCTGGGCGATCCGGTCGATCAGGTCGTGGTCACCAAGTTGACGTGGCGAATCCTTTGCCATCAGAAGGACTCCTCCCTCGTGATGATCTTCGCCTTGATCGGCAGCTTCTGAATCGCACGATTCAGAGCGGCACGAGCAATTGCGTCATCCGGGTACGACAGTTCGAAGAGAACTCGCCCGGGTCGAACGACCGCTACCCAGCGTTCGGGGTTGCCCTTGCCGGAGCCCATGCGGGTTTCGGCTGGCTTCTGAGTGACCGGCTTGTCCGGGAAGACGTTGATCCACACCTTGCCACCACGCTTGATATGACGTGTCATGGCGATACGTGCAGCTTCGATCTGACGGGCGGTGATCCAACCCGGCTCGACTGCCTGGATTCCATACTGGCCGTGGCTCACCGAGGTAGCGCCCTTGGCGGTGCCCTTGGTCCGACCGCGGTGGGTCTTGCGGTGCTTGACCTTCCTTGGCATCAACATGTTCAGTCACCATCCCCTGGACGGAAGTTCGGTGTCTCGTGGTGATCGCGTGTCGAACGCTCGATCTCTTCCTCTTCGGCGAGGAGGCGTTCGAACTCGGGATCAGCTTCACCGAGCAGCGGCTTGAGTTCTTCTTCCGGCGTCTCGTCAGCCGGCTGAGCCGGAGCTGCCGGAGCGGGTCGACTGGAGACGACACGCGGAGTTGCGTCACCTGCTGCCTCACCAGCGGCAAGTGCAGCCTCCCGAGCGATCTTCTGCTCATCAGTGTGCTTATAGGGCAGGATGTCACCCTTGTAGATCCACACCTTCACGCCGATACGGCCATAGGTGGTGCGGGCCTCACGGAAGCCATAGTCGATATCCGCTCGGAGTGTGTGCAGCGGCACACGGCCTTCGCGGTACCACTCGGTACGAGCCATTTCAGAGCCGCCGAGACGACCAGAGCACTGGACCCTGATGCCGAGGGCACCGGCCTTCTGCGCGTTCTGGACGGCACGCTTCATCGCACGACGGAATGCCACGCGATTGGCGAGCTGGTCTGCGACACCCTGCGCGATAAGGGCAGCGTCCACCTCTGGGTTCTTGATCTCCTGGATGTTGAGCTGAACCTTGACGTTGCCGGTCAGCTTGGAGAGATCGGTACGGAGTTCGTCTGCCTGGGCCCCGCGACGACCGATGACGATCCCGGGACGAGCCGTGTGCACGTCGATCCGGAGCCGGTCACGGGTGCGTTCGACTTCGATTCGGCTTATGGCTGCATTAGGCAGCTTGTTCATCAGGTAATCGCGGATCTTCCAATCCTCGATCAGATAGTCGACGTATTCGTCTCGTGTTGCGAACCAGCGGGACTTCCAGTCGGTGGTGACACCGAGGCGGAAGCCATAAGGGTTGACCTTCTGACCCATCAGTCGTCCTTCTCTTCGGTCTCGGCGTCTTCGTCTGCGGCTTCTGCCGCATCGTCTGAAGGTGTCGCTTCGGCTGTTGCCTCTTCGACTGCGTTCTCGTCGGCCGATGTCTCATCAGCAGACTCTTCGGACACGACTTCATCGATCACAATCTCTTCGACCTCGGTCTCTTCAACCTCGGTTGACTCCTCCGGGGTCTCCTCGGCAGCAGCACCCTTGCCACGGCTACGAGCCACGCGGCGGGCGCGCTCAGCGGAGGGGCTTGCAGCCGTACGACCCTTGGCGGCGAGACGATCGCGGATGGCGTCGAGCTCGGTCTGGGTGTAACGACCAACAATGATCGTGATATGGCATGTGCGCTTGCGAATGCGGGTGGCGCGGCCACGGGCACGGGGACGCCAGCGCTTCATGGTGGGCCCTTCATCGGCGTAGCAGGACGCCACGAAGAGTTCCTCCGGTGGAATGTCGTTATTGTTGCCGGCATTGGCAACCGCGGAGTCGAGGACCTTGCCGATCTCATCGGCAGCACCGCGCTCACAGAACTGCAGGATCGTCCTAGCCTCGCCGACCGGCTTGTTGCGGATCAGGTCAAGGACCTCACGTGCCTTGTATGCGGACATGCGGGCACCACGGTGCACGGCACGCACGCCGGGACGCTCGTTGGTCTTGCGCTCGTCGTATTCGATGATTGCTGCCATCAGCGACGACCCTTCGCGCCCTTTTCCTGACCGGCGTGGAACTTGAAGGTACGCGTGGGTGCGAACTCTCCGAGCTTGTGGCCGACCATGGATTCGGTGACATACACCGGAACGTGCTTGCGACCGTCGTGGACGGCAATTGTGTGGCCGATCATCTCGGGGATGATCGTCGAGCGGCGAGACCAGGTCTTGATGACGGTCTTCTGACCCTGTTCGTTGAGGACATCCACCTTCTTGAGAAGGTGGTCGTCTACGAAGGGTCCTTTCTTCAGGCTGCGTGGCATCGTGATCCTCGCTCAGGTCACCGGCGCGAGCCGCGTGTGCGGCGACGACGGACGATCATCTTCTGGGACGGCTTGTTGGTGTCGCGGGTACGGCCCTCAGGCTTGCCCCATGGGGAGACCGGGTGACGGCCACCGGAGGTCTTGCCCTCACCACCACCGTGTGGGTGGTCGACAGGGTTCATCGCAACACCGCGGGTCTGGGGGCGGACGCCCTTCCAGCGGTTACGGCCGGCCTTACCGACCTTGATGAGCTCGTGCTCGGAGTTTCCGACCTCACCGACAGTTGCCCGGCAGTTGATCGACACTCTGCGCATCTCGGTGGAGGGCAGACGCAGTGTCGCGAAGTCGCCCTCCTTGGCGACAAGCTGCACGCTTGTGCCTGCGGATCGGGCCATCTTGCCACCGGCGCCGGCATTGAGCTCGACGTTGTGAACGGTGGTACCGACAGGGATGTAACGCAGCGGAAGTGCGTTGCCGGGGCGGATGTCCGCTCCCTGGCCCGACTGGACCATGGCGCCCACCTGAAGACCCTTGGGAGCCAGGATGTAGCGCTTCTCGCCATCCACGTAGTGCAGAAGGGCGATACGGCAGGTGCGGTTGGGGTCGTACTCAATGGAGGCGACCTTGGCGGGCACGCCGTCCTTGTTCCGCTTGAAGTCGATTACGCGGTACCGCTGCTTGTGACCGCCACCACGGTGACGGGCAGTCTTGCGACCATAGTTGTTACGTCCACCGGTACGCGCCTTCTTGACGAGGAGCGACTTCTCCGGTGTGTCGGTCGTGATGTCAGAGAAGTCCGAGACTGTCTGGAATCGACGACCGGGGCTCGTTGGCTTGCGCTTACGTACTGCCATTACTTCACCTCGAACAGGTCGATCTGGTCGCCGGCGGGATCGAGCGTGATGATCGCACGCTTGATATCTGCACGGCTGCCGTAGGTCATCGCCCTACGGTTGCGCTTGCGCTTGCCCTTACGGTTGAGCGTGTTGACGCTCTGCACCTTGACACCCGGCCAGATGGCCAACACTGCGTCACGGATCTCGGGCTTGGACGCCTGCGGCGCCACTTCGAATGTGTAGACACCCTGGTCGAGAAGTGCATATGACTTCTCGCTGACCACGGGACGGAGAATCACGTCTCTTGGGTTCTTCATGCGTCTGTCTCCGATGTCTCGGATGTGTTCTTGGCCGCGGCGTCCGCCTGCACTGGAAGGGTCGCCGAGGTGAATACGACGTAGTCGTTGACGAGTACGTCGTATGTGTTGAGCTGTCCCGGGGTGATCACATGCACCGTCGGGATATTGCGGAATGACCTGTATGCGACAACGTCGGTTGCATCGATCACCACGAGCGCACGACCGTCGACACCCAGAGCGGTAAGGGCGCCAGCAGCAGCCTTAGTGCTCGGAGCCTCGAAGTCCCACGAGTCGACAACAACGATCTTGTTCTCGGCCGCACGGTCGGACAGCGCCGAACGCAGAGCAAGCTTCTTGACCTTCTTGGGGGTCTTCTGGTCGTACTTGCGTGGCTTTGGGCCGAGCGCAACGCCACCACCGCGCCACTGTGGGGCACGGATCGAGCCTGCACGGGCACGGCCGGTGCCCTTCTGCTTGAACGGCTTGGCACCACCGCCGGAAACCTCTGCACGAGTCTTGGTCGACTGCGTGCCAGAGCGCTTGGCTGCGAGTTGTGCGACGACAACCTCGTGCATCACGGGAACATTCGGCTCGATCCCGAAGATCGAGTCATCTAGCGCAACCGATCCGGCGGACCCTCCGCTACTACTGCGCAGCGTTACTTCAGCCATCAGGATTCACCTCCAGCGGCCTTGGAGTTGGCCTTGACAGCGTTTCGAATAACTACGGTTCCGCCCTTGGGGCCGGGTACGGCGCCACGAACCAGGATGACCTGCTGCTCGGCATCCGCCTTGATGACCTCGAGGTTGAGCGTGGTGACCTTCTCGGCACCCATTCGACCGGCCATGCGAGTCCCCTTGAAGACCCTTGCCGGCGTGGCGCACTGGCCGACAGAACCCGGCTTGCGGTGAACCTTGTGTGCACCGTGAGAGGCGGGCTGTCCCTTGAAGTTGTGACGCTTCATCACACCGGCGAAACCCTTGCCCTTACTGGTCGCTGTCACGTCGACGAGCTCGCCGCTGGCGAAGATCTCGGCGTCGATCTCTTGACCGATGCTGTACTCGGAGACGTCTTCGAGTCGCAGTTCGAGAAGCTTGACTCCGGGATCCACCGAAGCAGCAGCGAAATGTCCTGCTTCTGGCTTTGTGAGCTTGCGTGCGTCGCGAGTTCCGTAGGTCACCTGCAGCGCGCTGTAGCCATCGCGCTCAGGGGTGCGGAGTTGGACGACTCGAGTTGGATTTATGCGCAGCACGGTGACGGGGATGATGTTGTTCTGCTCATCCCACACCTGGGTCATCCCCAGCTTCTGTCCTACGATTGCCTTGTTCGCCATCTTGGCCTTGTCCTTTTGGCGTGTGATTTCGGCGGTGATCGCCTGGGTCCGATTCCTTTGGGCCTCGGGCCCTGTTCGATTAGGTGCCGCTCACGCGGGCGCTCCGCACAGGAATTCCAGGCGGAGCACTTACTAGGTTTTGCCGAGTGGTTCCCGCCTCTTCAGAGCCGGGCCTTTTCGGACGTCGGTTGGTTCGTCAGCCGGACCGCTGCTGCTGGGAGTACACCAACGGGCGCACTCTCCACAGATCGCAGTCCTTTGCGGGCTGGGAGCCTATGGGCCGAGGCCCATGACGACTGGTCGACCCTATCAGCGGGTGACCAGTCGACCAAATCAGGCGTTCTGGATCTTGATCTCGATGTCCACACCTGCTGGGAGATCGAGACGCTGGAGTGAGTCGACGGTCTTGGGGGTCGGCTCAATGATGTCGATCAGCCGCTTGTGGATGCGCATCTCGAAGTGTTCGCGAGAGTCCTTGTCCTTGTGGGGCGAGCGGATCACGGTGAAACGGTGCTTCTCGGTGGGAAGCGGGATCGGCCCACGCACCTGAGCCTGGGTCAGGGCGACGGTTTCGACGATCTTCTTGGTTGACTGATCGATGATCTCGTGGTCGTAGGCCTTGAGTCGGATTCGGATCTTCTGATCTGATGCCATGCGTGGTTCGTTGCCTTTACTAGTTGTCACCGCGACGGAATCTGGCGGCGGTGAGGATCATCGACTGTCAAGTTGCCTTGCCCCGGTACCTGACCGTGAGGCGGTTTGAGAGACTACCGGAGCTATCCACCTCTGGCCAATCGCTGTGAAGCAGCAACATTGCTGCCACAGGGGTCGCCGGACGCGAAGGGGTGGCGACACATGGATCGCGCCACCACCCCTTTGTGTTCTTCTCGTGAGGGCCAACTGCTGCCAGATGGCCACTCGCTCTTGCGCGCCCACGATAGAGCGCCTGTCTCTGTTGCGTCGCCGCTTCGGTGGGTCCGTCTAGTTGGCGGCCGCAGAGAAGGTCAGCGGAATTAGTACGTCCTGGCTGCGATCAGCAGACCCGTGGGCCTTCATGGTGATCACAGAGCAGGCTCCCGGAGCCACGGTGCAGTCCACCGGCGAACTTCCCACATACGAACCCTTGAGGGTGAGACTCGAGGTGAACGTACCGTTCGCTCCGATTCCCGCCTGCGAGATGAACTTGGCGTCACCGAACGCACTGGAGTCGAGCCACCACGACGACAGTGGATCGGCGGGGCCGTAGACCAGGTAGATGCCGGGCGCCGTTGTGGCGTAGCCGGCACCGGTGATCGTGACGGCTTCGCCGGTGGCAGCGAGACCGGTCGTCTTTGATACGGCGAGCATCGGAGCGGTCGGAGCGGAGAACGACGCTGCCGTCTTCGTGAAGGTCCAAGGTGCGTAGCTGCCATTGTGCGCGCTGAAGACGTAGATCGAGCAGGCTTCGAGGTAGCAGTTGACAGCGCGCCCCTGGCCCGCGAAGACGGGCTTGACTGCGATGGTGGCCGAGAACGAACCGTCAGCCTTGATCTTGGCACCGGATGCCGTTTCGGGCTCCGGGCCCGTCGGGCGGACATACTTGGCGGATGTGTAGGCTTCGGGGACCGTCGAGCTCGAACCGACACCAATGGCCACATAGACCCCGACGGGATTGCCCGCCTGGCCGTTGACCACAGCCGGATCGAAGTTCGATCCCGTCACAGTGATAGTGGCGGTTCCGTCAGATGCCAGACCGGTGGTGTTGGACACCGTGATCGCCGGCACCGCGGTCGGCGGCGTCGATGTAGACGGGGTGGTGGCTGGGGGAGCCTCCGGCGCGCACGCTGCGAGGACCGCCGCTACCGACACGAGCCCTACGGCTAGGACAGCCTTGGACTCCCTTTTGAACCTGGATATGAAACTCACGATTGCTCCCGTAGTTAATAGTTGATGTTAGGGGAACCAAATATTTGTGATCAGCTAACCTTGACGTCGAATTTTAAGGAGAGTTTCTCTTCCGACTTGAGGACGAGTGAATAGGGAATGCCGTGGCATCAGAGGCGAAGCCGGTCAACAAGCAGGCAGGTCCGGCGTGGCCTTGATGCTGACCAACGACGAGCAGTTCAGTTCATCAGCTGGACTCAGCCGACGAAGGTCTCCATGAGATCGGACCGGTCGCGGAGCTCCGATGCCGGTCCGTGAAGGACAACCCGTCCCGTTCGGAGCACGTACGCGTCGTCACAGATGGACAGTGCCAGATCGGTTGCCTGTTCGACGAGGAGGATCGCCAGTTCACCCCGCAGCCCGACCAGCGCGTCATAGAGCGCATCGACCACAACCGGAGCCAGGCCCAGCGTTGGCTCATCGAGGAGCAGAACCCTCGGTGACGCGCACAGGGCGCGGCCAATCGCAACCATCTGTTGCTCCCCGCCAGACAGGGACCAAGCGTGGCGGCGACGTAGCGGTACGAGTGGCGGGAAGAGTGAGTAGATGTCGTCGGGCGAGTAGGTCGCGCTTCGCCCCCCTACCGCAGGCTTGGACACCTGAAGGTTCTCGTGCACGGTGAGGTTTGGAAAGAGTCTTCGTCCCTCGGGCACGTGGGCTATGCCCATCCTTGCGATGTGTTGAGCCGATCGCTTGTTGATCGATGAACCGTCAAGAACGACATCCCCGTCATATGGCGTCAGACCGGAGATAGCGCTGAGGAGCGAACTCTTCCCGGCACCGTTGACCCCCAGTAGTGCCACTGCGCCGTTCTCCGGCAGGTCGATGTCGACGCCGTCGACGGCAAGGACCGTCCCGTAGCGAACTGATAGCCCTTTGACCGACAAGATGAGCCGAGTCGGCGGCGCATCGGAGCCTCCATCAGGAGTGGAGCCTCCATCAGGAACGGACACAGCATCAGGAGTGGACACGCCGGCTCCCCAGATAAGCCTCCTTGACCGACTGCAAATCCCACAGATCGTCGATGGGAGCCTCGGCAATCAGCTTCCCGAGCCCAAGAACCACCCCCCTAGTTGTGACCTGTCGCAGAAACTCAACCTTGTGGTCCACCAGAGCAATGCCGATTCCATCCGAGCGAAGCGACTCAAGATGGTCAGCAAGTTCATGCGTTTCCGCATCGTTGAGACCCGCTGAGGGTTCGTCAGCGAGCAGGTATCGGGGCTTGGCAACTGCGACCCTCGCCAGTTCAAGCCAGCGACGCTGCCCGTATGTGAGCCTGCTAGCCGGTTCGACCGCCAGATCCTCCAGTCCAAAACGTCTCAGGCATTCGGTTCCCTCGGCCCATCGTCTGTGTTCGGCCTTCAGCATCGCGGGTCTGGCCACCCACGCCGAAACAAGCCCCGAAGATCTTCGATCAGCCGCGGACAACAGGACGTTGTCAAGGCATGAGAGGTGGTCGAGCACCTGGGGTGTCTGAAAGGTTCGAGCGATCCCGGCCCGACTGACCTTCACGGGCCGCGCATGGGCAACAGTCTCCCCGTCAACGGTGACATCACCCTTGGCTGGGACCAGTCCACAGATCGAGTTCAACAGCGTTGTCTTACCCGATCCGTTGGGCCCGACGATGGCGACGGCTTCGCCGGACTCGATGGTCAGCGAGACGTCTTCGACGGCAACCACTCCCCCGAACTCGACCCGCATACCTTTGGCCACAAGGCTCATGCCGGCACCTCGCTCATGCCGGCACCTCACTGTTGGAGCCGGTCGATCGCTGGCCGAGTAGGCGACGGAGTCGAGCGCCGATTCCGATCAGACCGTCGGGAATGAAGATCATGATGAGGATCAAAAGGATACCGAAAACGAGTTCTTGATCACGCCCTACGAACCGGAGCTGTTCGGGCGCCCAGACCACGAATGCTGCGCCCAGAATGGGTCCCCAGGCAGAACCGATTCCGCCGAAGAGAAGAACCAGAAACAGATCGATGGCCAGCGGAATATCGAAGAGCTCAGATGACACGACCCCTGTTCGATGCACCATGAGCGCACCTGCCGCACCGCCGAAGGCAGAACCGGCGACGAACATCGTCAGGCGGATTCGGTTGACGTCGATGCCGAACGTCGGTGCAGCAACAGGCAGTTCGCGCAGCGCTGTCGCCATCCTGTTGATCGGAGACCGCTCGACCAGTAGCGCAAGTGCCAGCGCGATCACGGCGACCGCGACCATGAAGATCGCGAGCGATCTACCTCTGAGCGCGTCGCCGAGGACTGCAATCGCCGGAAGATCGTTTCGCTCTCCGCCCGGTCCGGCAAACCCGGTCCATTGGCGGAAAACGACGACAGCGAGAAACGCGAAGGCAAGAGTCGCGATCGCGAAGTAGAAGGCGCTGCAACGCTGGATCAACAGGAACAACAGCGCTGCGACAGCCGCTGACACGACCACCGCGGCAGCGACAGCGAACAGGAACGGTGCGCCGTGATCCTGGGTCAGGTTGGCCGACGTATACGCACCGATCCCGACAAAGGCCGCTTGGGCGAACGTGAACTGTCCGCCTACACCGAAGGCCAGATAGAAGCCGAGGCCCGCAACGGCGAGAATCGACCACTGCCCGATCAGGCCCTGCGTGTAGGACGACGAGGCCATCGCAATAGCGCCAGACCCTATTAGGACCAGCACCCCGAGGGAGACAAAGTCGTTGCGCTGGAACACCGGTGGGATTGCGCGACGGACTCCGGATTCACTCTCAGACACGCTGTCCCACCTCCTCGGGCAGCAGACCCTTAGGTCTGACAGCGAGAATGACCAGCATCAGAACGAACGGGTAGACCTCTCGCCACCCGGGGTCGATATAGCCCGCTCCCCATTGTTGAAGGACTCCCAGAATCAACGCCGCTACGGCAACACCCGCGACTCGTCCGAATCCACCCAGAATTGCGGCGGCGAACGCGAACAGCATCGGCCCGAACCCGAAGGTCGGCGTCAACTGCTGGGTGGGAGCAACCAGAACAGCTGCTACAGCAGCGAGGGCTGACCCGAGTGCGAATGCGATCATCGACAGCAGGTCGACACGGATCCCCTGAAGCTTGGCGACATCGCGATCTGTTGCAACAGCACGCACCTGACGACCAAATCCGGTTCGTTGGAGCAATCCACCAACCGCCAACATCGTCACCACGGACCCGCCGATGATCAGCAGATATTGGATTGGGATCTTCGCGCCGAGTATCTCAACGGTGTCATAGCCGAAGAAACCGGGCAGTCGCTGTGGGGTCGTTCCCTGCCATCGGATGATCAGTGATCGAATGATCAAGGCCGCGCCAAGCGTTGCGATCACCATCTCGTGGACCGAGCGCCCGCGCAGCGGCGCCGCCGCCAGCAGTTCCATGGCCGCTCCGACAGCAGCCAGGGCCACGATGGAGATGATCGCTGCGGTCGCGAGAGTCAGACCCAGGTCCTCATATGCCCACAGAGCAACGTACGCGCCCAGGGTGACCAGGTCACCCTGGGCGAAGCTGATGATTCCTGTCGCCTTGTAGATGAGGACGAACCCCAGCGCTATCAAGGCATAGATGGCGCCATCAGCAAGTCCGCTGACAGTGAGTAGGACAAACCTGCTCAAGACGTTGTCCTGCTATGACTCGTTTTCGTGGTCGAGCTCAATCGTTAGGACCAAAGCGCTTGACTGTCTTGAACTCGCCGTCCTTGTATTGGCCGACTGTGCTCTCCTGGGTGAGGAAACCATTGACGTTGGTGTATTCGGTGGCGCACATGCCGTCATCGAACTCGATCGACTTGAAGCCGTCACGAATCGTCTCGGGCGAGGCGTTCTCGGCTTCCTCAACAATCTCGCGGAGCATATAGACAGTGTCATAGAGCTCAGCCGCACTGTAGGAAGGTGCGTATCCGTACTTGGCCTCGAAGCGACCGGCCCACTCGGTGACGTCGTCGCGATCATCATCGGTTGGGTTGCAGTCGACGGTTCCGTAGACGTTCTCGAGCAGCTTGGTGTCGCCGACGCCCTTCTTGAACGAGGAGAACCCGATGGAGCCCGGGCCCATATGCGGAATGGCCAGGCCCTGCTGACCGGCGGTGACAACCGTTGCAGCGAGCGTGTTGGGTGTGCCCCAGTCGAAGATGGCGTCCATTCCGTTCATGGCTTGGACGGGTTCGGTCAGGTTGGTCGCGTTGTACTCGAAGGTACGTTCGGCACCGACCTTGTCACCGAGAACCTCTTTGGCTGCAGCAATTCCCTGCTGGCCGAACGACGCGTTCACCCCAAGGATTCCGACCTTCTTGGCTCCGAGTTCCTCGGTCAGAAATCGTGCGCCGATCTTGGCTGCCTCGTCGTTGCGGGGACGTGATGCAAACACCCACTCGTTGCCGCCCTTGCCATCTGTGGCCAGGCCCGGGTCAGTCGAGTTGTGAATCAGAGGAACCTTTGCTTCAGCAACCTTTGATGTGATCGCCAGCGTGGCGGTACTCGATACCGGTCCGACAAGAATCGTCGGCTTCTCCTCAAGGGCAAGGTTGAGCGAGTTGACGACCTGATCACCCACAGGAGGGGTGTCGAATGACTTGAACTCGATTGGATGCCCGCCCAGCCCGCCTGCCTCGTTGATTTCCTCGATGGCCATCTTTGCACCGTCATTGAAATCGGCGACCGAGTTGGGGTCAGCAGAGTTGGTCGGATCAGAGATGAGGGCAACGATCTTCACCGGCGCGTCAAGCTTGAAGTTCTTCGACTTCTCCACTTCCTTGGCCACGGTTGTCGTAGTTCCGCCCGTGTCGTCAGCTTTTTCATCACGGCTACAGCCGGTGACTCCGAGCATTGAGATTGCCAGTCCTGCAATCACTGTACGGGCGAGTACTGGGTGCTTCATCAGTTCCTCCGAATAGGTGGGTTGAATCGGCGTCAAGCCATCGAAGGGGTCGACTGTGTAAGTACCCGTCCACTGGAGCGTGTACCCAACAGAATCGATTACCCCCTGACCGCTCGGGCCATGACCTTTGCTACCACGCAATAAGTGCACGGTCAACGACCCTCCGTGGTCATTTCGGGTGGTCAGTTCGTTATGCAGACACGCTGTGCATCATTGGCGTCTGTGGTCATCGCAAGCGGCGATGGACTCCCAGCAGGCCTCGACAATCGACACAGTCGCGTTCGAGTAGCGCATTGAGATGCAGGTCTTTCTCCTTCGTGTCAGTAGCGCGCCACGTGAGTACACCTCCCTATTTGGGCCTGAAACACAGTTGGAATCTGATGTGTCGATGCTCCCGCTGCCGTTGTTGTCGACACCAAAAGTGTCAAGGCCGCGATCAGTCCGATCGACATTCGGGGACTCCGACCCATGACGACTCCCCTCGCTCTACCGCTGACCCAGGCTCGCAGCCAGGGACGCGGCGGTCAGACCAGCAAAACTCGAACCGTCAAGAAAATCTCTTTACAAGGGGAGGAAAAATTGTGGCGTCTCCGTAGATTCTCAGAATGAAGTTACAGACCGCACGATCACGACTCTCCAAAGCGGTAGCTACGCTAGTCACCTCGGTTCTGGTCCTGATGGCGCTCCCG
>CAUJEC010000191.1 GCA_963169245.1 Actinomycetota bacterium
CATCGGCAATGTTCTCTATCGGGACTTCGAGCCTGCCGGAGTGCTCGACTGGGAGATGGCGACCATCGGGCCCCGTGAGCTTGACGTTTCGTGGATGATCTTCATGCATCAATTCTTCGAGGACGTCGCGCACCAACTCGACCTGCCGGGGATGCCCGACTTCATGAGAGCGGAAGAGGTCATCGCCACCTATGGCGAACTCACGGGGCACACGCTCGCGAACATGGACTTCTTCGCAGTCGTCTCGGCACTGCACCATGCCATCATCATGAGCCAGGTCGGTCGACGGGCAACCGTGTTTGGCGACGGAATACTGCCCGAGGACATCAACGACCTGATCATGCACAGACGGCTGCTGTCGGCCTACATGGCTTGAGTCAGCGCCGTCAGCCGTCTCCGTCCGCGTCCGAGAAGCCGATAGTCACTCCAAGCTGGCTGGCCACCTCTGTTCGCAACACAACTCTTGCGTCGTTGACGTGTTTGAAGGCCTCGGCGAGAGGGCCCGACGATGCCGCTTCCGGAGTCAGCATCGCAATGGGCTTGGGGACCCTGTCGAGTTCTGCCTGGGCCTTCTCCATGGCCGCCATGAACGAGGCGCCGGCGTCGTTATCGGCCTTCGAGGACTGCGCTGCCACCACGCCCGACAGTCGCTCGTCGCCGTTTCCGAACACGCGCATTACCGACGACAGCGATGCCTTGGCGTCCCCGAGCCGTCGCTGAGCATGCCCGGGATCAGCCCCTGCGGGGTCGGGTTCGCCCGAGGTCTTTCCGGTGGCCTCTCCCAGAATCATGTCGCCAACGCCCTGAAGGGCGCTTGACATGGCGTTGATGGCGTCGTCGATCGCCTCCTGTTGGTTCCCGTACATCGACTTGGATCCAGGCACTCTGAACTGCTCGGAGAACGGCCCGGGGTGATCCAACTCGGAGGAGCCGGTCGTCCACGCCTGTGCGAGCGCTTTGGCGTTTGTATCGACGTCCTGGGCTGCAGCAACGGCAAAGGCGCACTGCTCTCCGCCATCGTCAATGCCCATCGCTTCGGCATCTGACGGAGCAAAGAGCAGATACTCGATTGCCCCCAACCCACGTTTGTCGGCACCCATGTCGGCGACCAGTTCTGGCGTGGGAGTGGTCGTTGCGAAGTCCCCACCGGGAGCGAAGAGCTTCTCGATCTTCGTGGCGTTGATCGGATAGGAGATACCCGCTGCGGAACGAAGTTTCGCGCCCGGCCCGAACCGGAATGCGGCAGTGGCGGCCCAAGCGTCCGCAGCAGCGTCCCAAGCGCTCTGGGCAGTGGTCAGAGACTCCGGAGTGGGTCCGGCGCAGTGGGCTTCGAGGGCCGGGAGCAGTTTGCCAGTTTGGGTCGAGAGTTCCTCAAGGCCCGGAACGATCACGTCATCTGCGATCGACGCGAGTGCCGCTTTGCGGTCCACTGTCGACTTGGACTTTGTGTCGCTGGCTCTCCTGTCCCCTCCATCGGAACCAGAACAGCCTGAGAACACGAGAGCGCCGATTGCCACGAGGGTCAATGCGGTGTGATGCTGACGGCGTCTGTCGGACCCGCGACGCAGTTGACTGCTGGGCCGTCTGTCGGGCTCATCGTGCAGTCGATCACCAAGGCGATTGCCAAGTTGATTGCGGTTGGGGGTCGATGTGTTCACGGGGTCATCCAGAGTCATTGCAGCGTCGATGATTGCCTATGCACTGATCCATGCCGACCGATATGAACCTTCGGAGCAGCGGGGGTCAGAGCGAGTTGAGGAAGGCCAGAAGGTCGTTCCTGTCGCGTGAGTTGAGTCCGACGAAGGCCTTCTTGGCCGACTCCGCCTCACCTCCGTGCCACAGGATGGCCTCGGTCACATTACGCGCCCGACCATCATGGAGGAACCTGGTGTGGCCATTGACTGTCTTGGTGAGGCCAATGCCCCACAGCGGAGCGGTTCGCCACTCGGTGCCACCCGCAAGGAAGTCCGGGCGGCCATCAGCGAGACCAGCGCCCATGTCATGTAGCAGAAGGTCGGTATACGGGCTGATGGTCTGCTTTGAGAGTTGGCGCGGGCTGGTGGCACCGGTCTTGATGTTCGTCTTGTGGCAACCCGAGCAGTTGAGGGCTTTGAAGGTACTCTCGCCACGCCGGACCGCAGCCTTTGTGACGTCGCGGCGGGCGGGTACCGCCAGAGTGCGTGTGTAGAAGTCGACCCGATCGAGCTTCTTGTCGTCGAGTTCGGGCTCGCCGCCGTTGGGTGCAGCCAGACATTCGGTCTGTACCGGCATGCAGTCCTGATCGGGATGGAGGCTCGATGTCATCCCGATATCGCCGTGGAATGCTCCCGCGACCTGCTCCTTCACAGATGCAACGTTGGCCTTCCAGCCGAATCGACCGAGCATCGTCTTTTTGTGCTCGGGACTCCACACCTCGTTGACCCGGCCTGATATGCCGTCGCCATCGGAGTCGTTGGGATCGGCGAACCCTCGAACCGCCGACTCCGGGATCGCTTCGAGTAGCCCCGTTCCGAAGATGGCATTGCCGACTCGGGGCGAGGTCATCACCTCAGGGTGGAACGGGCCGTACGCGGGGTCCGAGAGCGTGTAGGTCGGTTTGGCGAGCGAGTACTCGGTGCCGTCGCTGAGCTTGCCGGCGATTTCCTCGTAGGAGATGTCGAGGCGACCCTCGGGTGGAACCCCCGTGATCGCCTTGTCCTGGAACTGACCTCCATATGTGGGGTCGGGGGCAGGTGCTCCGGTGGCGAGATCCTCACCGGGGATCGAAAGGCGGATGAGAAGACCCTTGGCCGTTGGATTGTCCTCGGTTGGGGGCGAGCCGCGACCGTCCTTGAAGTGGCACGACGAACAGGCCTGCGCGTTGAAGAGTGGTCCCAGCCCGTCGCGTCCTGTCGTTGATGCCGGGGCGGTCACCCAGTTGTCGTTGAAGAAGTTGTTCCCTACAACAAACGCTCGGAGTTCGTCCTTGGTTAGTCCGGAGACTGGCTGTCCGAAAGCGTTCACGCCTGAGTTCCGCACAGACGCGTCGCCGCCGGTGCGGGCGAGCTTCGCTGCGTCGGCGGGGGAGAGGACTGCTGCCGACACGCCGCCACCAGCGCCACCGCCGGCACCACCGCCCAAGTTGCTGCCGGAGCCCTTGCTGCCGGAGCCGTTGCCCGAACCAGACGTGCACCCGATGCCGATTCCCGCCGAAACGAGAACCAGCATCGTGGTGACGGCGGTGAAGATGAGATGACGTCGTTGCACTTGGAACTCCGTATTGGGCCCGTGTGGATCGGCCGTGGCACGGCCAGGGGAACGGCCGCTTCAAGTGGCCAAGGCGATCAGACGCCTGTGTCTACCTCAATGCCCATCTTCTTGGCACCTTGGGCGATCAGCTTGCCCTGTTCGGTCAGACCGTCGATGATCGCCTCCAGTGCGGCGGTGTTGTTAGCCAGAAGCTGGTCGAAGGTCTCTGGCAGATTCTCGGCCTCGGCCAGGGTTGCTGCGGTCTGGGTGGTCAACTCGGCGGCGGTGGTCTTGTCGGCCTCGCCAATCAGAGTGATCAGACCAGGTCCGCTCAGGCCGCCCGGATAGGCCCCATCGAGCACCATCTTGACGCCTGCGATGTTGCCGGCGACGTCACCGTTGGTTGTGTCGCTGAAGCACGAGTGCTCGTCTTCTTGGTCCTGGGTCTCGACAGCCACGGCCATCCGCTCACCGGAGAGTTCGCCCACGGTCAGGGCGCCGATGCCACGGAAGATATGGGCGATGGCGGTGTTGGTGTCGGCGACGAAGGTCTTGCGGTAGTTATCGGCATCTGGCGTCCACGCATCGGCAACGGACTGGAGGTCGCTGACGAGGATCTCGCCCAGAAGTGTCAGATACTGCGCACGACGCTCGGCGTTCTGGGCTGTCGTGTAGTCGGTGAAGGGGCGGCTACCGGGTCCGGTCTCGCTCAGGTCCTGACCCCACAGCAGGAACTCGATCGCGTGCCAACCGGTCGAGATGTTCTCCTCGCCGTCCTTTTCGTTGGCCTCGACGAGGACGTCCTTGGTTATCTCGGGGTAGTTGGTTGGATCGTTGATGATGCCGACCCAGTCGACGCCGTCGGCTCCCTGCACGTAGTCGACATAGGCCTCGTCCATCGGCCAGGCGTTGATCCGACCCTCGGGGCCGGTCTCGGGCTCATCGATCGGCCCGTCGTAGAAGCGGAAGGCCTCGGTCGGGCGGTAGTCGACACGGCCTGCGACCCAGGCGTCCTTCGCTGCGGAGAGTGTCGCGTCGCTCGGTGAGGCGGTGAAGGCCTTGAGTGAAGCCTCGAGTTTCTTGGCCGACGCAACTGACGCGGCGTAAGAGGCCGCAACACCGTCGGCGTAGTGAGCCACGACCTTCTTGGCCTGCGCCTGATCGAAGTTCGTCTTCGCTGCCTCGGTCGTCTTGGAAGCGCCTTCATTGGTGTCGGAACTCGAGCAGGCCCCGAGCAGCAGGGAACCCGAGACAATGACTGCTCCGGCGGTGGTGAGTAGACGACGGTTCATAGATGGAAGAATCCTTCGATGGTCTGGATTGTCCGACTTGCATGCTGCGGCCGGATCTGGGCGACTATTTGAGTTAACCATGCCTATCATTCCAGATGTCGTCGGCATTACATCAAATCAACGGCTAAGAACCTTGGCGGCCGAACGGGTTCCGGGTGCGTCTCTGCGCTTCTTCCGGGTCGTCTTTGCTGCGGTTGTAGCCATCAGTGCACTGCGTCTGTTGATACTCGACTGGACGTCGACGCTGTACTCGAACCCCACGATCCACTTCGCCTATTCGGGGCTCGGATGGGTTCCTGTGTTGCCGTCGACGCTCATGCGGATTCAGGTGGCTGCCATAGCGATCGCTGCGGTGGCCGTCGCCTTCGGGTTCATGTACCGCTACTCGATCGCGTTGGTCTGGTTCCTGTTCAGTTGGATGGAGTTCACCGAAGCGACGGTCTATCTGAATCACTACTGGTTCATCTCGGTCATGAGCTTCCTCATGATCTTCCTGCCACTCGACTCCCGTGGCACGGTCCCGCGGGGAACGCTGTGGATGGTCCGATTTCAGGTCGGAGTCGTCTACATCTTCGCTGGGCTCGCAAAGATCAACACCGACTGGCTCTTACAAGGACTGCCCATGGCTCTATGGCTTCCGGGTCGTACCGATCTGCCGATCGTCGGTCCGATGCTCAACCATCAGTCTGTTGCGATCGCGTTGGCATGGGGAGGAGCGATTTTCGACTGCGCGGTCGTGTGGTTCCTGCTCTGGCGCCGCACGCGCCTGTGGGCGTGGCTCTGTGTCGTTGCGTTCCACATTGCGACGTTCATCCTGTTCCCACCGATCGGCGTGTTCCCGTTCCTGATGGTGGCAGCGTCGCTTGTGTTCTTCGAGCCCGACTGGCCAATCGAGTTGGCTGGGCGGGTCACTGGTTGGCTTGCGGGTAGGCAGGTGATGCCCGATGCGTTTGCACGACGACTCGAATCAGCCGGACAAGCCAGGATGGCCAAGCCAGACGAATCGGATAGGCCAGCCAGAGCAGCCCGACCGATCCGGCGACTCACCTTCGCCGCAGCGATCCTGTGGGTGTCGATTCAGATCCTGCTGCCACTTCGCCAGTATCTGATCCCGGGTGATGCCCGGTGGACGGGAGAAGGTTTTCGCTTTGGTTGGAACGTGCTCGCTGTCGAGCGTGCCGGGGACGTGACGTTCCGAGTCACTGACACCACAACGGGTCGAACCCGATCAGTCCCAGTCGACACCATGCTCACGACCCAACAGCGGAGGGTCGTTCCAGTCGAACCGGAACTGATCCGTCAGGCAGCACATCACCTGGCCGACGTCGAAGCGGAACGTCTGGGAATCGACCGTGATCAAGTAGCGGTCCGAGCAGACGCGTTCGTGTCCGTAAACGGAAGACGGGCCCGGAGGCTGATCGACCCGAAGGTCGATCTTGCCGCCGAGCCCGCTGGCTACTGGCATCAAAGCTGGATTCTGCCCGGCCCATGACTGGCCCGTAATCGGCCCAGAATATCGCTAGGGGTGATTCAGACGCGCTCGATGATCGTCGCGGAGCCCATGCCGCCAGCCGCGCACATGGCGACGGCACCGTACTGGGCGTCGGTTCGCTCGAGTTCATTGACCATCGTGACGATCATGCGGGCGCCGGTGCAGCCGATCGGGTGACCGAGTGAGCAGCCAGAACCGTTGACGTTGACGGTCTCGGGATCGAGACCGAGGCGCTTGATGGCGGCAACGGTCACCGAGGCGAACGCCTCGTTGATCTCCCATGACTGAATGGCGTCCTGGGTGATGCCTGCCTTATCGAGCGCCTTGGTGATCGCCACACTCGGGCTGAGGCCAGTCTGTGCTGGGGTCAGCGCCGCTGATGCCCAACCACGGATGATGCCGAGGGGCTTGAGGCCGTGTGCTTTGGCATAGTCTCTGCTCACCAGCATCAGAGCGGCGGAAGCGTCGTTGAGGCCAGAGGAGTTACCGGCCGTTGTTGTGGCGCCGTCATCCAGCGGGTTGAGAAGCGGCAGGGACGCGAGCTTCTCGAGAGTCGAGTTACGGCGTGGGTGTTCGTCGACCAAGAACTCGCCGCCACCGGGCAGCGCCACGGGAACGATCTCGTTCTTGAAGCGGCCCTCGTCGATGGCGCGCACAGCGTTCATGTGCGAACGGAACGCCCACTCATCGGCCTCCTCGCGGCTGACTCCTGCCATGCGGGCGGCGTTGTCACCGACACCCTTGGCGGTGTTGAACGGGGGAGCGTCCTCGGTCTCCTCGTTCGCGGGAGAGAGCCAGAAAGCCGGTTGGCCATCGGGGCCGGGGCGTGAGGTGCCGGGGGAGGTAGACATCGACTCGACGCCGCCGCCGATGCCAACGTTGATCATCCCTGCGGCGATGTTGGCAGCAACCCACTGGGTGCCCGCCATGCCGGATGCGCACCAGCGTTGGGTGGCGACACCTGGAACATTGTTGAACCCCAGACGCACAGCGGCGTTTCGGCCGATGTTTCCGCCGCCCTGGAAGGACTCGCCAAAGCCCATGTCCTCGATGTCCTCGACTGGAATCCCGGCACGTTCGACGACGGCTCGGAGTGATACCTCGGCGAGCGAGAATGCGTCCACTCCGGCGAGTGAACCCTTGTACGCGGTTGCGATTGGTGTGCGTGCTGCCGCAACTATGACGACGTCGGTGGCCATGATTCCCCTGTTCGATCTGTGACTGTCAGGCATCAAGATGTTGGCAGCTATCGCCTCAGCATGGAAACTGCCGCAGCGATACGCGTCC
>CAUJEC010000192.1 GCA_963169245.1 Actinomycetota bacterium
AGGCGCCACCGTTCAGGTGAACGGCACGGGCTTCGACACCAACAAGGGCATCTACGTGGCCCTGTGTGTCATTCCCAGCCCAGGTGTTGCCCCCAGCCCGTGTGGCGGCGGAATCGCGATGGAGGGTTCAACAGGCGCTTCGCACTGGATCTCATCCAACCCACCATCCTATGGGGTCGGCCTCGCTGTCCCTTATGGCTCCGGTGGCACCTTCAGCGTGGCTCTCACGGTGAACTCCGCCATCAGCCCCACCATCGACTGCAGATCCACTCCGTGTGCAATCACGACCAGACGGGACCACATGGCATCAGGGGACCGCTCCCAGGATGAGTTGATCCCCGTGACGTTCGGTTCGACTCCCACCAGTCCGACAACTCCTCACCCGACAACCCCTCCGAGCCCGACTCCGACCACACCCGCCGCAACGACTCCCGCTGCGACGGGCCCCGCTTCTGGGGTGCAGGGTCAAACCGGAACCCAGGTCCATGGGTCGGCCGCAGCACCCGCAGCACCAGCGCCCTCGACCGACACATCGGTGACGAGTGGCTCGATCGAGACCGTCACGGAGTCGTCCGTGGTCGATGCATCGACGACCTCGAGCACCGTTGCCAACGCTGAAGCCGACAACAGCAAGGCCGGACAGAAGAAGGCGCGTGGCTCCGAGACAGCGACTGCACTGGTAGCCAAGGTCGACTCCGGTGACGATGGTTCATCGGGCAGCACCGTAGGCCTGTTTATCGCCCTGCTGGCTGCGGTCATGGCAGTCGGAGGCGGCGGCTTTGTTGTCGTTCGCCGAAGAGTCGGCGGGGTCGAACCCAGCGATCAAACGACACCCCC
The DNA here is from genome assembly GCA_963169245.1 of Actinomycetota bacterium. Taxonomy (GTDB): domain Bacteria; phylum Actinomycetota; class Acidimicrobiia; order Acidimicrobiales; family Microtrichaceae; genus JAGQSZ01. The sequence continues at coordinate 838 of CAUJEC010000192.1, forward strand.
TGCCGAGAGTTCAGAGAACGCTCCGTAATGCCCGGATCCCCTGACTCGTCGAACCCACGAGCACTTGTGCGCTCACCAGTATCGATACTCTCACCGGCATCGATACTGTGTGCCCTGGGCCTCGCTGTCGCTCTACTGACGTCGTGTGGCGGCTCCGGGTCAGGTTCGCAGACGGCGGCTCTGTCCAACTCGGCGACAGCCGAACGTGCCGCCGCGGTGTCATCGCGAGCCGAGCTTCCGGCGACGGTCGAATCTGTCGATGGGAAGTCGGTGACTGTTCGTGACGTGTCTCGGATCGTCTCGCTCCGGGGTCCCATATCGGAAGTCATCTTCGCCCTGGGATTGGGTGCCAATGTCGTTGGACGAGACGTATCCACAACGCTGGATGAGGCGGCAGACGTCGAACTGGTCACCAATGGTCACGACATGTCTGCCGAGGCGATCCTGTCGCTGAATCCAACGGTGGTCCTTGCCGACAGCGACGCAGGCCCGCCAGAGGCAATCGACCAACTACGTTCCGCCGGCATTCCCGTTGTGATCTTCACACCGTCAGTGAGCGTCGAGGGCATCGAATCACACATGATCGAAGTTGCGACCACCCTTGGCCTTCGAGCCGATGGCCAGAAGCTTGCGTCGGACACAATGGCTCGCATCGCGGAGGTCACGGGCAGGTACTCAGTCGACTCTGACGAGGAGAATGGCTCGTCGAAGCGTCCGACGGTGGCGTTCCTGTATCTGCGTGGAGCAGCTGGCGTCTACCTGTTGGGCGGTCCGGGTTCAGGTGCTGACTCGATGATCAGGGCCGCTGGTGGAACCGACCTGGGCACCAGCATGGGGCTCAAGCGAGCATTCACCCCGCTGACCAGCGAGGCGCTTGTCAAAGCTCAGCCGGATGTTCTGTTGGTCACCACCACAGGCCTGGAATCGGTCGGTGGGATAGAAGGACTTCTCTCCACCCCCGGGGTGGCGCAGACCCCGGCCGGCAGGTCACGACGGATCGTGACGATCGAGGACGGCCTCCTCTACAGCTTCGGAACGCGAACACCAGAAGCAGTCAGGGATCTCGCCGAGTCGATCCGCGCTCCCGGGAAGGCCAAGCCATGACCATGGTGGCCACCGACACAACTGCGGAGCGGAGAGTCGACTCACAGCCCACCTCTGGAAACCAACCGTTTCAGGATGACCCCGCAGGTGCCGAGCAAGTTCTGACACGCCGTCGAGGATTGCCCCTGATGGTCATGCTCGTGATCGCCCTGGTCATAGCCGTCGTCGCAGCCGCAGGCATCGGAGCGTTCCCAATCTCACCTGGTGAGGTGATCACGTCGATCCTCCGCAAGCTCGGCATCAGTTCCACCGTTGGCGATCAGACGGCAGAGGCTGTCCTGTGGGACATTCGCCTTCCCCGCATCGCCCTTTCGTTGCTGGTGGGGGCGGCCCTCGGGTGCGCGGGTGCTGCCATGCAGGGAACGTTCGCCAATCCCCTGGCCGAACCCGGCATCGTGGGTGTCTCGGCGGGCGCCAGTCTCGGAGCCGTCATCTCCATCGTCGCCGGGGCTACCGCACTTGGCACATGGTCTCTCCCCGCGGCCGCCTTCGCCGGTGGGCTCGCCACAGTGGTGGGCGTCTACGTGACCGCTCGCGCCGATGGTCGAACCGAGGTCATCACCCTCGTCCTGACCGGTGTCGCAGTGAACGCAATGGTGGGAGCGTTCATCGGACTCGCCACGTTCCTATCCGATGACAGCCAGCTTCGTTCGATCACCTTCTGGACCCTCGGCTCGATGGCTCAGGCGAGCTGGGCCAAGGTGGCAGTGGTCGCCCCTCTGGTGGTTCTCGGAGTCGCAGCGAGCCTGGTGATGTCGCGACAACTCGACCTTCTTGCTCTGGGGGAACGTCAGGCCGGCCACCTGGGTGTCGACGTCGAGAGGCTGCGGATCGTGATGCTCGCAGTCATCGCCCTGCTGACCGCAGGTGCGGTTGCCGTGAGTGGCATGGTGCTTTTCGTTGGACTTGTGATCCCACATCTGATTCGGATGATCGCCGGTCCAACACATCGAGTACTCATACCGGCCTCCGCCCTCGCTGGCGCGTTGGTCCTCGTTCTCGCTGATCTGACAGCCAGAACAATTGCAGCACCCCAGGAACTTCCGCTTGGCGTCCTCACCTCACTGGTGGGAAGCCCGTTCTTCTTCTGGCAACTCCGACGTACCCGCGCCTCACAGGGAGGATGGTCATGAGAGAGTCGGTTGAGTCGGTGGACCCAGCCGATGGGTTGTTGGGGTCGGCGGTCGGGCCTGAAGCAGGTTCTGTGGCGGGAATCGACGAGCACTCAGGCGGGAGCGCCGTCCTGCGTGCCGTCGGGGTCGAGTACCACATCGGGGACAAGCGGATCGTCGGCCCGGTCGAAATGTCGGTGGACTCTGGTGAGATCGTTGCTCTCGTCGGACCCAATGGTGCCGGCAAGTCGACCCTTCTCGGCCTGTTGAGTGGCGACATCGGCGACCGACGCTCGGTCGAAGTGCTCGGCACCGCGATCTCGGACATCGCGCCTCGTGAACTTGCCCGTTTGCGAGGAGTGCTACCCCAGGACTCCTCGGTTTCCTTCCCCTTTCGAGTGCACGAGGTCGTCGCCATGGGCCGAGCGCCATGGCACGGGACGGTCCGACACTCGACCCTCTCAACGAACCTAGGTAGTGGTTCCCGCGTGGGCGGTCGTGGCAGCAACCACAAGGGTGGCCTCGGCAGGCACACCGACAGGCACACTCGTAGTGGAGCCGTCAGGCACGCGCGGGGCGACGAGTCGATAGTTCTCGACGCAATGGTCGAGTGTGACGTCGCCCACCTAGGCGACCGCACGGTCACCAAGCTCTCGGGGGGCGAACAGGCAAGAGTCGCCCTGGCTCGACTGTTTGCTCAGAGGACTCCCCTGCTGCTGCTCGACGAACCCACCGCTGCTCTCGACATCCATCACCAGGAGAAGGTCTTCAACGCGCTCGCTGCCCGCCGAGCCGAAGGCGCAGCGGTCGTCGTGGTGATTCACGACCTGAGCCTCGCTGCAGCACACGCCGATCGGGTGATCGTCCTCCAGCAGGGACGTATCGCCGCCGAGGGGACCCCAAGAGAGGCGCTCCGGCCAGAGCTTCTGAGCCACATCTATGGCCATGAGATCAACGTCCTCGAACATCCGCAGAGCGTGACACCGATCGTGGTGCCCGCCAGATAGCAGTGGTCGCAGTCCAGTACGTCGCAGTCCAGCTCGTACCAGTCCAATCCGGCCGCTCCAGGCCATTGACATATCAATCACTCAGATCATCAGGAGGAAACAGATGAACACACAGACCACCATCAGCCGAATGGACCGGGCCACCCCACGACGTCGGCCAACACGCCGGACAACGGCCTCAGTACTTGCTGCGCTTGCAGCGAGCATGACCCTCGTGCTGGGCGCGAGCGGGACCCTGGTCGGGGCAACAGGAACTGATCCGGCTCCTTCGGGAACACGAAGCGCTACGGGAGCGAATGGCCAGTCGATCACAGTCACCCCTGTTGACGGGCTGCCGCTTAGCGGCGGAACCGTGCAGGTGACCGGAACCGGATTCAGCCACGACAAGGGTGTCTATCTGGCGCTTTGCGTCGACAATGGCCCAACCGCTGCGCCTGCCCCGTGTGTGGGAGGCGCACCCATGGCGGGTGGAACAGGCGCCTCGTATTGGATCTCGACTAACCCTCCGTCCTACGCAATAGGGCTGACCAAACCCCTTGATGACGACGGCGGATTCTCACTTGCTCTGAGCATCTCCTCGACCGGTGAGGGAATCGACTGCCTTGCTGAGGGAACCAAGTGTGTGGTCAGCACGCGAGCGGACCACACGCAACCCGGTGAACGTGGATGGGACACCGTGGTCCCGGTGACATTCGTCGGACAGGACCCGCTAGAAGGTGGAGGCACCATCCCTACCACGACGCCCCCTACGACCACCCCAGCTACAACCACCCCACCTACAACCGCACCGGCCACCAGCACACCGCAGACGACTGCGCCAGCCACCACGGCACCTGCCACAGGCGAAGCGCAGGTCCTGGCCTCGTCGGCGAACAACCAGTCGACCGGCACGGCAACCCCGACGGGCGCCGCCAAGGCAAGCGAGTTGGCATTCACCGGTTCGAACTCACTGACCATCTCAATTGTCGCAATGGCATTCGTTGCACTCGGAATCGCTCTGCTCCGCAGGTCAGCGACCCTTACCGCTGCTACCACTACCGAGGAGGGCTGATGGAGGCTTCGACCATCTCAACCACAGACAGCGACGAGACAGTGCCATTCTCGGCCCAGCTTCGCTCCGGCACCACCACCGAGCACAACAACGCCGAGCACTCGAAGACTATGACGGATCTCGTCAACTGCGAACTGACCCTGGAGGAGTTCGTTCGGATGCAGGCACAGCATGCCTTCGTCTACAAGGCCCTTGAGGACGCCATCGACTCACTCGCACTCGACCCACGCGTCGCCGTCTTCGCCGACGAACGACTCCGACGCAGTCCCTCCATGAGCAGGGACCTCGATACGTTGGGCACCGACCTTTCGAGCGTCACCCCAACAGAGGCGACCAGTCGATATGTCGAGCGAATCGGCCAGATGGCCAGGGAGTGGCCTCCCGGTGTCATCGCTCACCACTACACCAGATACCTGGGCGACCTCTCCGGCGGACAGTTCATCTGCAGGGTCGTAGAGCGGACCTATGACATAGACGCGAGCAGCGGAACGTCGTTCTTCCATTTCACCGATATCGACGACATCTCGGCGTTCAAGAACGAGTATCGGGACAAGCTCGACTCGATCGAGTTGAGTGACCATGAGCGCACACGGTTCATCGAAGAGGTGATGGCGGCATACGCGCTCAGCACCGATTTGTTCTTCTCTCTCGACGAACTCGTCTGAGAGGAATCGGTTGAGCTTCAGGGGCGGCCCACAGGGTCGATCTCTGACATTGGGCTCTGCTCAGCGGGTCGCCCGTCTCGCCGCCAAGGTGGTGAGGCGGGCGACCAGAGTCTCCATCACAACCTCGGGTGGTTGCCCGCCTCGCCCCCGTAGGTCTGCATCAGCCTCGGAGAGAAGGTGGAACGCCCGGCGCAACCGGTCGGGCCCGAGCTTCTGTGACTGTGCCAGCGCCTTCTTTGCGGGGAACGTCGACCCCTTCATGCCGAGCAGTGCGGCGGCTTCCTTCTCGTTGCGCACATCGGCGCCATCGAGACGCAACATCCGCTCAAAATGAGTCCGTAGGCTCGCCATGATCTGGAGTGGGTGACGTTCCCCCCCGACCATCATTCGCCGGAGGTTGCCCATCGCGACCTGGACCTGCCCCTTGTCCATGGCGTCGGTCAACTCCCACGGTGGGACCGAGCCGGCCTCGCCGAGGAACGGTTCCAGATCGTCTACCTGAATCTCTGCGTCCGCAAAAGTCGCACTTAGAACTCTTAGGATCCCGTCCAGCCGGTTCACATCATCGCCGAGTTGCTCGATGATCCTCGCTCGTGCTGCTCTCGACAGACGCACGCCTGAATCGTCGATCTGATCGTCGACCCACATCGCCCGGCCCTTGCCACCGGGAATAGAGGCATCCTGGATCTCCCCTCCGGCCGCTGCAATGGCGTCGGAGAGCTTCTTGGGTACCCGTTCCAGACGGGCCCCCGACCCGAGTCCCTTCTCCCAGACGAGCACAAGAGTCGTGTCTGGAGAGGGCGACGCGAGATAGCCGACCAGCCCTGAGAGTTCACCACTGGCGAACCGGCCGAGATTCCGTGCAACGATGAGCCGATCACCGAACATCGACACTGTCGACGCTGCGATGACCAACTCACCGATGCCGTATTCGTCGCCGGTGAAGCTGTCCACGCCGATCAACTGGCCCGGGCCAATTAGGCGTGCGACCAGGGCTCGTACATGTTCGGCCAGCGCGACCTCATCGGAACCCTTGACCAGATAGACAGGGGCGTTGTCCTTCGCGCTCACCCGACCACCGCCGCCTCGGACTGTGCGACCTCAAGAATTGCGGCTATCAGGTCCGCTGTTCGTCGTGCTCCCTTGACGTCGTGCGCTCGCAGGATACGGCAACCCTTGGTGATTCCGAGAGCGTGCGCAGCGTGGCTAGCCATGCGTCTGTCTGTCACGGCCGCACCCAATAGCTCTCCGATGAATCGCTTGTTCGATGCCGAGAGGAACGCCGGGTAGCCGAGGGCCACAAGATCCTCTGATGACCGGAGCAGCTCGAGCGACTGTGCCTCGGTCTTGCCCAGATCCAAGCCGTCATCGACCATGATCCGACACCTGGGGATTCCAGCGTTCTCGGCCATCTCCGCCTTCTCCGCGAGGAACGCCCGGACATCGACACACAGGTTGTCGTAATGCGGTTCCGGATCCGGGATGCGTGGACCCAACCGTATGTGTGTTGCCACTACGGCCGCTTCGAACTCGGCACATGTCGGGAGGTAGTCGGGGTGAGCGAATCCTGAGATGTCATTTCCCACTACAGCACCCGCTTTGAGGGCGTCTCGAAGAACCACTGGGTTCCAGGTGTCAACCGATATGGCGATATCGAGCCTGTCGTGCAACGCGGCCACGGCGGGAATCACCCGGTCGAGTTCCTCCTCGGTGCTCACCTCTGGTCCTGGGCCCGCCTTCACTCCCCCGACATCGAGAAAGTCGGCGCCGTCATCGACGAGTTGTTCGGCTTTCGCGAGAAACGAATCAAAATCGAAATAGGTTCCACCGTCGAAGAATGAGTCCGGGGTCCGATTGAGAATCCCCATGACGACAGCTCGACTGGTGATGTCGAATCGGTACTCGGGTCCCAACTCCAGAATCACGCGAAGAACCTACACGCCTCCACACCTCTCCGACGAAGGGCCCGCATCTTCGGCGCCAGTCGCCATGATCTGGCGTTCAGCAACTACCGACGAGTGACTCCATCCTCCGGACCAGATCATCGGTCGATCCGCTTCCGACGTGTCGCTGTGGTCGACCGTACTGATGGTCAACGAAGGCGGCTGCGCTCGACGCCGAGGCGGACCCATCTGTGACCACAGCCTCGACCGATGTGACATTCAGTTCCCGTAGCGCCACAAGGAGATCGACTCCCTTCGTGTTACGCGAAGCGGCGACCACATTTTCCCCACACGGGGATCGCCACAGGACCGCTCCCTCCGACAGCGGATGAACGCCCGGCGGGATCCGGCTTGGAATGAGAACGACTACCACAACCGCCATCGTCGCGATACACAGAATGCGCCGCTGATTTCGACCCAACACGATCCCTCTGTCACACAACACGACAGCACCGATGATGACCCCTACAACGATCGACAACTTCGTCGGAGTGAGCGGGGCCAACGGAACACGCGATGCCACAGCGGCCACCGAGTCGATCCAGCGAAGCACCCATCGGATGGGATACATGGTGACGACGCCGATCATCGGATGCAGACTTCCGACCACTATCCCGCCGGTCAGACCAATCATCATCACCCAACCGGCAAGTGGCACTGTGAGTAGGTTCGCGAGCGGACCCACCGCGGCGATCGACGGGTTGAACCCCATGATGATGGGGGAAGTGGCCACCTGAGCGGCAAGGGTCATTGCGAGTGGTTCAGAGAACCAGCTTGGACCTGGGAGCCGCCTGGCGAGAGGTTCCGAGATCACGATCAGTCCAAGGGTCGCCACGACCGAGAGTTGAAAGCCGATGGAGTGCGCTACAAGCGGATCGATTAACAACAGGAGCATCACCGTCAGCGCCAACACCCGAATCCCCGCCGCACGCCGACTGGCAGTTGTGGCAATCAGTGCTATCAGGGCCATGACCACTGCGCGCAGCACCGAGGGCTCGGCACGGGTCATGACAGTGAAGAGCGCCAGGATCGGAATGATCACCAGCAGCGAGGCCCGCGGGGAGAGCCGACGTGTGAATGGTGCCGCGAGCATCACGACGAAGGCGATGTTCTGTCCTGACACGGCAAGCAGATGCGATAGGCCAGACGCTTTGAAACGGTATGCCTGCAGCTCACTCTGGAGTCGATCGTCACCGACTACTAGGCCCAGATAGAGAGCCCTCTCGTCGCTGCTCATCGCGTTGGCAGAATCAGCGACCCGCCGTCGAAGGTCATTGGCCAGGCGTGTCCATGGTCCACCCGTTCCGTCAGGTCTCACCGACGAGAGTTTGATCCTTCCAGCCAGATGGTTCGACAACACCCAACCCTCCGGCGCTCCGTCGAGGCGTCGGACTCGACCTTCGATCCGCGCCGACTGGCCTGCCAACATCGTAGAGAACTCGTAGGACTGACCGAGAGGGACCGATGCCACGTACCGCTGTCCTCGGACTGAGATGATCCCCTGCACGTCGAATGCACCTGCCTCCGGATCTGTGACGATGCGAGCAACCCCGGCGAGCGAACCGCTTGGGTCCGAGTGCCTGAGTCGCTCGGCCTCGCGATGGGAGCGACCGCCAACTATGACCAGGATCGCCAACACGATGACCACCGGACGCTTGGTTCGGATCCCCACCAGAATGGAGACGGATGCGAGGACAACGACCATCTCCCAGCGGCCAGGCACAGCTAAGCCAACCCTTGCACTAGCAAATATAGCCAGAGCGGCGAGCGCTACTTGGAGATCAGATCGAGTCAACCGATGGTGACCATGTCACGCATGGCATCGAGTTTCGCCTCTCCGATCCCACGCACATCAAGGAGGCCTTCGACGGACCTGAATGGTCCTGACTTCTCGCGATGGGCGACGATCGCCGCAGATGTCGACGGTCCCACACCGGGAAGGGCCTGCAACTCCTGATCTGATGCTGTGTTGATGTTGACCGACTGGCCGCCGTTGGCCCCGGTGGCCTTCGATCCGCTGGCTGTTCCTGTCCCCGCGACAGCAGCGGCCCCTCCGCTCGACCCAGCGGACTCAAGGGGAACCTCGGCCGGTAGGGCCTGCCCCTTGATCGGCACTACTACCTTGATGCCGTCGGAGAGGGATGCTGCGAGGTTGATCCGATCCGGATCGGCATCGGAACGCAGCCCCCCAGCAGCAGCGACAGCATCGACAACCCGACTTGAGGCCGCCAGCGAGACGACCCCGGGTGAAGCAACCGCCCCTGCAACGTGGACGGTTATCGTCGAGTCTGCGTTGCTGATATCGGCTCCGCTGGCCTCTTTCGTGCTTTCGCTGGTTCGACCATCATCGTCCCCTCCTTCAGATGATCCCCCCGCAGTTGAGCCCTTGGCCTCGGCCTCAGCAGTGCTGCCGCCGGCCTTGGCGCGACCATTGGCGCCCGTCGCCACATCGAGGCCAGAGACATCGCTCGCGTCGATTCGCCTCATTCGATCCTCGATAGGTGCCGGGCGAGCGATGGTGACCCCGGTCAGCTGCGAGGCGGCCACGACCAGCGAGGTCAGAAGTACCAGGACAGCCACCCCAACGACCACGCCACCTCGGGTGAGCTGCACTGGGCCAAAGCGCAGCGAGCCCAAGCCAACCGATCGTGAGTCCGAGGAGTGCATAGCCCACAGCCTCGTGCGGACTCCACGCGACGAATGGCGGTCACGTCTGCCGGAGCGGACACGGGACGGTCTTTCGAACTCATGTGCTCGGCCCGAGAGCGAGTCGAGAAGTGCGGCGGCGCGCGAGGTCTCCATGGAGCCTCCAAAGTGTTCGGGGATCAGGGGGCGACGGGTGGTGTCGCACCGAACCTAAGCCCCAGCCACCTGCTCAGTCTCCTAGCTGGACCGGGTATCGCTCCCCGTTGACGGGCGTGATTGTCGACAGACGTGATAGCGACAGGGGCGATTCAGACTCACGTCACGTCGGGGTCCCGACGAAGCCCAACTGATGTTTGACCGTCAACAGGACTGAGGGCGCGACAGAGACAGCAGCCGCGGCGTGCGCTGGGCTCACCGCAGCGCAAGTCAGCCACGACCGATTCAGAGGATGAAGAGCATCTCCTGATATGTGGGCAACGGCCACAGATCATCGGCCACGTTGTCCTCGAGCATGTCGGCGGCTCGGCGGACGTTCTCCATTGCGGGCAACAGCACGTTGCAGCAGAACTCAGCCTCGGCGACCGTCGCTGGAGGAGCCTCCTGGTGCACCAGTTCTGCGAGCGCGCTGGTTGCGGCGCGCAGGTCACGAACGGCATCGGAGATCAGGTTGAGCGTGGTCAGGTCAGGTTCCTGTCCAATCGCCTTCAGGTCAGCGGCAATGGACGCGAGCTCACCCTGGTAACGGGTTGCCGCCGGCAACAACAGAGTGCGAGCGATCTCAAGCGTCGAACGTGCCTCCACCGCCACCGTCAGGGTGTAGCGGTGCATATAGACCTCGAAACGGCTGTGCAGCTCACGATTCGACAGCACCCCGTAGCGAGCGAAGAGTTCCCGTGATGTCGCTGAGTCCATCTCGGCAAGCGCCTCGGGTGTCGTCATCAGATTTGGCAGGCCACGACTCGCCGCCTCGACCTTCCACTCATCCGAGTAGCTGTCACCGTTGAAGATGACGTTCCCGTGCTCCGCCACAATGGCCTGTAGTACGTCCTGGACGGCGTCGTTGAGGCCCGTACCAGCGTCGAGCATCGCCTCGATCTCGGTCGCGATGTAGTCAAGTGACTCGGCCACCGAGCTGTTGATGGCAACCATCGGCCCCGCTATCGACTGGGCAGACCCGGGAGCCCGGAACTCGAAGCGGTTACCCGTGAAGGCGAGCGGGCTGGTCCTGTTGCGATCACCCGGATCGCTATGGAGAGCAGGAAGCGTATCGACTCCGATCTTGAGGGTGCCCTTGCCCATCGACTCTGTGGCACCACCCTTGGCGATCTGGTCGAAGACGTCCATGAGTTGTTCACCCAGGAACACCGAGATGATCGCAGGTGGAGCCTCGTTGGCGCCGAGACGGTGATCATTGCCCGCATGTGCCACCACGGACCGGATGAGGCCACCGTGACGTCCGACGGCCCTGATCACCGCGGCGCAGAACACTAGGAACTGGGCGTTTGCGTGCGGGGTGTCACCGGGATTCAACAGGTTGCCCTGCGCCGAGTTGCCGAACGAGAAGTTGACGTGCTTTCCGGAGCCGTTCACTCCCTTGAAAGGCTTCTCGTGAAGGATGCACTCCATTCCATAGGCGCCAGCGACCCGCCTCAACGTCGTCATCAGAAGCTGCTGGTGATCATTGGCCAGGTTGGCGCGTTCGAAGACCGGAGCGATCTCGAACTGCCCGGGAGCGACCTCGTTGTGACGGGTCTTTGCCGGGATACCAAGCTTCCAGAGCTCACGCTCGACCTGGTACATGAACGCCAGAACACGATCCGGGATCGCGCCGAAGTAGTGGTCGTCGAACTCCTGACCCTTGGGCGGCCTCGCTCCGAAGAGAGTGCGACCCGATGCGATCAGGTCGGGGCGGGCGTGGAAGAAATGCCGGTCGATCAGGAAGTACTCCTGTTCGGCACCGACATAGGTGGTGACGTTCTCGGGCTCGTCGTGGCCGAAGAGCCGCAGAACACGCCGCGCCTGGACATCGAGTACCTGCTGGGATCGGAGCAGCGGAGTCTTCTTGTCGAGAGCATCGCCAGTGTACGAGACGAAAACGGTGGGGATGCAGAGAGTGTTCCCGTTGGGGTTCTCGATCAGATACGACGGACTCGTGACGTCCCATCCCGTATACCCGCGGGCCTCGAATGTCTCGCGGAGGCCGCCGTTGGGAAAGCTGGAGGCATCAGGCTCACCCTGGATGAGCGCCTTGCCGGAGAACTCCGATATGGCGTTGCCCGCATCATCGACGCCCAGAAATGCATCGTGTTTCTCAGCAGTCAGACCCGTCAGCGGATAGAAGACATGTGCGTAGTGCGTCGCGCCACGTTCGACGGCCCAGTCCCTCATCGCTGCGGCCACCGCATCCGCAACCGAACGGTCGAGTGTGGCCGACCGCTCGATAGTCGCCTGGAGCGCCTCCCAGACCGGACGAGGCAGTCGGGCCTTCATCGTCGCGTTGTTGAACACGTTGCTCGCGAAGATCGATTCGGGGGGTTCGCTGTAGTCGAGCCCGTCGACCGACAGCGTGTAGGTCGTTACGGCGTCTATCGCCTTCTGCCGGGGGGAACTCGCGTGCATCAATCTCTCAGATCTGTATTCGGTCACGGTCGTCGGGTGGTCTCGGACATCGGAGGTGTTCTATGGGATCGTCGTGGTGGGCCGGCTCGCCTGATCATCGATCAAAGCTGCGCACCGATCAGAAGAGCCGGGATGTCAGTTGTTTACGCCAATGAATCTTGGCCGGGTTGTCATCCTCGAGAAGGTCAAGACACTCGAGGAACTCGGATCTGGCGTCATCGTCACCCTTGACGCTGTCCAACAGACCCATGAGCCTCAGTTCGAGATCGGCTTCACTCATCGGGCCGATCTTGACCAGTGCCGTGAGCCGGCGGGTGTCAGCGGATTCGGGCAGACCAGCGATGAGGGCCAGACCTTCGTCGCTTCGATCGTCGCCGATGAGCAGCTCCGCGAGAGTGACACGGGCCTCTGCGTTGTCGGGTTCGATCTGTATCGCCCGTCGCAGTGACGCCTCGTCACCCGCGTCGATCAACATCTCGACCTCCGAGGGGGCCTTGCCCGGAATCAACTTCGCCACGAACTCGGCGACCTGTGCCTCGGGGAGGGCGCCCATGAACTGATCCACCGGGCGACCGTCGACGATCGCGAAAACCGCTGGTATCGACTGAACACGAAATGCCTCCGACACCCTTGGGTTCTCATCGACATTGACCTTGGCGAGTTCTACCTGTCCGTCGGTCTCGGCGATCACCTTCTCGATGATCGGGCCAAGGGTCCGACACGGCCCGCACCATTCCGCCCACAGATCGACCACCACCGGAACCGTCTTAGACCGCTCTATGACGGCGGTCTGAAAGGTCGCATCAGTAACGTCGGCCATTGCCGCATTCTAGGCGGGCGGCTGCGTCGGACTTTCATCGGTTTCCTCCATCGCACCCAATGATGAGTCCTCACTGGGGGCTCGTGGCCAACTCGACAGGGCTACATTGGGTAGCGCCCACCCGATCGGCTCACGCTGTCAGGTGAGCGCAGTACGACAACTTGTGAGCGGGCCGGGGACGTCCGTCGAGAGCCATTCGGAGGGCTGAGAGTGGACCAGGCGATCAGGGGAATCAATGAGCCAGAGGTGAACGCCTGGCTGGCGAATCACATTCGGGCCCTTCGTCTCCCCCTCGACGTGGAGTTGATCGCCGGTGGCCACTCCAACCTGACCTACTCGCTGACCGAATCAGCCCCGACCGACGCTTCGTCCTCAGGGGGGTCGCCGCGCAGATGGGTTCTTCGTCGCCCTCCGCTGGGTCAGGTTCTCGCCACCGCACACGACATGGGCCGCGAGTTCCGAATCATCAGCGCACTCGCCGACAGCAACGTTCCGGTTCCGACGGTTGTGGGGCTGAGTCCAGATGACTCGGTCAATGGAGCCCCGTTCTATGTCATGGAATTCGTAGACGGCGAGGTCATCCGCTCGGCCGAGCAGGCATCACAACTGTCGATCGAGACGCGGAGGCGCACCGGAGAGTCACTCATAGAGGTGCTCGGGGCGATTCACGCTGTCGACGTCGATGCGGTAGGACTCGGGGATCTCTCCAAAAAGGAGGACTACATCGCGCGGCAGTTGAAGCGCTGGTACTCGCAGTTCTTCAAGTCGGAATCACAGCTCGACGGAGGCCTGGGCCTACCAGCGGTCCACGAGGCACACGACGCTCTCGTCGCTACCATTCCGAAACAGAGCGAGGCGACCATCGTCCATGGCGACTACAGACTGGACAACTCGATGATCGACCCGGAGGGCAATCTCGTGGCTGTCCTCGACTGGGAGATATGCACACTGGGCGACCCGAGGGCAGACGTCGGGATGCTGTGGGTCTATTGGACCGACCCGGGTGAGATCGCGGTCATGCCCCAGGCATCGCCGACATCGCTCGACGGTTTCCCCTCACGTCAGGACTTGATGGAACTCTACGAATCGAGCACCGGACTCGATCTTTCCGATCTGCCCTACTTCGTGGCGTTCGGATACTGGAAGCTCACCTGCATCATTGCTGGTGTCTACGCACGCTACGCCGGTGGTTCGATGGGAGACGTACCCGAGGCGACCGTGGCAGGATTCAGACAAATGCTCGATGCAATTTCTCATGCGACAACCATTGCAGTGAGCCAGATCGGTTCGGACTGGCGAACCCTTGCGGGGGCCACCTCATGAGCGATTCCAAAATTGTCCAGCTCAACTACCTTCCCGATCTCGATGGCCCTGTTCTGCTGATCGCCCTGGAGGGATGGATCGACGCGGGCATGGCCGCAGCGAATGCCATGTCGCTCCTCGTCGGCCGGGCCGACTCCGAAGCGATTGCGGAGTTCAACGTCGGCAGACTCCTGGATCACAGGGCACGGCGTCCGATCATGCATCTCGTCAACGGTCTAATCACCAGCCTGAGCTGGCCGAGTATCGAGTTGAGGGTCTCATCTGATTCATCGGGTAACGACCTGCTACTGCTCTCAGGAGCCGAGCCGGACTTCGAGTGGCGGGCCTTCAGTGACAAGGTCGTGGACTTCGCAGGAATGCTTGGCTGCCGAATGGCCGTGACACTCGGCGCCTATCCCGCTGCTGTCGCACACACCCGAGAAACGGCCTTGTCGGTCACAACGTCGTCATTCGATCTGTCATCGTCTCTCCACGGTTACGCCAGAGGAACACTCGATGTACCGAGCGGTATCCACTCGGTGCTCGACGTGTCGCTCAACAACGCCGGCATTCCCACCCTGGGACTGTGGGCGCAGGTCCCCCATTACGTCTCGGGCATGAACTATCCGGCAGCGAGTGTCGCTCTGGTCGAAGGCCTTGGGGACGTCGCCGGTCTGAACATCGAACACAGTGAACTCGTGAGCGACTCAACGGCCACACGCCTTCGGCTCGATGAACTCGTGGCGGAGAATCCACAACACCAGAGCATGGTCACCCAACTCGAAGAGCTCATGAACGAGGGCGTCGGTGGGCCCGATGTCGCTCCGACCATCGGATTCGACCGAATCCCAAGCGCGGACGAACTCGCGGCTGAAGTCCAGGAGTTCCTCAAGCGCCGTCCCGATAACGGCGACTTGGGCGAGTCCCCGCAATAGGGGTACCAGCCCAATAGGGGTATCAGCCCCAATAGGGGTATCGGCCTGCCCCGCCGGTCGGAGCGCCGGTTGTCTCAGTGCTTGGCCGTCTCAGTGCTTGAGCAGGGCGAGTTCGCCAGCCTCGAACTGCCCACGACACGCCGAACGCTGCAGCTTGCCCGACGATGTCTTTGGTACCGATCCGGGCTCGACCAGCACAACCTGTTTTGGCGGGATTCCCACGGTGTCGGTCACCACGTTGGTGATGTTGCGCTGGAGTTCATCTAGTCCATCGGCTCGCGCTTCTGCGACCACGATTATGTTCTGAGCTCCGAGTCGCCCTTCGGTACCGAAAGCTATGACGTTGCCAGTTCGCACACCGCCGACTTCACCAACGGCCTTTTCGATGTCCTGGGGATAGACGTTGCGACCTCCGACAATAATCACGTCTTTGATGCGGCCACACACAACGAGTTGTCCGTCGACTGTGTAGGCCAGATCGCCGGTGTTGAGCCAGCCGTCGACGATGAGCTCCGAGGTCGCCTCAGGGTTCTTGTAGTAGCCGTCGGTTAGCGAGTTGCCACGAATGCGCAGTTCCCCCACGACTCGGTCCTTGCACTCCTCTGCTGTGATCGGATCGATGATCGAGATCTCTAGTCCCGGAACTGCTTCGCCCAGGAACACCAATTCGGTTGCGTTCTCATGATCGGCCTCGACCGCGATCGCCAGTCGATCATTCTCCAGGCTCTTCTTGTCGATCCAGTCGGTGCGGAGTCCCGCACCCGGTGTGGGGAAACATCCCGCAATACAGACTTCGGCCATACCAAAGGCCGGGAATGCGCCGTCTGGCTTGAGGCCGAACTTGGCGCCAGTCTCAAAGAAAGTGCGGAACGTGTCCGGATCAACAGGCTCCGCGCCGTTGAGCCACACTCGCATATGTGACAGATCTAGGTTCTTGTCAGTTCGTCGCATGGCGCGTGCGGCGAGAGCATAAGAGAAGTTTGGTCCCGCGGTGCCGGTGCCGCCGTAGCGGTCGATCCATTCAAGCCAGCGGATCGGCCGTGCCAGAAAGTCCTGCGGGGCACCTTGGACAAGTGTGCAGCCAAGGCTCATGGGGATAGTGAGAAGCCCGACTAGGCCCATGTCGTGATAGAGCGGCAGCCAAGAGACTATGACCTCATCGTGAGTTATCTGAGCCGCCTTCCATGCACCGTCGAGGTTGTTGCAGATCGCCTTGTGCGGAAGCATCACGCCCTTGGGTTCTGAGGTGGAACCTGAGGTGAACTGGAGTACCGCTAGCGAATCCGCATCGCTCTTTGGGCGCTTGTAGGCATCAGGGTCACCGGTGATGGCATCGAGTGCCAAGAAAGGCGGGTCACCGTCGGCGGGTTCCACAAAGGCCGCAAGCTCAGGGTCGATCAGAACCAGTTTGGAGTCTGAGTTGCGGATACGTTGACGGGTCTGTTCGATGAAGACGTCGAGTGCACCCATTCGCATCGGCAGCGGCATCGTGACAAGGCACCCGCCGGTCAACCAGACAGCCTGTATGGCGGTAATCAGCTTGCGGGTCGTTGGGCCGAGCAGAGCAACATGGTCACCCGGCTTGATCCCTTCGGCTTGGAGACGCGCAGCAGCGGCTCGGGCATCAGCGTGAAGGGCCGACCAGGAGATCGTGTCGTGGTCATCGCCTGAGACAAAGGTGACCTGGCCGTAGTCCTTGTCGGCTGCGGCTTCGATTCGGTCTATGAGAGACAGCACCATGTTGGGACGCTCCTAAGCGCAGTCGAGTTACAGAGTCGGGTTACAGAGTCGAGAAAGCGTCTGTGGGGGAACACAACGATTCACAGAACGAAGTTGACGATCTTGGGGGCCTTGGCGATCACACGGCGTGGTTCAACCCCATCGAGATAAGGCTGGACCTTTGTACTCGCTCTGGCGGCTTCGATGCAGGTCGCCTCGTCAGCTTCAGCTGAGATATCGATCTTGTCGCGTACCTTGCCGTTGACCTGGACCACCATGGTCACCAGTTCCCCTGCGAAGGTTGATTCGTCAGCGACAGGCCAGGGCTGGGTGTGGATGTGTTCACCGTGATGGCGCATCGACCACAACTCGGCGGTGATGTGTGGACATGCGGGTGCGAGCACCTTCAACAGGTTGTCGACCGCCCAGCTGAGAGTCTCGTGGTGGGGCCCGTCACCCGACTGAACGTACTTGTAAAGGTCATTGGTGAAGGCCATGTAGCGAGCGACAGAGACGTTGTATGCCCAACGATCAAGGGTTTGGGTGACATCGTGGATCAGGTGGTTGGTCACCCTGATAATCGCTCCGTCAGCGTCGGTTGTCGGCCCGGTTCGGGCTTTGGCCAACAGGTGCGAGTCTGGGAGGGCAAGTCGCCAGACTCGAAGAAGGAACCGGTTGCATCCCCCGAGCCCGAAGTCTTCCCAGTCAACGTCTTCTTCGGGTGGCTTTGCTGCCATATGGGCCAGACGCAGGGTGTCGGCACCAAGACTGTCGATGATCTCTTCGGGCGCAACCAGGTTGCCCCTCGATTTGGACATCTTTGACCCGTCGAGTCGGATCATCCCTTGGGTGAACAGGCGTTGGAACGGTTCACGCAACCCCGAGTCCAAGTAGCCGAGATCAGACAAGGCCTTGGTGAAGAACCGTGCGTACATGAGGTGCAAAACAGCGTGTTCGGCGCCCCCGATGTACTGATCGACCGGCATCCATTTGGCCACCTCTTCCTTGCGGAAAGGCATTGCGTCGGAGTCGGGGTCTGTGAAACGCAGGAAGTACCAGGAACTGTCTACGAAGGTGTCCATCGTGTCGGTCTCGCGGCGGGCTGGCCCGCCACATTGGGGACATGTGACGTTGACAAACTCATCATTTGAGAGCAATGGGGATTGGCCAGTCGGGTTGAACTCGACGTTATCTGGGGCCAACACCGGCAGGTCGGACTCTGGAATCGGGACGATTCCACACGGCTCGCAGTACACAATCGGGATCGGACATCCCCAGAAACGCTGGCGTGACAACAGCCAATCACGCAGGCGGTAATTCACCTTGCGTTGCCCCAGCCCTTTGGATTCGAGCCAGGCGATAGCCGCATCCTTCGCGGCGGGCACGCTAAGCCCATTCAGGTCCAACGTTGTCCCGTTGGCCACAGCCGGCTCAACCGGCGAATTGATATGTATGCCGTCGCCAGAATATGCCTGGCCGTCCCAGTCCGCTGGCCGTGCGACTGTCTCGATGATCGGAAGATCAAAGGTCAGCGCGAAGTCCCAGTCACGCTGGTCCTCACCCGGGACTGCCATGACTGCACCGGTTCCGTAGGTGAAGAGGACATAGTCGGCAAGGAAGATGGGTACTGGCGTCCCGGTGAACGGGTTCTCGGCATAGGCGCCGGTGAAGCAACCTCGTTGGTCGAGTGATCGTTCGGTGGAAAGGCGGTCTATCTCAGAGGTGAGTTTCGCGGTAGCGATGAAGGAGTCGACCTCGCTTCGCCGGTCCTCGGTGACGACCTCGCTGACGAGTGGATGCTCGGGCGCGAGCACACAGAACGTCATACCAAAAGCCGTGTCAGGTCGGGTTGTGTAGACCTCGAAGCTGTGACCGTCGGGTGTTTCATTCCCGTTGGGGTCGACGACCTTCATGGAGAACTGGGCACCCTCGGAACGTCCGATCCAGTTGCGTTGTTGGGTGACCACGCGGTCTGGCCAGTCGACAGTGTTCAGGTCATCTAGTAGTTGTTGGGCATAGTCGGTGATCCTGAAATACCACTGTTCCAGGTCACGCTTTTCGACCACTGCACCGGAACGTTCCGCGGTGCCATCTGCGAGCACCTGTTCGTTGGCCAGCACTGTCTGGTCGATGGGATCCCAGTTGACCGGCGCGGCCTTGCGGTACGCGAGCCCTCGCTCCAAGAACTTGAGGAAGATCCACTGGGTCCATCTGATGTAGTCGGGATCGTGGCTCTGAACCTCGCGACGCCAGTCGTAGACGCCACCTATCCGAGTGATCGAACTGCGGAGCTGACCGATGCGCTCGTCGGTGAAAACCCGTGGGTGCGTACCTGTCTTGATCGCTGCGTTCTCTGCTGGTAGCCCAAAGCTGTCGAAACCCATTGGCGACAGGACAGCATCGCCACGCATCGTGCGGTATCGGGTCAGTAGGTCCCCGAAGGTGTAGTTGCGGACATGGCCCATGTGTGCCGCACCGCTTGGGTATGGGTACATGCAAAGCACATAGGAATGAGGCCGAGGATCGTCATTTTCGACCTCGTAGGTGGCATCGTTACGCCAGAACTCCTGCCATTTGGGCTCGATCGCCTGAGGGTTGTACTGGTGGGGACCCTCGAGCAGGTCATTGACGTCTTCGCTCGACGTAGGTTCCGCTGGCATGACCCCGATCGTACCGACTCGGCAACTGTGCTTCTGAATCCGCCGGAATCGAGGGGCTCTGTCGAGTTGCAAGCCTCTCAGGAACACAGGCTATTTCGAACCGACTATCTCAAATATAGGATTCTGCGACATGTATAACGATCTTTCCTATGAAGCATCAGCGAACGCATAAGGGATCGTGCCACCTCAGCTCTTCGTACTGTCAAGGCCTTCGTCAAGGTCCATGTTCCCACCAGCGATGGTGGTGCCCTGACCATTGATCTGGAGCCTCTAGCAGGACTGGCGGACTCCGGAGATCTAGAGCGCGACATCGGCGACATCTTTCGAGAAGTCAGAGAGACCGCAATGGCGGCACAGAAGGGCGTTCTCTTCACGATCGACGAGTTGCAGTATCTGAGCCGCGACGAGCTGAGTGCTTTGATTGTCGGGCTCCACCGTGTGTCCCAACTCGGCCTTCCCTTCTTGGTCGCTGGTGCCGGGCTTCCGTCGCTGCCAGGACTCGTGGGTGAAGCGCGTTCGTATGCCGAGCGATTGTTCAGTTTCGTCGAGATCGGATCGCTGAACAGGGATGACGCCCTTGTAGCGATCGTGGAGCCAGTGCAGAAGGAAGGTGCTGAGTGGCAATCCGAAGCGCTCGAAAGACTCCTGGAGCACAGCGAGGGCTACCCATACTTTCTACAAGAGTTCGGAAAGCAGGCTTGGAACGCGAGCCGCCAGTCGATTGTCCGCTGGTCATGAGCCCCAGCACATGCGTCATCCCCTTCTTTCAGGATGGATAGGAAGACCTCCTGACGATGCGTCAACAGCACCACCCGGAGGGGGACCACCACCCCTCTCCTTCAACAACTGGCCGGACAACGTACGATCAAGACGACCAGTACTCAACTGGCACACAAGGGCCCACCGCTACAATGCCACTATCGCAATGACCGATTGAACTCGCCGAACCCCAAACTGCGACGTTCAAGCTGACACAGGCACTACTCAGCGAGAAGTACGCTTAGCGCTATCAACTGAATCAGAAGGAAGCCAATTGGCAAGGTCACATATAACAGGGGCCGAACAGCACGCCTAGCACGTTTCGGATATCCCCCCGTCCGATATGTCATGATCGGAATGAACACCATGAAGATAGCTGTGGCCTCAAGCACCATGAATGGAAAGATCCTTTCGGTCACTTGACTATGGCTCGAAACTTCGCCAGAGAACGGCCATTCTGGATGCCGATAGCCGAGAGTCCCGCCTGCGCGAGATCACCTTTCCAGCCTCTGATGACAGTAACTCCGGTGTTGCCTGTCGAACCGCTTCCGCCAAGTTTCGCACCCAATCCTACAGTCACCCCGACAGCCAGAGAGAAGCGGTGCTGGCCGCGGCTATTAATCCACCCGCAGTACCCCATCGCTACTCCTCGTATGACTGTAACGGAGACTGAAATGCAAGAGGATTGTCCACGAAGTTCTGCAACGGTGGTCGCGTTGGACTCAAAGTGCTGAATCCCGCCGCTCAGATCGAATCCCCATGCTCCGCCTAGATACCCCGAAAACGCGACCATATCTGAACTCATTGTCTGATCCCATAAAGCGCATGTCGATGAAGTCATGCCAACGAACGGAACTCCAGCCAGTACCCCGCATGTACCTACTACATATTGTCCGTTAAGGTCTGTTTGGTTGGTGGGGTCTGTGGGGTAGGTGTAGTCGTTGTTGGTGCCGCCTTCTATGGGGTCTGTTTCGAGGAATCGTGCGAGTACAGGGTGGTATTGACGTGCTCCCATTTCGATAACGGGTTGCAGCCCGGTGGCGTGTTCGAGTGGCCGTTGGTGTCCTCCCATCCATGTGTCATCGAATTGACCGGGCCGGGTGTCGGGTAGCCCACCAGCTGTGGGTACACCATCGGGGTCATAG
>CAUJEC010000193.1 GCA_963169245.1 Actinomycetota bacterium
CCACTCGTCGCCTTCTGGCTAGGTGGGTTCGCTGCCGGCTCCGCGCTTCGTCAGATAGTGCTGGCCACACGCAGACAGGGCTGGCGTGGTCTGGTCGGTCGAGCCAACGGCGGAATGGTCGTCCACATCGGAACCATCATCATCGGTGTGGCGATGGCCGCGTCGATGAGTTTCATGAGTCAGGGTGAGTTCTCCCTCGAACGAGGTGAGACAGCGCACGTCGGCGGGCACAAGCTCACCTACGTTGATTCCCGGACGGTGGAATTCGATAACCGCATCTCGTTGATCGCACGCATCGATGTCGATGGCAAGGCCATCTACGAACCGAGGCTCAATCGGTATCGGGCATCCGGGCAGACCGTCCCCACCCCGTCGGTCAAGGCCGGTCCGCGCTCCGACATCATGTTGTCGATTACGAGCGCACCGTCTGAGGATGACCCGACCCTCGGTCTGCGAGTGTTCGTCTGGCCGGTGGTCACCTGGATCTGGATCGGCGGACTTGTGATGCTCGCCGGTACCGCGCTTTCCATCTTTCCCGGGAAACGTCGAGATCCGCTCCAGGCTGTCTCGGAGCCGTCACCGATCGAGCTCGAGAGCAGCCGATGAGGAACAGGTCTGCGTTGATCGCTGCGGTGGTCGGAGCCGCTGTGCTGGCGCTTGTGGTGGTGTTCGCGCTCTCGCCGGCAGGGGGACAGAAGGACATAACGAGCCCGATCGTCGGAACTGTCGCGCCGCCGATCAAGGGCGCAAACCTCCACGGCGGCCAGGTGGACCTCGACTCATTCAAAGGCGAGTGGGTACTGGTCAACTTCTTCGCGACGTGGTGTCCACCCTGTGTGCAGGAGCACCCCGAACTCGTCAAGCTCTCCAAGGACGACGGCGGTCCGGTCCAAGTGCTGAGCGTCAGTTTTCAGGACAGTTCGGAGAAGGTGTGGCGGTTCTTCAAGGACAACGGTGGCAAGTGGCCGGTGGTCACCAATGACACGGGCAGAATCGGCGTTGACTACGGCGTCAAGGGACTTCCCGAGTCGTTCCTCATCAGCCCCTACGGCCAGGTCGTCGTCAAGTTCGAGGGTGGAATCACCGCGAAGGACATTCGTGGCTACGTAGCGAAGTTGGAGGCCCAGTCTGAAGGCGGCGGGTCTTGACCGACGTGGATGATTCAGTGGATGAGAGCGTGATGACCGATCTGTCTCGAGATGATGGTCCGCCCCGGGCCAAGCCGCGATCGGCCAAGCCGCGATCGGCCAAGCAACGCCAGCGATGGTGGTGGTGGGTGCTCATGGCGGTCGGCATAATCGCGGCTGTCGCTCTGTCATCGTCCAAGGCTCCAACCGAGGGCGTGAGCGAGGAACGACTTTTCTACCTGGCGGCGCAGCTCAAGTGTGTGCAGTGTGTGGGGGAGTCCGTGTCGAGTTCGTCCGCGCCCATCGCGGTCCAGTTCCGTACCGAGATGCGTGAACAGATGGGCAAGGGGAAGACCAATGACGAGATCCTCGACTATTTCGCCTCCCGCTATGACGACGTTCTCCTGACACCACCTTCGAGTGGTTTCGGCTCGCTCGTGTGGGTCCTGCCCGTCGTGGTGATCGCTGGAGGGGCCCTGGCACTCGGCCTCTCAGTACGGAGATGGACGGCCTCATCAGCGGAGGGCACGGTGTCAGAGGAGGATGAGCGTCTCGTGACATCTGCGTTGGAACAAGATGACCTCTGATCATTCCGATGTCAACGGTCGACTGATCGAGGAACGAGATCACCTGCTCAAGTCGATCAGGGACCTCGAGCGCGAGCACCGATTCGGCGACATGGACGAGGCGGACTACCAGCGGCTCCGGGCGGGCTACACGGCGAGGGCGGCCGAGGTGATTCGTCGGATCGAATCTGGCGGGACAGTCGCTGCCGGCAAGGCCGACTCGTTGGACGCCTCCCCAAGGCGGTCCCGTGTCAAGGTGGTTGGGGTCTCGGCTCTGATCATCGGGTTCGCCGTTGCCAGCGGGGTGCTGGTTGCCCGCTCGACCGGGCAACGGGGAACGAATCCGATCACAGGATCATCCGGATCGATCCGGGAGCAGTTGGCTACGTGTCAGCCGCTCAGCTTCCAGAAGCCTGAACAGGGCATCAAGTGCTACGCGGACATCCTCAAGAAGGCCCCGGAGAACCTCGAGGCTCTTACCTATCAGGGCTGGGCCTATGTCCGAGCAGGTGACGTCAAGAACGGGGGAGCGAATTTCGCGAAGGTCATCCGGATCGATCCCACCTACTCGGATGTGAGGGTGTTCCGTGCGGTGATAGCTGTCCGCGCCGGCGACTTCGCGTCCGCGGCGGATGAGCTCACCGAGTTCTATCGCAACAACCCGTCGTCGATGGCGGTGCAGGTCCTGCAGTCTCAGGGCCTTGAACGTGAGATCTTCTTCGGGTTGCTTCCTGGAACAGTGAGCGCCTGTTGGCAACAGGCAGCACAGGCAGGAAAGGACTCTGAGCAACTCGACGAGAAGTTCTACGGCACGCTGGGGACCTGCCTCGATGTGGTGCTGGGAGCGTCACCGGCAGATGTCGACGCGCTCGTATCCCGGGCGTTCGCTGCAGCCGGTTCTGCTTCGATGGCGAAGGGCTCGACGATCGAGGCCGCAACACCGTTCCTCGATCGGACCCTCGCGGTGGATCCCACCAATGCCAACGCGCTCGTCCTGCGGGCATCACTCAACGCCACGAGTGGGTTCCCAGATGCTGCGAAAGAGGATCTGGCGACACTGGAGACCCTTCCGCGTCCGACGATCTCGTTCCTGACCGGCGGACCGGATCAGATCGCCGCCGGACTGCCCTAGCACCCGATTCGCCATCGCCATCGCTGCCGTGTCGCCCGTCCCGTCGCGCCGGGTCAGCGTCGCCCGGCCCGTAGGGCGGGTCGTGCCAGTCGCCCGTCCGTAGGGCGAATCGCGCCAGTCGCCCGTCCGTCGCTAGTTGGTTGCTTTTGTCGCGACCCCTCCGCGATAAGAGCAACCAACTAGCCGGACGCACCGATCGATTCTGGTCAAGGAGACGCGAAAAAGTGGGTGGGTGGCCGCCCTGCGGAGGACCCTCCCACCCCTTTAGGGCGATACCCAACCCGTCCGGAGCGGGCTCTTGATCGCCTAGGTCAGCGGACCTCGTTGACGAAGGTGTAGTCCGCGACGTCCGAGGTGAATCGGAACGTCGAGCGGGACCGCTCGAGCGGGCTGACCTTGATCGACAGTGTCTGTGGCAGACCATCGATCGGGATGAATCCCTGATCGAGGCCTGGAGCGAAGAGTCCACCGATCGACAGGCCGGTCCTGATCAGGTCGGTCAGAGTGCCCTGGGTGGGCAGGTAGATCTGCGCTGCGATACCGATGACGTCATCAGGATCACCGAGTCCCTCGATGATCGCTCCGACCAGACCTGCGGCAGCCTGAAGGAAATCACCGATGTGGTTGACGATCAGGTTGATCAGATCCTCTGTCGTGGGTGGGGTGGAGGACCGTGCAATGAGCAGTTCAAGAGCGTCCTTCATGGTGCCTCTCAACGCACTCTGGAAGAGGTCGCTGACTGCGCAGCTTTGGAATACACCGTCACGCTCGACCACGAAGGTGAGAGTGCCGATGATCTCGAACGGGGCCGTATTGAGAGCGAGGTCACCGACATCGAGTCGCTGCACCGATGGAAGGCTTATGTCAGCGGCGCCGGCGGGGAAGTCCAATGTCGTGCCCGCTGGGGCTGCGTCAGCAGCCGGGAGCTTCCCGTTGTAGCACTGCGAGGAGAACGAGACGTCGGTCGAGTTGGGGACGCCGAGCTTGGAGCGGAAACCCAACTGGATCGCATATGGCTCGTCGCCTGAATCCCAATCCTCCTGATTGTGGACGGTGACCGACTTGGGCGAAACAGTGAAGCCCGAAGCCGGTGGCCCTCCAGGCGTGCATGCAACTGCAACGAGTGCAACTGCAATCGTGCTCACCACTGCCAAAGTCAGGCTGCGCTTTGACCTTCTCATCGTGTCCCCCAAGGATCGCCCGCCGTACTCACGGCAACGAAAGGACTCTAGTCGGGGTAGTGGAGTGTGACCAGTGTCTTTGAGGCCGGGATTGTGATCGACTGAGGCTCAGTAGCGAGCGGCACGGGCTCGGTAGCGATCAGCGGAGCCTAGAACTGATCGGCGGTGACGTCATCGGGTGCCGTGTAGTCAGCTGTGGCGAAGGTGGCGCCGTCCCAACCTGTCAGACGCCACACCGATGCTTTGGCGTTGCCTGACCGCCCCTTGAATCTGGTGCCCCTCAGAGATGCCAGGCGTAGGAGGTCGGGGATGATGTCGCCGTGGCTGCAGATGACTGCCCGACGTGGTCCACCGTGGGAGATCGTCGAGTCGTCGAGCAGTTGCCCGACCACGTCCTCGAGCGCAGCCCATGAGCCATCGGGCGGCGAGTTCTCGCCGAACATTGCAACGATTCTGATGTCGTGGCCTGTGCTCGCTGCGAGTGCTTCGACCGTTTCGACGCATCTGATGATCGGGCTGGAGGAGATGGACAGGACTCCGTGTTCCCCGAACGCCTCGGCGATGCGCTGAGCCGACGCCCGACCTTTCGCATCGAGCCGTCGTGTGGTGTCATCTGGACTTGAACCGTTCCTGTGACCAGCACTCGCGTGTCTGATGAGAAGGACCTCGACCTTCGATGGGTCCGGCCGATCAGCGCCACTCTGAGGTCCGCTGCCGCGAGCAGTCGAGGCGCCTTGGCGTGGGCCGATCACGACGACTCCGAGGTCATGGATGACCTGAGTGCATGGAGCTCGCTGAGCACCGCTTCCAGTCCGTCAAGCAGTCGATCGACGTCGTCGTCGGTGGAGGTCCATCCAAGGGATATGCGCAGCGAGCGCTGTGCATCCACACCCATGGCCTCAAGAACAGGGGAAGGCTCGAGCGCCTCGCTGCTGCACGAACTTCCCGAATGGACCGCAATCCCACGCTGGTCGAGACCGAGGAGAACCGGCTGAGGCTCCATACCTTCGATTCCAAGACAGACGATGTGCGGCGAAAGATCAGGCTCGCGGCCATACGCGACTATTCCGTCAGCCGCTGCGGCCCAGTCCCGAATGCGGTCACGGAGACGAATGCTGATCTCGGCCTCGGATCGCCATGACTCGGCCGTGACGGTCGCGGCGGCACCAAGGCCGACCAGTGACGCCACATTCTCCATGCCCGCTCGACGCGCACGTTCCTGGTCGCCACCGAGGATCAGGGGAGGGAGCCGCAGTCCTCGTCTGACCACAAGAGCGCCAGTTCCGGGCGGGCCGCCGAACTTGTGGCCCGAGACGGACATGAGGTCGGCTCCAAGGGATTTGAAGTCCACGGCGAGTCGGCCAACGGCCTGAGCGGCGTCAACGTGGACCAGCACCCCGGACTCTCGACAGTGCTCGACGACTCGGGCGACTGGCTGCACGCTCCCGACCTCGTGGTTCACCCATTGGATGTGAACCAGGGCTGTGTCGGGGCGGATCGCGGCGATCAGTTCTGCAGCGTCGATCACTCCGGTGTCACTCACCCCCACATAGGCCGTCTCCACTCCCGGTACCCAGCAGCGTTCGCTAGCCTCTCTGACAGCGGAATGCTCGACTCGCGACAACACGACATGGCGCCGCTCAGCGGTCTTGGTGCTGGCACCGAAGCACGCCGCAGTGATGGCCTCGGTCGCTCCGGAGGTGAACACGATCTCTCGGGATCTTGCCCCGACGAGGTCGGCGACCCGGTCGCGGGCATCTTCGAGAGCGGCTCGTGCGGTCATTCCCTCGCTGTGGATTCGGCCCGGGTCACCAACAGGACCTGATAGATACGACATCATCGCCCCGATCGCCTGCGGGCGCACCGGTGATGTCGAGGCGTGATCGAGATAGCTGCGCATGTCTACTCAGGCAGTCCTGAACATCGAGACGCAATGGGACTCGCCGAGTTCGTCTGAGGTCGTCAGGTCCACCGCAGTGGGAGCGTGGAGGATCTCCATCATTCCCATGACCATTCCACGATCGAGCGCACAGAGTACGGGGTGCGTGACCCGTAGGTCACCGAAGGGGCAGTGGTCGGTCACGAGTCGCAGGGCATTGTCCTCCACCTCGGCTCTGGCTCCGAAACCGTGCGAGGACAACGCGTCCGCAATAACTTGAAGTGCGGAACGCGATGATCGTTGGGCGTCGGCCCCAATGGCTCTCGCCCTCTCGGTGCCGTAGGCGAAACCGACCCGTTCGGCCAGCGTCGTCGCTCGCTCGGGCTCAAGCTCGTCGAGCGTCGCGCTCAACAGCCGCGCCAACAGGTCGTCCTGCCGTACCGGGACATTGAAGGTGACCGAGCCTGCGGGCGTGGCATACCGCTTCGCCGGACGTCCGGCGGAACCATCCGAACGCGTCGTGGTTGTGATCAGGTAGCCGCCGGCGCAGAGCTTTTCCAGATGATGGCGGGCGACGTTGGGGTGAACCTTGAAGTGCTCTGCCACCTCAGCTGTTGTAAGCCCTGCGCCCGCTTCGGCCGGGGGGCCATCGGTCGCTGCCCCATCGCCCATCGGATCGCTGGAATGGGGGTCGCTGGAATGGGAGTGGACAAGTAGGTAGATGTCACGCCGTGTCCGGTCGCCGAACGCAGCGGTTATTGCGGTGACGAGCGACGCGAACTCGTTGGGATCGAGTGGGTCCACGAAATCAGACTAATCGTGACTTCTCGCCCTTTACTTGCCCCGTGCTTGTAGTCCTTGGGAAGCTCGGATCATGGCGATCACACAGGATGATGTAACCAGGGTTCTTGATGGCGTGGAGGAACCGGAACTCCATCGTTCCCTCGTCGACCTGGGAATGGTTCGGTCCATCCACGTCGGCGAGGCGACGACGGCCGCCGGTCAGCCGGTCGGCGTGCTCATAGCCCTTTCCGTTCCCGACAACCCGGTCGGTGGCGAGATTGAGAACCGAGTCCGGGTCGCTCTGGGCGCACTTGAAGGCATCGGCCAGATCGACATCGAGTTCACGGCACTCGACGACGACGAACGTCGGAGGCTACGTGAACGGCTCCACGGAAACCCTGCGTCCACCGCTGGATCCCAACCTTCACACGGTCACGCCGAGGGACGGTCGATTCCCTTCGCCGCTGCCGGTTCGAAGACTAGGGTTCTACTCATTGCATCAGGGAAAGGTGGTGTTGGTAAATCTTCGGTCACAACCAATCTGGCGATTGCTCTTGCAAAGAGGGGTGAGAAGCGAGTGGCGGTCGTAGACGCCGACGTCTGGGGTTTTTCGATTCCTCGGATGCTCGGAGTGGATCGCCCGCCGGTTCTCATCGACCAGATGATCGTTCCTCCGCAGGCCTACGGTGTGACGTGCATCTCGATGGGATTCTTCGTCGATGAGGCTCAGCCCGTCATCTGGCGAGGACCAATGTTGCACAAGGCTCTGGAGCAGTTCCTGACCGACGTCTACTGGGATGAGCCAGACTTCCTGGTGGTCGACCTGCCGCCCGGAACCGGTGACATCTCGCT
>CAUJEC010000194.1 GCA_963169245.1 Actinomycetota bacterium
ACGTGATGGATCCATCGACATGGACGAGATCGCTCAGCGGTTCGGGACCCAGGTTTCGGTTCCGCTCGTGCTCGACTCCACCGAACCCGAGGTGATCGAGGCGGGACTCAAGTGGATAGGCGGCCGAGCGATCCTCAACTCGGCGAACCTGGAGGACTCCGACACCGCGGGATCCCGAGCCGACCGCATCCTCAGCCTTGCCAAGGAATACGGCGCCGCTGTCATCTGCCTGCTGATCGACGAGACCGGACAGGCCCGTGACGTCGAGTGGAAGATGCGTGTCGCGCACCGCCTCACGAACCTGGCGATAGATCGCTATGGACTCGAGCCGGAGGATCTGATCTTCGACGCGCTGACCTTCCCGCTGTCGACCGGTGATGAGGATCTACGCAAGGACGCGATCGCGACGATCGAGGCGATCGCACGGATCAAGACGGAGATTCCGGGTGTGCGCACAACACTCGGACTCTCCAACGTCAGCTTCGGTCTCAAGCCCGCTGCCCGCCACGTACTCAACAGCGTTTTCCTCCACGAATGCCAGCAGGTCGGCCTCGACTCGGCCATCGTGCACGTCGGCAAGATCATGCCGCTCAGCCGAATTCCCGATGATCAGCGAGATGTGTGCCTGGACCTGATCTGGGACCGGCGTGGGGCTGCGGGTGTTCTCTCCGAGGGTGACGATCACTACGACCCACTCGTCAAACTGCTCGAGATCTTCTCCGATGTGGATCACACCAGCGACGTTGTCGAGGACCGCTCCGGCTGGCCCGTAGATGAACGGCTCTCGCAGCGAATCATCGACGGGGAGCGTGAGGGTCTGATCGTGGAACTCGACGAGGCGCTCGCAGCCGGCTTCACACCGCTCGGAATCATCAACGATGTGCTGCTCGCCGGCATGAAGGTCGTCGGTGAACTCTTCGGAAAGGGCGAGATGCAGCTTCCCTTCGTGCTGCAATCAGCCGAGACGATGAAGGCGGCGGTCAGCTATTTGGAGCCGATGATGGACTCCGTTGATGACACCGGCGGAAAGGGCACCGTCGTACTGGCGACCGTCAAGGGTGACGTGCACGACATTGGCAAGAACCTGGTCGATATCATCCTCACCAACAACGGCTACGAGGTCCACAACCTCGGCATCAAGATCTCAATCACCGAAATGATCGAGAAGGCGCTCGAGGTCGGAGCGAATGCAATCGGCATGTCCGGCCTGTTGGTGAAGTCGACTCTGATCATGAGGGACAACCTCGAAGAATTGAACAACCGGGGACTCGAGGACATGCCGGTGCTACTGGGTGGCGCCGCCCTCACGCGCACCTATGTCGAAAAGGACCTTCGCGAGGTCTACAACGGTCGCCTCTTCTACGGAAAGGACGCATTCGAGGGCCTACACGTCATGGATCGCCTCGGTGAGATCCGTCGCGGTGATGATGACCCGGACTACGGCCGTGTGCCCTCGGAACGAGAGCTTCACCGCCACCGGGTGCTCAAGGAGGGTGTCGGAGAACCAGTCGACATCCCGGATCGTTCACCAGTGGTTGAGACCGACAACGAGGTATATGTCCCACCCTTCCTCGGAACGAAGGTCATCAAGGGCCTCCCACTCGACGACATCCTCGGCTACATCAACGAAACCGCGATCTTCCGCAACCAGTGGCAGTTCCGTCCCGAAACCCTGCCGAGCGGTGAGAAGGAGACAGATGACGAGTTCCGCGAGCGAATCCGCCCGATCCTGCGCGAACAACTCGCTCTTGCCAAAGAGGACGACCTGCTCGTCCCTCAGGTCGTCTACGGATTCTTCGCAGCCAACAGCGACGGGAATGACCTGATCCTCTGGACCGATGACTCCAGAAGCGAGGAACTCGCCCGCTTCTCGTTCCCACGCCAGTCCAAGGACCCGTTCATGGCCATCCCGGACTTCTTCCGGTCCGTTGCCTCGGGTGAGCCCGATTACATCGCGATGCAACTAGTCAGCCAAGGCCCGGCGATCTCGGAGCGAACGGCCAAGCTGTTTGCCGAAAACCGATACCAAGAGTATTTGTTGTTACACGGACTTGGAGTCGAGATGGCCGAGTCGCTCGCCGAGTACTGGCATCGACGCATTCGTGAGGAATGGGGCTTTGCCGACCAGGACCCGGAGTACTCGACCGCGAATCCGTCCAAGGAAGCGCTCGCAGGCCTGTTCCGCCAGAAGTACCGCAGCGGGCGATACTCCTTTGGTTACCCGGCGTGTCCGGAACTCGAGGGCAACGAGGTCATCGCAAAGCTGCTCGACGCCGAGCGGATTGGAGTCGAGTGCAACGAGGACACCGGGTTCCAGTACCACCCGGAGCAGACGACCTCCGCTCTGATCTGCCACCACCCACGGGCCAAGTACTTCGTCGCCCGCTGACGCGGCGTCGCCACCCCACTCGACGTAGCCACCCGACGCGGCGTCGCCCCCGACCTCAGGGGTCCAACAAATGGACGTTCAGGCCATCGCCAAGATCGCCCTGGCCACCAAATCGGTTCCGAACGCCGTGAGTATCGCCAGATACAGCAGCCCGGTTGCCGCCATGACCGCCGAGTACTGGCGTTCCTTAAGCGCGAGTCTGGTGACGATGACCAACACGATCGTCATGACTGCGCATGCGACCCAGAACCACGAGAGCATCCCGTTGTAGCCGTCATCTATGTTCCCGTTGAGCGCCGAGATCATTCCCGGTGGAACCAACAACAACCCAACCTGGAATGGCCAGATCCAACCGATCCACTTGGTCAACTCGACTAGTGGCTCACGCCTGAGGCCGGGTTGGGTCAGATACCAGTGTCCAAGGAGCATCCCGTCTGATACCGCTCCCATGAACGCTGCGCCGACGACCATTCGAGCAACCGAGAGCCACACGGGACTTCCGGCGTAGGCACCTCCGGCAATCACCCCGATAATTCCAAAAGCCGGTGCGATCAGGTCCAGGTTGGGGGGAAATTCGGGCACCGATTCGTCAAAGACCTGGACCTCATGATCGATGCCGGTCATCTTCGCTACCCGCGCAGATCGCCGGGCGACACGCTCGCGCTGGTGTAGGACACCTGCCTTGCGGCTGGTCCACGACACCCATCCGACCCCGGCGCATGCAAGCGTTGTGGCCAATGCGCTGATCATGAGAACGGGTTGACGTTCGTATCGGTAGGCGAGCGAGAACGCGGCGAGTGCGAACAGCCCATAGGTCAACCGGAGAAGCCATCCGTAGCCGATCGACACTTCCCGGCGTCGTCCTGTGACCCATAGGAAAGCAAGCCCACCGGTGGCCCACTGCAGCATGAAGGTTTCGATGTGTAGTGCGAACACGGGTGTCCGAGGCTAGATCCCCAACGCCCTGTAGATGGAACTGACCAGGTTCACCCGTCGGAATGACAGCGCTGTATCGGCGTCCAGCCCAGCGTTGAAGAGGACCGCTATGACCAGATCTGCCTCTGGGTCGGCCATGGCAATGCTCGTACCACCCTGTCCGGCGTGACCAAAGGCCCGATCCGACGGCATCTCGCCGAAATGATGCGAGGAAAGCGGCGTCATGAATCCAAGGCCGAATCCTGCATCGCGGGCCAGGGTGACGTCGTGGCGCAGCGGCAGCCTCGGGGTAGTTGCTAATTCCAACAGTTGCTGCGGAAGCACTCGCTCCGCGCCACGCAGATCAGCGAGCAGACCGTCATAGAAGGTCGCTATGGCACCCATGGTTCCGTAGGCGCCAAAGGAGGGGTTCCATTCGGCTGTTGTCTCCGGGCCGACCTCGGCCAGCAGCGGCACAGCCTGTTCCATTGTCAGATCGAGTGTCGCAGCAATCCGGGGGTAGAACCGCTCGTAGTCCTCGGGATGAATCCGCAGAATCAGGTCGTCTGCGGGCACCCCGTAGGGTCCGAGGACCTCGTCGCCTACCCAGGTGTCGAACGGGGTCTCGGTGAGCGCCTCGATCACCTTGCCCAACATGAACCAGCCGCCGAACTCCGAGTACGCGCGATCGATTCCGAACTTCCATCCGTGTGGGGGTTCGCTCGCATAGACCCACGGCTCACGGCTGCGTTCTGGGAGGATACGCGCGAGGATCGTGTTGACGACGTGCAGGCCCGCCGTATGGCCGAGCACCTGCTCGATTGTTCGGTCCGCAATCCATCGCGCGGGCAGATCGTCAACCACGTCACCAAGGCGGTCCTCAAGGCTCAACTCATCGATCGAGATGAGCTTGAGCACTCCGGCACCGATGATGGGTTTGGCTGTGCAGTAGAGCGACGCCAGTGTGGAACGCTTGTAGGGCTCGTGCAGATGCGTGTTTCCCACGGCGACGTCGAGAACACGTTCACCCTCGTGGATCACGACAAGTTGCGCGCCAGTATGGAAAAAGCCTTCGTCCGACTCGCCGATTATTCGGGCGACTATCTCTTCGAACGGTTCGGTAATGACCACGGTGCGACGGTAGCGCGCTCAGCGACCCAAACATGTCAGGCCCCACGCACTCAACGGCCCGAACCTGCTCAGGCCCCAAACGTGTCAGAGCCCGTGCGCTCAAGCCCCCAAACTGCTCAGGCCCCGGCCTGCTCCGCCAGAAGTGCTCGGGCAACTGCCGAAACCTGGATCTCGTCGGTGCCCGCGTAGATCTGGAGCACCTTTGCGTCGCGCGCCAACTGCTCCACCTCGAACTCGGCCATGTAGCCGTTTCCACCGAAGATCTGAACGGCTTCGAGTGCAACTTCGGTTGCAGCCTGGGCAGCATAGAGCTTGCCCGCAGAGGCTTCGGCAAAGGTTGGCGACTCGCCGGCAGCGGCCATCTCGATGTTACGGAAGACCTGGTTCTGCAGGTTCATCCGTGCGACCTCCATCTTGGCGAGCTTGAGCTGGATCAGTTGGAACTGGCCGATCGGCTGGCCGAACTGCACCCGGTCGTTCGCATAGGCGACCGAGAGTTCCAAGCAGCGTTCGACGATGCCGAGCGCCATGGCGACCACGCCGGTGCGCTCCATGCCGAAAGTCGACTTCGATGCGCTGCGTCCGCCACCGCCTTTGTACGCATCCTCGGACTCACCAAGGAGCCGATCCATCCCTACGCGCACGTCGGAGAGGAAGAGTTCACCGGTTGGGCTTGAGTGACATCCCATCTTACGTAGGGGCTTTGACTGTTCGAGTCCTTCCATGCCCCGGTCGAGTACAAACTGCAGGACCGCTCGATCCTCTGGCGGGTTGCCTTCGTCGAGCTTGCAGATGAACACGATGGTGTCAGCGTGTGGGCCGTTGGTGATGAACGTCTTGGATCCGTTGAGGATGTACTCATCGCCGTCACGTCGGGCAGTCGACTTCATCGAGCCGAACGCGTCGGAGCCGGAACCCGGTTCAGTGATCGCCCACGCGCCGATCTTGTCCATGGTCAACAGGTCGAGCGCCCAGCGTTCCTTCTGGGCAATGGTTCCCTTGCCCATGATTGCGGCTGCAGTGAGTCCCATCGATACGCCCATGGCCGTGACCATGCCCGGGCACACCCGACAGAGTTCGATAATGGGGATCAGGTTGAACGCAACGACGTTGGCGTCGCGGGTGCGGACCTCGGAGTCGTCTCCGTCGGACGCGTCGCCCCAACCGGAATCATCGCCTTGGGCCTTTGCCTTCTCAGCTGCGATCCGACTCTGGAACGAGGCCTTCTGCAT
>CAUJEC010000195.1 GCA_963169245.1 Actinomycetota bacterium
AAACCCAGCTCGTCAAGCGTTCTCAGGCGTGTCGCGGTCGCGTCCATGTCACGCATGAGCAGGGACTCGGTCAGTTCGAGTTCGATCTGTTCCGGTGAGACCCCCGCGTTCTCCAGCGTGCTCACGAGGCGCTGTACGAAACCGCGCATCTCGAACTCCCCGGCGGACACATTCACCGAGATCCTCGCCTCGGCCGGGATGATCCTGCGGGTGTTCCAGTCCGAGATGTCCTCTGCGACTGTTGAGATGACCATGTCACTGATGCTCGAGATGGCCCCTGTCGCCTCGGCGGAAGGAATAAAGGTCGACGGAGGAACCGGGCCGCGTTCGGGATGCGTCCACCTCACAAGAGCCTCTGCCGCAGCGAGAGCGCCTGTACGAAGGTCGATGATCGGCTGGTAGTGAACCTCGAGTTCACGCTTGGCGGCAGCCCGTCGCAGATCACGGTCGAGTGTCAGGCCACTGCGAACGGTTTCATCGATGACGGTGTCATAGAGGCGGATCCGATTGCGGCCCTCTCGGCGTGCAGCACGGCGAGCGGCGTCGGCTGTGCGAAGAAGCTCCTCTGCGCTCAGCACGCCGATCGGGAACCGCGACACGCCGATCGAACTCGTAAAACGCAACTCGGTACCAAGGTGATTGATCGGAGCCTCGATACGGCGTTGGAGTTCTTCGGCGAGTCGCCGCATTCGACCGTCGAACTGAAGGCTCGATCCAGAACCGGTCGTCACGAAGAAGAACTCGTCCACTCCGATCCGTCCGATCTCGACATGACGGAACCCCAGATCATTGAAGCGGGAGGACAACTCGGTGAGAACAAAGTCACCCACGCCCGTGCCGAAGGTGTCGTTCACACTTCGGAAGTCATCGAGGTCCACATGTAACACGCCGATGCGTGTGGGCCGTTCACCGGTGATCTCCAGGTTCGTGCCGCGCCCGCTTGCGAGTTCCTGGAGTCTCTCGACGGTTCGGGTACGTGTCATCAGACCAGTGAGTGGATCGGTAGAGCGGAGTTCCTCGAGTCGGTCCTGCACCAACCGTTGTTCGGTGCGGTCGGTTACGACGATGACCAGCGCCTCGGGAGTGCCCGTCTGGTCACTGATCGGTTCCACCTTGACGTTCACTGATCGGATCTCATCATCGGAGCGCCTATAGCCCAGTCCACACAGCTTGAGTCCCTCGATGAAGAGAGGTTCCTCGGTTCGTATCGCCTTGACCTCTGGGAACGAGTCCGTGGGCATGGAACGGCCGTTGGGGTCGAGCCACTGCCAGGGCGCATCGAAGACACTGCGACCGATGACCTGGTCGAATGGCCGGTCGACGAGTCGTTCGAAGCTGTCGTTGACGTGACGGATCTTGCCGCTCAGATCGATGACGGCGACACCGTCCTCCACCGCGGCGAGGGCCGCGTTGAGCAACTGGTTGCTCTGAACAGTGCGAGTGTTGGCAAGTGCCAACTCGCTCAGGTCACGGCATATGGCGATGACCTTGCGGCCAGCTGGGTCAGTGCCGGGCGGACCGTCATCGATGAAGAACGTCAGCTCGACCGGGGTCAATGTGTCGTCAGGCAGAACGAGCCCGCTGGCAACGGTGAGCCGGTCGTCGCCGGTCAGTCGCGCGACGAGGAGCTGCCAGGCCTCGCTCGACATCGACGGGTCGAGAACCGATCGCAGAGTCGACCCAACGAGTTCGCTCACCGGACGACCGAGCATTCTCGCGGCGGGTTCGGTGAGGCTGATGATGACGCCGTCGGTCTGATCGAGTGTGAGTACGCCTTCTCGGAGGTACGCGCCCAGTCGGGTCAACGTGTTCTCCGACTCGATCAACACAGGCGCCTCCGACCGCACAGGGATATGTGCACAGCAGAGGCCGGACATTTCCTGGCCTCTGGGGAAATCCTACGTTGAGCGCGATCTTTGAACGCGGATCGTGGTCGAAGAACCTTGGACGGTGCTCAACCGCTGGGCGGGTGCCCTTACCGGTCGGCCGGACTCGCTGGGTCAGGAGAGACGTCCGGCCTCCCGGGCGGCGCTCTCGGCCGCGGAGAGCTGACCATCGACGATCTGCAGACCAGCGTCCCAGAACCCGGGATCGGTAAGGTCGCAGTCGACAATCGAACCCAACTCGGCAGGACTCATCGAACCGCCGGCGGATAGAAGTTCTAGGTACGAGGGAACGAACTCGGCACCGCGTTCGACGTATCGCGCATAGACCGACAGGGCCAGAAGCTGCCCGTAGGCATAGGCGTAGACATAGCCGGGTGTGCC
Source organism: Actinomycetota bacterium (assembly GCA_963169245.1). Classification (GTDB taxonomy): domain Bacteria; phylum Actinomycetota; class Acidimicrobiia; order Acidimicrobiales; family Microtrichaceae; genus JAGQSZ01. The sequence continues at coordinate 2,268 of CAUJEC010000195.1, forward strand.
GATGAAATGGGGGATGTAGCTCCACCAGGTCGAATAGCCCTCGCTCAACTCGACCGAATCGCCCAGCATTGCTTTCTGGGAGGCAACCCAGAGCTCACCGAAGCGATCAACTGACAACTCGCCCTCTTCGCGGCGGCTGGTGTGCACTGCATCCTCGAAACGGCTCATCGCCACCTGACGGAACACCGTCGCTATCGAGTCCTCAAGCGTCGACGCCAGAAGCGCGAACCGAGCCGAAGGATCCTCCAGACGCGTGAGCAGCGCATTGTTGGTGACCGCCTCACCGAAAACCGATGCTGTCTCGGCAAGAGTCAGGGGTGTCGACTGGTGAAAGATGCCCTTGTCTCGTGACAGATAGGCATGGAGTCCATGTCCGAGTTCGTGTGCGAGCGTCGCGACATCGCGACCACGGCTGGTCCAGTTCAACAGCAGGTACGGGTGATGGTTGGGAACCGTGTAAGCACAGAACGCCCCGGGACGCTTGCCGGGAGTTGCCGGAGCGTCGATCCAGTTCTCATCGAAGAAGCGCTTTACGATTACAGCCAACTCCGGAGAGAAACTGCCGTAGGCATCGAGCACGATCTCTTTGGCCTCTGACCAGCCGACAGTCGATTCATCGGTTGCGACCGATGCCATTCGGTCATAGTCCGCTATGCGCTCAAGACCCAGTACCTGAGCCTTCAGCGAGTACCAACGCTGAGGGATGTCGTATCGGGCCACAACAGAGTCGATCAGCGACTGCACCGACTCATCCGTCGCCTCGTTGTCGAGGTTCCGAGCGGAGATCCACGACGGATATGAACGAAGCCTGTCGTCGACCGACTTGTCCAACAGCAGGGTGTTGAAGACGAATGCCCTGGTCCGGAGGCCCGGAGCGAGCCCCTCGGTCACGGCCTCTGCTGCGATGTGGCGCGTCTCGCGGTCGGGATGTGCCAACAGGCTGAGCGCCTGTTCGATCCCGACGCTCGTGGTGGTGTTGGCCTCGGCTCCTGCGAGCTCGCCGGGAAGGTCGACGGTCACAGCCGATGTGAGTTCGTCGAAGAGGCGGACCCAGGCTCCTGACCCGCTGACGGACTTCTCGGTGAGCAGCCTCTCCTCAGGTTCGCTCAGCAGGTGACTCCGGTACCGTCGGATCGAACGCAGGTGATGGGCGCAGAAGTCCAGTCGGGGGTCCCCAAGCAGGGCGTCGCTGTGTTGATCGTCGACGTCTGCCCACTCGAGTTCGAAGAACACCAGCTTGGTGGCCATGGTCGTCGATCGCTCCTGGACCTTCATCATCAGAGCACCTCGTTCAGGGTCGAGGGTGTTCTCGGAGAATCGGAGCATTGCGAAGTACCCGACGCGACCGAGGACGTCCTGAACACCCGCCAGGGCGGTCATGGCGTCCGCGAGTTGCCCCGCGTCCAACGTGGCTATGGTGCCTCGAAGACCAGCGAGGGAGTCGATGGATGCCTCAGCGCTGTCGAGGAGATCGTCGATCTCCTCACCGTCGAGGAGAGTGTCGAGGTCCCAGTGCACCCCCTCGGCCTTGATGTCTGCTTCGGTGGTCGATCCGCTTGTCTGGCTGTTCACGTCTCGAAGGGTACAGGTATGGGCCTACGATCCGGATGGCACCAACGCCATTGTTGTGAACGAAATCGAATGGTTCGGGGGACGATGAACTACAAGCACATCAGCTACGAGACCCGCGGGAACGTCGGCTACCTGACGCTGAACCGGCCTGACGAGTTGAACGCCTTCACCGCCACGATGGCCTTCGAGATCATGGATGCCTTCGACCGCACCGACGCGGACGATGACATACGGGCGGTAATCGTGACCGGCTCGGGTCGGGCGTTCTGCGCGGGGGCCGATCTCTCGAGCGGAGGCGGGTCATTCGATCTGAGCGAACTGGCGCCCGGCGGTAAGTCGGCCAACGCGTGGGGCATGGTCACCGATGACCGGGGACGGGAGGCACCCGCTGATCTCGGTGGTCTGGTGGTGCTGCGAATACATCGGTCGCTCAAGCCGGTGATCGCCGCCATCAACGGTTCGGCCGTAGGTGTCGGCATCACGATGACTCTCCCGATGGATGTCCGAATCTGCTCGGAGGCATCGAAGATCGGCTTCGTGTTCAACCGTCGTGGTATCTCGATCGACGGTGCGGCGAGTTGGTTCCTGCCGAGGGTCGTGGGTATCGGTCGTGCCCTCGAATGGGTTGCCACGGGTCGGGTGTTCCGGGCTCCAGAGGCTCTGGCAGCCCGACTGGTGAGCGAAGTGATACCTGATGGTGCCCAGGTTGTCGCCAGGGCGGAGGAGATAGCAGCCGAGATCGTGGAGAACTGCGCTCCGGTGTCAGTGGCTGTGTCGCGCAGACTCCTGTGGGACGCGATGGCCGACTCCGACCCTTTCGTAGGCCACGCCAGAGAGTCAGCAGCCCTCTACGCCAGAGGACGCTCGGCCGATGTTCGCGCAGGAATAAGCGCGTTCCTGTCCAAGTCCGCTCCGGAGTTCGTTGATCGGGTGAGCACCTCGGATGAGGTCATTCGACCTTGATCTCACCTCGCCACAGAGCGCGATCACATCGGACTGATCTCACATCGGCCTGATCTCGATCACCTCGGCACAGAGCGCCTGATCGATTGACCAGCCGAGTAGGCTGGCGATCACCTCGGAGCCGCTGAGGACTTCGGGCTCTGCTGTTGTCACGGTCTCTGCCCAGGTGGTCCGGATGACCTCGTACCGGCGTTGCGCATCGATCCCGACAAACCCGTCGATGCCGTCACGTCTGTCGATGCCGTCAGTGGAACTCCCCGGCATCGACGGTGAGTGGATCTGATACCTGAACACAACTGCCTGCAGGTCACCCGCTCCAGCGGGAGCCGGGGACACAAAGGCGAGCGCGACCCGGGAGTGGTCGACCCCATCGACCGGCGAGACCAGACGATGAAGGTTTCCGTGCTGCACCATGCCCTGAGTACGTCTGGCTGTGGCTACCGCCGAACGCAGAGTGCCCATCTCGGACGGCGACAGCGAATCCAGATCCAAGTCGATGCCAAAGCGTGCCGACAGCGCTACTGCACAGGCGAACCCCAGAGGCCGACCACCCCAGCGGGTCACATGTGCGGCCACCACCGAAGCGGGAAAGAAGTGCAGGCACGCCCACTGCATTCTGATCCGGTCTATCGGATCCGTGTTGTCCGAGGTCCAGAACTCATGGAAGTGACGCAGCGTCCCGTGGTCATTTCTCCCACCGCCCGATGCGCACAACATCAGTTCCACATCCGGGTGTGCCTCGGCGACGCGAGCCATGACATCCCAGGTCCGCCAGACTCCATCGACGAACAGATTGGACTGTCGGTCGGAGGGGATCGCTGTGCTGCCCGGATCGGTGATCGGGCGGTTGGCATCCCATTTCACATATGACGTCGACGGAGCAGCTGCCAGGGTCCGCTCCAGTACGCCGACCTCGAAGTCCCGAACGTCACCACGTAGTGGGTCCAGTACAAACTGTGAACGGTGCTCCAGTGGTTCGTGTACGTCGCGGATCACCCAGTCGGGATGCTCCGAATAGAGATTGCTGGCGGGGTTGACCATCTCGGGTTCCACCCAGATGCCGAATCGGATGCCGGCACGCTCAGCGGCATCGGCCAGCGCTGCGAGTCCGCCGGGAAGTTTGGTCGAGTTGATCTCCCAGTCACCCAGCCCCTGCTCATCATTGTTGCGAGGAAAATTATTTCCGAACCAACCGTCGTCGAGAAGGAACACGTCAGCACCCAGATCGGCGCTTGATCTGATCAGTCCGGTGATCCTCTCGGTGTCGAAATCGAAGAACGTCGCCTCCCAGTTGTTGACCACAATTGGTCGGGTGCGATCCGGCTGGCGCAGTACTCGGGCACGGCTCCATTGGTGGAACGCCTGGGTCATCGCGCCGCGACCCCGGGTCCATATCCACGCAACGGTGGGAGTTCGGAAGCGGACCCCTGGATCAAGGGTGTAGTCGGCCCCATATGGGTTGGCCCCTGCCTTGACGACGAGTTCCATCGCCCCGTCGTTGTCACTCTTGGGTCGAGCGTCGAGGTGGAATCTGGTGTTGCCGCCCCAACAGATGGACAGCCCGAGGGTCGCTCCGGAATCCTCGGTGGAGGGGCCATCAGGGCTGATGATGAGCATCGGGCTGCGCTGAAGATGTGGCTGCACCCCGCCAAGGCTCGCGAGTGACCTGATGCCGGGGTTCAAGGTCTCGGTGCTCCAGTGCCACTCATCTGACCAACCGCTTCCGCCGAACTGCGTGATCTCGGCAGTCGTTGAAGCGAGAAGGAAGTGGCAGGCCGAGTCGTAGTCGTGGAGAACTACTGGAGCCGACTCGTTGTGTTCTATCTCGACCCACTGCTCCAGAACCCCTGAGTCTGGGTGGGTGAGGAAGTGGTACTCGACGGTGAAGTCAAAGGCGGCATCCGAGCATCTGACAGTGGTATGCACCCCATCTGGCTCATCGGTGCGCTTGAGCGTTCGCGCACGGAGTCGTGTGGTCAGCGTCCCGTCACCGTGTGTGACCCGCAGCGCGGCCTCCCGGAACGCGTCGCCTGATCCCCATGTTCGGTGGGCGAGTGGATACAGGGCCATCGGGACATCGGCCGGGGCCAGGTGCCCGTCAGGGCCGAGCCCGATCTGGGCCAACTGGCCATCGGGTCGAACACCCCAGGTCAGCCCCCATGGGGTGATGTGGTCGGGGGTGATTCCCGTGGGCGCGGCAGCGTGCGCGCCTGTGGGCGCGTCGGCAGCGGTGATGCGGATCAGGTCACCCTCGGTCAGCGTCGTTTCCATTCAGTCGGACTCCGATCTACATCTATAGAACATGCGTTCTATAGTTCTGGGATGGGCTTCAGTAACCCGGGGATCCCTTGGTCAGAGATGGAACGGCGGCTCTCGGACCGTTGGGACAAGGTCGATCCTATGGCCCGCCGTGACGCCCGGAAGCCGGGAACCAACGCGCCGGGGGACGGCGGGGATTCGCCGGCATGGTCCCTCCATCGGGATGTCTATGAGGCGCCGGATGATCTGCTCGCACAGATAGCAAAGTTGCGTGGGACGGCAACGCGGCGGAGTGGTCACAGGGTTCCCTATGCCGAGTTGCACTGCCACTCGGCGTTCAGCTTTCTCGATGGTGCGTCCTACCCAGAGGCCCTTGTGGAGGAGGCAGCCCGCCTGGAACTCGATGCTCTGGCGATCACAGACCACCACGGTTTCTATGGTGCGGTTCGTTTTGGCGAGGCCGCTCGAGCGCTCGGTGTCCCCAGTGTCTTCGGGGCCGAAATAACCCTCAACGCCACCACTTCGCGCACAGGTTGCGAGGACCCCGATGGCAGGCATCTGGTGATTCTCGCCAGAAACCCGAAGGGCTACGCACAACTCGGCGTGTTGTTGTCAGAGGCGCAGATGGCAGGGGAGAAGTCCCGTCCACGCATCTCCTTCGCC
>CAUJEC010000196.1 GCA_963169245.1 Actinomycetota bacterium
AAGTCACGCATCCAGAACATCGTCTTCCACCCGAGCGATCCGAACACCATCTTCATGACCGGCGCCAACGGATACGTGTGGAAATCGACCGACAGGGCCGCCACCTGGACCAAGCTCCTCAGCGTGGACATGCTGCCCTGAACCTGTCGCCCAATCACGAGGCAGCGACGTGGGCGACAGTTCACCATGATTGGAACTGCTCGGGTGATATCAACCCAACTCGACATCACCCGAGCAGCCATGGGTCAACCGAGAATCGAGCTAACGAATTCTTCGTTTGCCTTCATCCATCGGTCGACACCGCCTTCGATGTCGGGGTTCTTTGCATCCTTCTCGAAGATCTCTGCCTCGAGTGAGGCGAGTTGAGCATCATCAAGTTTGAACTTCTTCAACGCTGCCGCGAGCTCTGGATTGTCCGCACCAAAGCCTTTGCGGCCGATGACGTGGATCTGCTCGGCCCCACCCATTAGACCCTCGGGGTCCTCAAGGTCGCGGATCTCAAATGCCGCGTATGCCCAGTGAGGGCGCCACAGTGTGACTGCAATTGGCTTCTTGTCCTGGATCGCCTTGTCCAATGCGGTGAGCATGGCAACGGTCGATGATGTGACCAACGTGAGCGAGTCGGTCAGACCGTAACCAGGCATTGCGGTATCTCTGGTCACACGAGTGAGTCCGGCGCCTGGTTCGATTCCGATGATCTCTCCGTTCAGATCACCAGCGATCGACTTGAGGTCGGCGATGGTCTTGACATCCATGTAGTCGGGAACGGCGATGGTCAGCTTGGCGTTGTCATACCAGACACCGAGATCCTCAACCTTGTCCCCGAACTGCTCCCAATAGTCAGCGTGTGTCGTGGGAAGCCAGGTGTCGAAGAAGAGATCGATGTCGCCTTCGGCCACACCCGTGAATGTCGGCGCCACATCGAGTTGCTTGGCCTCGACCGTATAGCCCGCATCCTCCAGGACCTGCTTCCAGAGGTAGGTAACAGCGATGTCCTCATCCCACGGTATGTAGCCGATCGTGAGGCTCTTTCCGGAGGCGTTCTCCGACGCTTTCGCAGTGTTGTTCGATGCCTGGTCATCAGAGCTGTCCGAACTGCAGGCGGTAGCCACCAGTGCTAGCGGGAGCAGGATCCCCGCGAGGATCCTCAGCGTCTGTTTACTTCTGAACATTGTCAGTTTCCTTTCATTTGCGGGTAGTTCTGCTTCGCGAAACCCGAAACGGGGCGCGTCAAAGCAGATGGTCATCTGTGACTGCTATTCGGCTGCCGATCGGACTCTGAGTGCTCTTGCAACGGGCGCCCGGTCAGCAAGCGCGCCGGTGAGTCGATCCAGGTAGATGGCCAGGATCACGACCGCAAGTCCTCCCTCGAACCCTTTTGAGAGGTTCAGGCGAGTCACACCTTCGTAGACGACACCACCGAGTCCGCCGGCTCCGACCATGCCCGCGATAACGACCATTGACAGAGAAAGCATTATCACCTGGTTCACCCCGGCCATGATGGTGGGCAGCGCCAGCGGTATCTGTATGCGAGAGAGGACCTGCCACGGAGACGCTCCAAAGGCCTGTCCGGCTTCCAGCATCTCGCCATCAACCTGACGCAGGCCCAGTTCGGTCAATCGGACCCCCGGCGGTATGGCAAACACGACTGTTGCCACGACTCCCGAGACTACGCCGATCGAGAAGAAGAACAGCGTGGGTATCAGATACACGAACGCTGGCATGGTCTGCATCATGTCCATCAGCGGCCGAATGATTCTTGAGACGTTGTGTGAGCGTGCGCCCGCGACTCCCAAAGGCACAGCGATGCCCATGGCGCAGACACTGGCGACAATCACAAGAGCCAGCGAGCTCATCGACTCATCCCACATATCCATGTTTGCGATGAGCACGAAGCCGCCGAGCGTGTACACGCCAAATGCCCAACTCCGCAGATACCAGCCAATGGCAGCCAGAGCCAGAATCGTGACTAGAACCGGGATATAGGTCAGACCTGTGTCTAGTTGGTTGACGGCCCACTTCAGAACGGTCTTGATCGTATCGAGGAGCCAGGGCAGGTTGCCCTCTATCCATTCGACGACACTTGTGAACGCATCGCCGACCTGGAGTCTGGGTAGTGCATCCAATGGGCCCATCAGGAGTCACCTCCACTCGAGTTCATCGACTCCGCCGAGACAAGTGGGCCAGTGGGTGTCCCTGGAACGGCCACGCTCTCAGCATGTGGGCCTGACAGACCGTCAACACCTGAATCTGGTGCATCAACGGTTCCGTTGTCAGATAACGCGTTGAGAAGGGTGACCTTGGCGATTACCCCCAAGAGACGTCCGCTCTCGTTGATTACCGCCAGTGGAACTGACGACTCCGCTGAATCGGAAAGGATCTCGGCGAGCGTCATCGAGCCCTGAACCGTGGCTGGCGATCGATCGATGATGTCTGTCAGATCGTCGTGCGCTCGTTTGACTGCTTCGGCAACGTCTGCCTCATGCACAGTGCCCACCAAGCGCCGATGACGATCGACCACGAACAGGTGGGCGAGTTGGTTCTCGCGCATCAACTTGTGCGCTGCCCGAGGACCTGCTCCTGATCCAAGAAGCGCCACCGGTTGTTCCATGATGCTGGCAGCAGTGAGTACGCGTGCCCTATCGACGTCCTGAACGAACTGAGCAACATAGTCATTCGCAGGATCATTGAGAATCTGTTCGGCCGTGCCGATCTGCACGATCCGACCATCACGCATCATCGCGATCCGGTCGCCTAGTCGCATCGCCTCGTTCAGGTCGTGAGTTATGAACAGGATTGTCCTACCCAATCGCTGTTGGAGATCCATCAATTGATCCTGCATCTCCCGTCGGATCAGCGGGTCAAGCGCACTGAACGCCTCATCCATCAGGAGGATCTCCGTCCCTGATGCGAGAGCGCGAGCCAGCCCCACTCGTTGTCGCATACCGCCAGAGAGTTCGCCTGGCAGGTAGTCCTCCCAGCCATCGAGGCCGACCATCGCAAGCGCCTCTCGCGCCCGAGCAGATCGCTCATGCTTGTCGGCGCGCTTGACCTCCAACCCATATGCTGCGTTCTCGAGCACAGTTCTGTGGGGAAACAGTGCGAAGTGCTGAAAGACCATCGAAACCTTGTCCTGGCAGACCCTCCGGAGTTGTTTCGGACTCAATCCGGCGATGTCCTCTCCATCGACAAGTAATGATCCGGCCGTTGGGTCGAGCAGGCCGTTGACAAGTCGAATCAGGGTAGACTTGCCTGAGCCCGAGAGGCCCATCACCACGAAGATCTCGCCTCTTCGCACAGCGAAGGAGGCGTCAATGACAGCTGCCGTCGAGCCCGACTCTCTCAGCTCATCGCGGGAAGTTCCCTGCCTCAACCGCTCCACCGATGCCATGGGACTCTGACCGAAGACCTTGAACAGGCCTCTTGCCTCGATCAGATTTATTTCTGGGCTCAGTGGGTCGTCAGTCATTTTCGACACGACCCCAACCGAACTTCTATGCGCACGTAGTGCCTACTTGCGACCCGCATGTCTCCCTTCTGGGACCGGCGACTCTCGCCGATTCCGGTCGGACGGCAAGGTCGCGGAAGGTGGCGTGCTCCCCATCGACCGGCTCAGGAATCTGTCCCGAACCTGCATCCTCGGATGTCCCCGTCAATCGGTCGGGGCTCTCTGGTCTGTTTCCAGACTAAGGGCATCCGGGTGGTCGGTGTCGAATTCTTGTCGGATCAGGCTGTTGTTATGCGAACTACCATGTTACTGATATTATGCATAACAATTACTATTCGCGCAGCTATTGCCCCTCGGGCGATGACGAGACGAAGCCGGTCCGAGCGCGGAAAGGTGACGTGATCGCCCCAAGAGGGACGCTGGGTCGGCCCGCTACAAACCAACTCCGACCCTGCGGACCTGGACATCCCATCCACCCGAGGGCGTGCGGCTCAACACACCGATTTCGTTACCCACGAACCCCGAGATGACGATCCGTCCATCTGCGAGTTGCACCAGATTGTCGAAGAACTGCATCGGCACCGGGGCGACGGTTGTGACGTCAAAGGTCATCGGGTCTACAGCGAAGAGCCCTGCTGGAGTCGACTGCACCACGAAGAT
>CAUJEC010000197.1 GCA_963169245.1 Actinomycetota bacterium
GCCCTCGGCAGGATTCGAACCTGCGACCTGCGGATTAGAAGTCCGATGCTCTATCCAGCTGAGCTACGAGGGCGGGCCAAGAGAAGTTACTAGCAGATGGGCTTTCGAGTCGACGCCTGAGGGCGTGTATGCTCTGAATCCACATGGTGGCCGTAGCTCAGCCCGGTTAGAGCGCCAGGTTGTGGTCCTGGATGTCGGGGGTTCAAATCCCCTCGGTCACCCCAAACGCCCGGCCCCAGCATCTCGATGCTGGGGCCGGTTTGCTGTTCACGTTTCTCCCAGTCAGAAGGTGTTCCGACGTGGTGCGCAATGGTGATGGCAGCGCCCGAACTGAGGCCGGAGAGATTCGCAGCCCCACCATTGTGGTGCACGATGGCGATTTCGGTGCATAGTCACAACGTGGCAGCGATCGTGTGACCGTCATATGACGACCCCAAGCCCGCGGACAATCTCTCGGACGCTAACTCCTTCGACCGTGGCCACACGAACTGCCCGTAGCTCCTCGCCGGTCAACGCTCAAAGGCGGGCACGAGTATCGACGCCGGCGGCGATGAGGCGTTCCGAACGGCCTGAACGCGGAGTCCGTGCTTCTTCGCGATCAGCGCCTGAGCCAGACCGTCTGATAGTCGGCCACAAGCGTCGGAAACGCTGTCGGTGTGGTCGCTACCGACAGAGGGAGCGGACGCACCCGAAACCATCTCACAAATCAATCCGGGGAGACCACGCTGGCCCCTCGTTGCGTCCTGATTGTCGGCTTCGGTCCACCCCGAGGCCTCTTGTGGTAGCCGAGGCCGTCGTGCTGCTTCTCTTGAGTCACACCGCCCAGCCCCTCTGGGGCCGGGTTTTCTCGTCCCACATGTGCCAGCTGGCCCCTCGACGGTTTTCGGCAAAGGTGATTCACCGCCGGCGGATCGACGCACTGGGCGCTATGTAAGGTTTGCGAACGTCCCCTCGGTCGCCCCAAACGCAAGCCCCGGCGTTCAGACGTCGGGGCTTGTTTCGTTTTCATCGCCATACGGCCAGCGAGGCATCAGCGCGACACCGCCAGCGTTGAGGACGGGCGCTATTCGTACAGGTCGATCTCGCTCTACTTCTTCAGTTCCTCGGCCAGCATCACGATGATGCCGCTGGGACCGCGGACATAGGTGAGCTTGTAGATGTCCTCATAGGTCGCCACGCCGCGAAGCGGATAGCAACCGTGCTTGGCCGCTATCGCCAGTGCGTCGTCGATGTTGTCGACCGAGAAGGCGACACGGTGCATGCCGATCTTATTTGCTTGCGTTGGCTCTGACTCGATCGCCTCGGGATGGATGTACTCGAAGAGCTCAACACAACCCTGACCCCCTGGCGTTTGCAACATGGCGATCTTCGCGTGGTTGCCATCGAGTCCAACTGCAGTGTCAGTCCACTCTCCGCTGACCTCGTCACGACCGAGAACGCTGAGGCCGAGATCGGTGAAAAAATCGATCGCCTCATCGATGTCGCTGACCGCGATTCCAACATTCTCAAGTTTGATGGGCATCCGCTGCATGCTACAGACAGAGCTCAGCCGCTCCCCGGCGCCTACCTAGCGCTCTAGTCGATACGCACCGGGTGCCATACCAAGGACCGTGCGAAAGTCAGCACTCAGATGCGCCTGATCCGAATACGCAAGGTCCGACGATATCTGGGCGATAGTGACCGAAGGGTCCTCCCGTAGGCGCTCGGCAGCTTCTTGAAGCCGATACCTCCTGATAATCGCCAGTGGCGAAACACCCACGAACTGTCTCGCTAGCCGTTGAAGCGACCGAACTGAGATCCCAAGTGCCTCAGCCGCCTGATCTACTCGGACAATAGTTCTGTCCGTAGCGATCAGGTCCTCCATCTCGTTAGCAAAAATTGAGGCATCGCTTGGTCGACTCAGATTTCCAACGATCCAACAGACATAGCAGTCAACGGCGTTCGATCTTCCTTTATCGTGGTCACTGTGACTCATTGCGATGTGAATCAAACTCGCAAGCTCCGGAGCATCAATATCAATTTCGCTATCAACGATCTTGTTCGGATCGACACCAAGAGCACACAGGCCCGCCGGTCTCAACAGAGCACCGACTGCCCAACCCGCCCCTTTCAAGTCTCGGTGAGAAACACGGGTAGTGGGACCACTCAGCGAGATTCGATCGGTACCCACGACCAGATTTGACGCCGGGAAAGCCAGCACCTCCTGTCTGGAAACGCGGCCCGGGGCGAGCTCCCACCGAGGGATCCAGAACCAGCGAATCAGGTGCGCCACCTCGCCCGGAGCCGCTTGTCGATGAAAGGTCGGCAGGCGTGCCGGATAGAGAATTCCACGGGTGTCGAAGCTCGGGTAGTCGTCCGGTCCGGTCTCCATGCTTCCGCCCATATTACAAGTCACTTCTGTCGTGAATATTCAAGACCACACGAGCAGCACCTCGTAGGTTCGATGAATGTCAGAAAATCAATCAACAACTGCAGGTGTCACTGGTGAGCACACGACCCGGGGCGTGCCAAAGGGCTCATCCACACTGACCCCGTTTATTGCAATCGCAGAGGCGGCGCGGGCCATCGAGTTCTATAGATCCGTATTCGATGCCCGGGTGGTCGACGTAACCGAGATAGCTGGTTTGGTCGTGCACGCTGAACTCGACTTCGGGAATGGAAAACTCCAGCTTGGCGTGCCAAATCCCGACTATGGCCTAGTGCCTAGCCCTTCGGGCGACAGCGACTGCTATTCACTGGGAATCTACTGTCAAGACGCCGACGAGACCGTTCAACGAGCAATGGAGGCCGGAGCATCCATCAGAGAGCCCCTCAGCACATTTGTGTCCGGGGACAGGTTCGCCTCCATCCGGGACCCTTTCGGTGTTCGATGGTCGATCATGTCTCGGGTGGAGGATCTTTCTGAGGATGAGAGTGCTCGACGTGTCGCCGAATGGGCAGCTACTCAAGGTTGAGAGCCAATGCACTTGTGTCGTGCACCGGAGTCAACTACAAAAGACCGGCCGGTTATCGGCGAGCGCGCCTCTAGCTCAATTGGCAGAGCATCGGACTCTTAATCCGCAGGTTCTGGGTTCAAGTCCCAGGGGGCGCACCAAAAACTCATGCCATCTCGGGGTTCTGTTCAAGCAGGACCCTGTTTGTTTTTGACGAGTCGGTCACAGGCTCGTGGCCGACCCCACCCTTCCCCAGTGCCAGTCGGCCGCCGCAGCGCTACTCCCCTCCCCGGCCCCTAGCATTGGGCGACTCTCGGAGGTGCACATGTTCCAAGAGGATTCGGTCCTGATCAGCGTTGATGACCACATCGGGACTCTCACGCTCAATCGACCGCCGAGCCGGAACGCGCTGTCGCTCAATCTGCTCGAATCACTCGATCATGCGCTCGACGCGATGGAGTCCGACCCCACCGTGCGCGTCGTGGTGATCGCCGGCAACGGCCCCGCCTTCAGTGCCGGACATGACCTCGCCGAACTCCACTCGGCGACACCAGAGGCTGCAGAGCAGATCTTCAATACCTGTTCGACAGTGATGATGCGCGTATCCATGCTCACCAAACCAGTGATCGCGAAGGTAGCCGGGGTGGCCACCGCCGCAGGCTGCCAACTTGTCGCATCATGTGATCTTGCGATTGCAAGCACCAGCGCGAGGTTCGCCACACCGGGGGTGAATATCGGGCTGTTCTGCTCGACCCCTGCGGTCCCACTCGCGCGGACGATCGCACCCAAACACGCCATGAGGATGCTTCTGACCGGTGAGATGGTCAGCGCTGACGAGGCGCACCGAATCGGTCTCGTCAACGATGTCGTTCAACCCGAGGATCTGGACTCGGCGGTCGGCGAACTGGCGGCCACCATTGCGGCCAAGCCGTCAGCAGTGATCAGAGCCGGCAAATCGGCACTGCGCCATCAGATGTCGAGACCACTCGATGACGCATATGCGATTGCGTCACAGGCAATGTGCGAAGGACTCAACGCTCCAGCAGCTCATGAGGGCATCTCGGCGTTCCTCGAAAAACGAGAACCCAGGTGGCCGGACCACGACTTAACCGACCCTGATCCTGACCTCGGCTGACCCAACCGATCCTGCCGAGCCCCGTTCCGACGGCCAAGGCCGCCAGAAGGTCAACGCTCTCTGTCGGTCAAGGCCACGAGACGATGTGACACACCACGGTGCTCGCCAGACTCGGAACCAGCTCGAGATGGAACCGATCGGTCAACTCGTCGGCTAGCCGGGTGACTTGACCAGCGTGTCCATGGTCAGGTTGTCCCAGCGGAAGAGACACTCGACGTCACGGTCTCCAGCTCGCCATGAGCCCTCCGTCGGATCGACATGGAAGAGTTCGACGTCATCGGGGGTGTCCTTTGGTTCCAGACCGGTTGCATCCCTGATCGCCGCCACGCACAGCTGCTCCGCATTGGCCGTGACCACATCGTCGCCCGGCCACTCATTGGACGGGGGTGTCAGAGTCTCGACCGTGAACACCTGATATCGGTGCGGTCTGGAGCACGACACGAGCGTCGGCGCCTGAGCTCGTCGCCCTTCGATGCCGCTTCCATCGGGTAGGCAGTGCCCCACTTCAAGCGGCACGAAGTTGCGTGAACAAGCTGTTCCGAGAACGCCAAACACGACCAACAGGGCGAGGGCCACAGTGGTCACACAGGGGCTTGTTCTCAATGTCTCTCCATGTCCCTGTCTCTCCATGTCCCTGGTTCTGGTTCCGGTCCGCGTTGAGTCGATCGAGAGTGAACATACACAACCGACACCACCCCGCAGAACTCTCTCGCAGCGACTCCTGACACTCCTCCGCCGAGATACTTCGGTCGGCGATGTTTTCTTCTCGCGAGCGGTTGGACGTACAAATCCGGAGACATTCGCCACAATCCCATGACGCGGGACAAAACAATCGTTATTGTCCCATTCAAGCTCGTAGAGAGGACACCTAATGGTCCACAGGAGTTACGACGCAATCGTCATCGGGGCCGGTCACAACGGCCTGTGTACGGCTGCATATCTAGCCCGGGCGGGTCTGAAAACCGCCATCGTCGAGCGGCGACACGAAGAGGGCGGTGGTGTGAACACCGAGGAGCCACTTCGCCCCGGGTTCAGGTTCAACCTGCACGCACAGTTCATGGAGTTCTTCGACATCATGCCGATGATCCAGGACTTCGATCTCGAGAGCCTCGGCCTGAGAACCATTGTCCCCGAAGCACAGGCCGGAATCGCGTTCGCCGACGGTCGACCACCGGTGATCCTCCATCGACCCGATCTGCTCGACCGAACCCATGCAAGCATCGCCCGGTATTCCCGCTCCGATGCCGACACCTATGTCGATCTCAAGCGGCGTGCTCAGGCGATACAGCAGATGCTCGCGGTCGGCCTGTACAACCCGCCGACCGCCCAGGGCGATGCGACACAGGCCATGATCCTCGAATCAGTCTTTGGTGACATCGGGATCACGAGCCACTTTGCTACCAAGTCGCCCAAGGTCGTCATCGACGAACTGTTCGAAACAGACGAGCTCCGCGCTCTGTTGTACCGGTGTTGTGTCGAGTTCGGGTTCCCTGTCGATCAGACCGGCACCGGTGCCGGGTTCCTGACCTTTGTCATGTGGACGATGGCCAACTGGAAACTAGTTCTCGGAGGAACCCACACCCTTGCAAAGGCAATGACGCAGGCCTGTTATCGCGAGGGTGTCGAGCTGATCGAGAACAATTCGGTCAGCGGGATCATCATCGAGGATGGCCGGGCCGTCGGCGTCCACACCAGGACCGGCGACATCCGGGCAACCAAATGTGTTGCCTCGAACGCGAATGTCCAACAGACACTTCTCGACCTCGTCGGCGAGGAGAACCTGTCGGAGCTGTGGATCAAACGGGCCAAGGCCTTCCGCTCGGGCCCCAGCCACGTTCTCGGAACTCCCATGTTCTGCCTTCATGATGCTCCCGACTACCGGTCCGCAGCCCATGATCCCGAGATCAACCGAACCTTCTACACGCTCGTCGGGTACGAGTCGGCACGGGAATGCATCGACTACATCCGCGACGCCTACATGGGCAGGATGCCCTCCCCCGGCGCCGGGCTCTGGGTCAACTCTCTGTGGGACAGATCTCAGGCACCGCCAGGACACCACTCCGCTACGGGCTGGTACTTCCTTCCCCCTGCAAGCGATCTGAGTGCAGAGGAATGGGCCCATGTCAGGGCGACCTTCAACGACAGGTTCCTGGCACGGTGGCGAGAGGCTGCACCGAACATGACCCCGGGCAACGTGATCGAGCACCGGGTGCACACCCCGGATCTGATGGAACGCAAGAACATGATCCTCGAGGGCGACTTCTCCAACGGCGAGTTCTCCCCCGACCAGATGGGAATCAATCGCCCTTTCCCAGAGGCTTCCCAATACCGGGCCGAGATCGATGGCCTGTACTTCTGTGGACCCTCGTCATACCCGGGTGGCGGGGTCCACTCCGCATGTGGCTACAACGCCTACAAGACCATTGCCGAAGATCTCGGCCTTCCATCGCCAGTCGTCTCATCAAGGGGGTACTGAAATGGCGGACGTTTACACACCCGAGTGGTACGACCTGGTCAAGGAGGCCATCAACAACCGGGTCGCCGGAATGGACGGGCTTCCACCGGAGACGCTGCACATCGCGGTCGACATCGAGGGCGACGGGGTCTCGCCCTATGTCGATGAGGCATCCTCTCGCCATTTCCTGATCCGCATCGCAAAGGGCGCCTGCGAGTGGTACCGAGAGGTTGATGAGGCCGCACAGAGCACCGACGAGATCAAACTCGATTACCGCTTCGTCGGTCCAGCATCAGAGTTCGATGCCGTCGTCGGCGGAGTGATCGACCCGATCGACGCCGCGCTCGGCGGGGTCATCAAGGTTCGTGGCGACATGCGGTTCCTGATGCGACAGGCCGAACACGTCCAGGTGCTGCTCGATGCCTACACCCACGGAGTCCAAACCGACTGGCCAAAGGGAGAACCACCTTATGCGTGAAGCATGTGATGTAGTCATCATCGGGGCGGGTCACAACGGTCTGACCCTCGGCGCATACCTGGCCCGTAGCGGCCTCGACGTGATCGTTCTGGAGCGTCGCCACGAAGAAGGCGGAGGGCTCTGCACTGAGGAACTCACCCAGGCTGGGTTCCTTCACAACGTGCACGCCAACTACCACACCTTTGTCGACATGGCTCCTCCGGTTCATGATCTGGAGGTCCGTTCACACGGGATCGAATACGTACGACCCGAGGTCCAGATGGCCTCGATCTACGACGACGGAACCGCCCTTACAGTGCACGCCGACATCGACAAGACGGTCGAGTCGATGGCACGGTTCTCCGAGGTCGACGCTCAGACCTTCCGTCGCCTCTACGACGAGGCCCACGGTTTTGTCGACCTGTTGCTGGGAACGCTCATGTACCAGCCCCCGATGTCGGTCAAGGAACTGACCAGGGCTCTCGCACAGTTCGGGGTGGAGGACCGCTCCGAGTTCCTGGGGGTGAAGCTGCGACGCGAGACGATCAACGAGTTCCTCGACCAGCATTTCACCAACGACAAGATCAAGGCGCATCTCGCGTTCCACGCGTCGGTCTGCAGCTACACCACCGACGTAAAGGGACTGGCGATCGGGTTCCCGCTACTCGTCGGCAAGATCAACAACTGGCATCTCTGTGTAGGTGGCTCACACCGGCTCGCCCACGCCCTGTGGCGTGACCTCGCCCAACACGGCGGCGTGATGATCAGCGACGCGGACGTGTCGACGATCATGGTGGAAAGCGGTCGAGCGGTTGGGGTCACCCTGTCATCGGGCGAGCAGATCACCGCGCGCAAGGCGGTAGTTTCGACCGTCGATGTCGAGCAGACCTTCCTTCGTTTCCTTAACAAGGATGCCGTCGATGTGGAACTGCGGGAGAAGGTCGAGAACAAGATCGCCCACAAGGACTGGACGTTGTTCTCGGTTCACGCCGCAATGAATCGACTGCCCGAGTACGAGGCTGCCGAGTTCGACCCCGACGTCAACCGGGCATGGGTGGTCAACCTCGGTTACAGCTCACCTGCCGAACTGAACGAGGACTGGCGACTGATCCGGGCCGGTAAGGTCCCCGACCCGCGACCCAACGCTGCGGTCAACTCGCTCTATGACCCCACCGATGCACCCGAGGGCTACTACACCGGGCTCCTCCGACAGTTCGCCCCCTTCGAGGTCAACGGCGTTGGTGCCGGCGAGTGGGACAACATGGGCCGCTGGTACGGCGAGCGGTGCCTTGACGTCTGGAAACGATACGCCCCGAACCTGACCGAGGACGCCTATGTCGACTGGGTTCCGTTCACTCCGCTCGACATCGAACGCAAGATGCCGAACATGGTTCGTGGTGACTGGATGATGGGTGAGATCTCGCTCGACAACATGTTGGACCAGCGTCCTCTGCCGGAACTCGGCCAGTACCGCACACCCATCGAGGGCCTCTACATGGGCGGGTCCACTCAGCATCCTCACGGTTTCATCACTTTCGGTCCCGGCTACAACGCGCTCCAGGTCATGGCTGAGGATCTGAACATCGACCCCTGGTGGCGACAGATCTGAATCCCCTATGGCAACCGGCTCCCGCACCAAAACAACGCCCCCATCGGTCGTGCTCCGCGACGGCGACGATGCGTCCGGCATGGCGTACATGCTCGGCGGACTGCTCGAGGACAACCTGCGTGACTTCCCGAGCCGAGCCCGGGTAGCTCGAGTCCTCAGAGGGCCTGTCGTCATGACCGCTTCCGATCGGGACATGTCGGTCACGATCGAGTTCATGCGTGGCCAGATCGAACTCCGCGACGGCGCCGACGTGGGGGCGACGGTCATATCCGGGCCGTGGTTGGCGATGACCAAGCTGTGTTCGGGACAGAAGTCCCCTGTGACGGCATTTCGCGAAGGAGACGTGAGGATCACCCGCTACCGGGGTGCACCGATCGCCGCGGGTGCCGGGTTCGTGCTGTCGGTACCGACGTCGTTCTACGAGGAGGAACTAGCGCGACGCGAAGGCCCCAGAGTCGAGGGCCCCAGAGGCAACGGCCCCAGAGGCGATATCGCTGGCGGGATAGGCGCCCCGACCGCCAACCCGACGAGCCCGACCGCCGACACGACGAGACTGCTGACCGACCCGCCGAGCCCACTGGCCGACCCGCGGGTGAGGGCAACCCTGGCTGCACTGCTCTTGATCGTGGTCGCCTACGCCCTCTACCGATGTCGACGCATGACTATGGTTGATGCCGCAATCGATCAACCGGGGGAACTTCATGCCGCATCACGTAAAGGGCGTCATCGCCCGAGCAGAGGGAGAGCCAGTTGAGCTGACAACTGTCGTCGTTCCCGATCCGGGCCCGGGTGAGGTGGTGGTCAACGTTGCGACATGTGGCGTCTGCCATACCGACCTGCACTACCGGGAGGGCGGGATCAATGACGAGTTCCCGTTCCTACTGGGCCATGAGGCGGCGGGGACCATCGAGTCGGTCGGCTCTGATGTGACTTCGGTTGCGCCGGGAGATTTCGTTGTTCTCAACTGGCGTGCGGTCTGTGGAGAATGCCGGGCATGTCGCCGGGGTAGGCCCCAGTTCTGCTTCGCCACACACAACGCGACCCAGCGCATGACGCTCACCGACGGGACCGAGTTGACCCCGGCCCTTGGGATCGGGGCGTTCACCGAGAAGACCCTTGTTGCAGCGGGCCAAGCGACGAAGGTCGACCCCGCCGCCGATCCTGGCGCAGTTGGGCTTCTGGGCTGTGGCGTCATGGCTGGAATCGGTGCAGCCATGCACACCGGCAATGTGCAACCGGGTGACTCCGTTGCGGTGTTCGGATGCGGCGGCGTCGGCTGTGCAGCGATTACGGGCGCGAAGCTCGCCGGGGCAACTCGGATCATCGCCGTCGACCTCGATGCACGAAAGCTGGAGCGGGCCGTCGAGTTCGGAGCGACCCATACTGTTGACGCGTCAAGGGTCGACGCGGTGGAAGCAGTACAGGCCGCAACCAATGGTTTCGGCGCCGATGTCTGCATCGAGGCTGTGGGCAACCCGGCCGTCCTCCAACAGGCGTTCTACGCCCGTGATCTTGCCGGAACCGTCGTTCAGGTCGGAGTTCCCACACCCGACATGGCGATGCCAGACATCCCAATGATCGACTTCTTCGGACGGGGCGGTGCACTCAAACCGTCGTGGTACGGGGACTGCCTGCCGAGCCGGGACTTCCCGATGATCACCGAGTTGTATCTACAGGGTCGGCTGGACCTCGATGCCTTCGTCTCCGAACGGATCGGTCTGGGAGATATAGAGACGGCATTCGCCAGAATGCAGCGTGGCGAGGTTCTTCGAAGCGTGGTGGTGATCTGATGAATGCCGGCTATGCACCGGGTTTCGGAATCGAACTCGTTCAGACCGACGGGATCTTCGCCCTCGACGGCGGGGAGTGGGAGGTCACCAACAACATCTGGCTACTCGGCGACGACCGACAGGTGTTGATCATCGACGCCGCTCACGACGCTGAGGCGATCGCCGCAGCAGCCAACGGTCGGAATGTGGTCGGCATCCTGCTCACCCACGGTCATAACGACCACATCAACGCTGCGGCAGAACTCCAGGAGATCGTCGACGCTCCGATCATGTTGCACCCAAATGATCGGATGCTCTGGGACGTCGTCTACCCGGATCGGGATCCGGACGTCTCGCTCGCAGACGGCGACCAACTGACCGTCGCTGGGTGCGATCTGAGTGTCATGCACACTCCCGGCCATTCCCCCGGATGCGTCTGCGTGTACGACGATACGAGGCATGTATTCAGCGGAGACACGCTGTTCTGCGGCGGACCGGGAGCCACCGGTCGCAGCTTCTCGGACTTCGACACCATCATTCGATCAATCCGCGAACGCCTCCTGACGCTCCCGCCCGAGACGATCGTCCACACCGGACACGGGGAGTCGACCACCATCGGGGCCGAGGCCCCAGCCCTTGAGGATTGGATCAAGCGAGGACACTGAACGGCAGCGCCCACGTCAGACACCTGCGCCTCGGTGTCCCGGCTCGTCGAGCGACCCCCACTTGACACTCCTATAACGGGTCAGACCACTGGCACTTCTGTGACGGTTCAGGGCACTCACGCTTCTGTGTTGTGTCAGTGTGGGGGTGTTTCCGGGTGTTATCGGTCCGGTCTGCCTGTCCCGTCGGCTTCGCTTTTGGTTCGGTTGTGTGGCCCGCAGAGGCGTTGGAGGTTCTCGAGAACTGTCAGCCCACCCTGGGCGTATGGGATCCGGTGGTCGTACTGGAGGAACTGTTCGCTCACACAACCCGGTGATACGCATTGTCTGTAGCGTTCATCGATCACGCGACGTTGACGCCGTGTGGGGAAACGCCGCCGGGGACTGGCATCTATGGGCCGCCGTTCACTGTCACAGATGAGCAGCGACACAAACGACTCCGGTAACAGTGCCCCAACGGCATGGTCGGTCAGCGGGGTGCCATCAGCAAGCGTGTTGCCATCACCCCGCACATGGATCACAACCTCAGCGACCATCGGCCCGCCACCACCCGGGCGAGCGGAGCCCAGCCCGCCAGCATCGGCTGTACTGGCCCCTCCCGGGCCAAAAGCACCCCGACCAGAAGCACCCCGACCAGAAGCACCCGGGCCAGCGGTTGCTGTGGCTGGGTGACTGTCAGCTACCGCGTTCGTGGCGTCGCTTGCGGGCGCGCCCATGGGCGCGTCGGGGACTGTTGATGTGCCCCATGTTTCGCCGATAGTTACCGCTGCTAACGCGTCCGCTCGTTGCTGGGCCAAAGACGCGCCCACGGGCGCGTCGTTTACCATGACGGTTTTGTCGACCAGAGCACAGAGCATCCCGGCGACAACCGGTTCGAGCCTCGCTGTGATCGTGACCATCCCATCGGGGTCAGTGCGCCACGACACCGAACGCGACTCGTGTTGCCTGTCACCAATCGCATCGTGATCTTCGTTACGAGCAGACCACGCCGCTATCGCCATTCCCAACGAACGCAGCGGCGTCACCAGAGCCAACGCCAACAACTCCATATGGTTGCCAGCATCGAGACACCCGGCCAACACACGCGCTTTGGAATAGGAGATCTCACCGGTCCGCATCAGTTCACACAACCGGGGGAACTCGCGCATCAGGCGAGCAACTCTCAACTGTGTACGAGCAGTCGAGATCTCGATCTCTGACAGTTCAGCCAGCCAGGCGCCACAAGACAAAGCACCAGAAAGCATCCAAACCCCGCTCTCCTCGGCCTCACCGATCAGAACCAGAAGCTCGAAAGTGCCCACAGCCAACCGCTGCGCCAACAACTCGATCTCAGCTACAAGATCCCTTCCACCACCCAAACCGTG
>CAUJEC010000198.1 GCA_963169245.1 Actinomycetota bacterium
GTGGTCGATGTGCTCAGGGGTGGACCGGATGACCCCGAAGCCATACGGCGGCTGGCGGCTGCCGTCGATGTCGTGACGATCGACCACGAGAACGTGGATTGGGAGACTCTGGGCGAGCTCGAGTCCAACGGCGTAGCCGTCCGACCGTCGGTCACCACCCTGCGACTCTCCGACAAGGCACACCAGCGCAGCACCTTTGCTTCGCTTGGGCTGCCGGTGCCACCATTCGCGATCATCGATGTGGGAGATGGCTCCGCCGAAGCACGAAAAGACGCAACTTCCGACGCCCTGAGTTTCGTCGACCAACACGCCGACGGTGAGGGTCGGGTTGTGGTCAAGGCGTCCCGGGGTGGTTATGACGGTCGGGGGGTGTGGATCCTCGATGCCACGGAATTGCGCGACTTTCTTGCAACCTACGACGGTGCGCCACTGGTTCTGGAGCCTCTGTTGGACCTCGACCTGGAACTGGCCGTTCTGGTGGCCCGTAACCCGAGTGGCGAGACGGCTGTGTGGCCCGTGGTCGAGACCGTCCAGGTGGATGGGATGTGTGACGAGGTGATCCTCCCGGCGGATGTATCGCCCGAGATTCAGGCTCGGGCAACGGACATCGCCATCAGGATCGCAACCCACGCGGGCGCAGTCGGCGTGCTCGCCGTCGAGCTCTTCGTCTCGGGCGGAGAACTGATCATCAACGAGATCGCACCTCGGGTACACAACTCCGGCCACGTGACCATCGAGGCGAGCGCCACCTCACAGTTCGAACAGCACCTGCGCGCGATTCTCGATTGGCCGCTCGGGCCGACCGAGCCGAGCCACCCCGTCGCTGTGATGCACAACGTGGTCGGGGACGCAGTCGATCCGCGGTCAAAGCAGGCATCCGGCCTGCGAATTGCGCCGGGTGCTCACGTCCATCTCTACGGCAAGTCGCCGCGGCCTGCCCGCAAGCTGGGTCATGTCACCATCACCGGAGATGACCTGGCCATCTGTCGTGAACAGGCCGCTGCTGTGGCGACAGCTCTCACCAATGGCGGCTGAGTCAATGGCGCCAGAGTCAATGGCGCCAGAGTCAATGGCGCCAGAGTGGCGACAATCGCGAGAGACTGAAGAGATGACCGACCACGCCGCTGAGAGGGACGACCACACACAGGAAGGTCACGGGGACGACGAACGAGAGGTGGTCGTCGGGATAATTATGGGCAGCTCGTCGGATCTGCCCACGATGTCTCAGGCCGCTGATGAGCTCACGCGCTTTGGCGTTGGCCACGAGGTCCGGGTGGTCTCCGCCCATCGAAGCCCACTGCGGATGGTCGAGTACGCACAGAACGCCGTTGATCGCGGCATCAGGGTGATCATCGCCGGAGCCGGTGGAGCGGCTCACCTACCCGGCATGGTGGCTTCACTCACAACTCGTCCTGTGATCGGGGTTCCGGTTCAGACCAAGGCGCTCGGTGGAGTCGACTCACTTCATTCCATCGTTCAGATGCCCGGTGGTGTGCCTGTGGCGACAATGGCGATCGGTGGCGCCAGAAACGCCGGGCTTCTGGCACTGCGTATCCTGGCTCTTGGCGATATCCAGTTGGCGGAGAGGCTTGTCGAGTTCCAGAGTGAACTGAATGATCATGCCCTGCACCAGGACGCCGAGGTGGGTCGGGCGATCCGAGGTCGTTGAGTTCTCGGAGCGGTCCGCCAGACAGCTCCCAGAATCCGCCTAGAGGTTCCGTCTCCGGGCTTCGGTGGCTGGTTCCGTGCCCGGAATCCGCCGAGTAGGTCTACTCAGGAGAACGTTTCGGACCAGGCTCCTGGTATCGAATCCAGACTCGTCGACTCTCCGATCCACGGAGTCGTCTCCTCGACATCTGTCTCGTCGGTCGCCTCGGCCACCTTGGCTGTCTCACCGGCGTGGGCGGCGTCCTCCTTGAGCCTCGCTCTGACGGACTTCCTTGAGAGTTTGGGCATGTCGGATCGCCGTTTGCGGACCCCCGCTCGATCCAAGGCGCATTTGATGCACAACCCGGCCCGTTTGGTGCCATAGGGGTAGACGACACAGTCGTCGCAGAACCTGTGTCCACACTCCGAACACAGATGATTTCCGAAGGTCATCGGGTGGCGAATGCAGGCGTGGCTCATGTACCTCTCCGTTCCTGAGCAACTGGTCCGCTGTGATCAGGGTCCATCAACTAGTCATCGGCTTTACCTGCTTGAACCTTGAACACCGGGCTGAGGCAGACTTGTCCGGTGAGTCATTCGCCCAATGTCCTGTCCCTCCGCTACGCGAGCCCAGAACTGAACCATCTGTTCTCACCGGCCAACAAGGTCGTGCTCGAACGACGCCTGTGGATTGCGGTCATGTGTGCACAGAGGGACCTGGGGATCGATGTTCCCCAGGAGGCGATCGACGCGTATGAGGGCGTCGTCGACAAGGTCGATCTGGAGTCGATAGACAGCCGTGAACGAGTCACCCGGCACGACGTGAAGGCAAGACTCGAGGAGTTCTCGGGCCTCGCCGGATTCGAGCACGCACACAAGGGAATGACCTCGCGTGACCTGACCGAGAACGTCGAACAGATGCAGGTCCGCTCAGGTCTCGAGTTGATCAGAACCCGGGTGATCGCATCGCTGGTGCGCTTGGCCGAACTCGCTGCCCAGCACGAGGCGACCGCTCTCGTGGGCCGTAGCCACAACGTGGCGGCGCAGGCGACGACACTCGGTAAGCGTTTCGCGAATGCCGGCGAGGAACTGATGGTCGCGTTCGGCAGGCTGGAGGACCTGCTCGAGAACTACCCGTTGCGCGGGATCAAGGGGCCGGTCGGCACCCAACAGGATCAACTCGACCTCTTCGAGGGAGATGCCGAGAAGATGGACCTGCTCGAGGCAGGCGTGGCCCGACATCTTGGATTCGACAACTCTCTTGTGAATGTCGGACAGGTCTACCCGCGGTCACTTGACCTAGAGGTGGTCTCGACGCTGGTCCAACTCGTGGCCGGTCCTTCCTCACTGGCGACGACGCTTCGCCTCATGGCCGGAAACGAACTCGTGACGGAGGGGTTCAGGGAAGGGCAGGTCGGGTCGTCGGCCATGCCCCACAAGATGAACGCACGCAGTTGTGAACGGATCAATGGACTGCGTGTGATCCTGAATGGTCACCTGACCATGGCGGCCGGTCTTTCGGGAGAACAGTGGAACGAGGGTGACGTTTCATGTTCGGTCGTGAGGCGGGTACTTCTTCCGGATGCCTTCTTCGCGACGGATGGCGCCTTCCAGACCTTCCTCGACGTATTGGCCGGATTCGGGGCATTTCCCGCGGTCATCGACCGGGAGCTTCGTAGGTATCTTCCCTTCCTCGCCACCACCAAGGTGCTGATGGCAGCGGTGCGGGCCGGCGTCGGGCGCGAGACGGCGCATGAGGTCATCAAGGAACACGCCGTCGCGGTCGCGCTCGAGATGCGAGAACAGGGTTCGGAGGGCAACGATCTGATCGAACGGCTTGCCGCTGATCCTCGACTGGGTCTCGACAGGGATGCGCTCATATCGGCTCTGGGTGAGCCGCTCGGTTTTGTAGGCAATGCCAGACGTCAGACAGCGGCTTTTATCGAGGCTGTGGACTCGATCGTCGAGCGCTACCCCGAAGACGCTAAGTACAACGGACAGGAGATTCTGTGAAACCAATTTCGAAGGTCCCCGAGATCGGACTCAAAGAGGTTCACGCGGGCAAGGTCAGACATCTCTTCGACGCCGGTGATGACCGACTGATCATGGTCGCCACGGACAGGCTCTCCGCGTTCGATGTCGTGATGGCGGAGCCTGTACCGGACAAGGGCAGGGTGCTGACGGCCATGTCGGCCTTCTGGTTCCGTGAACTCTCCGATGTCATCGACAACCACCTCATATCGACCGACCTCGATGCCCTGCCCGAGTCGGCGCGGCGCCCCGAGCTGTCTGGTCGGACGATGTTGTGCCGGCGTGTCGAGATGCTGCCGATCGAATCGATCGTGCGGGGATACATCGCAGGTTCGGCATGGAAGGAGTACCGCAACAACGGGACCATCCACCAGATGCCGGTGGTTCAGGGGTTGCGTGAGGCGGAGAAGCTTCCCGAGCCGATCTACACCCCATCCACAAAGGCTGAGTTCGGAACCCATGACGAGAACATCACCTTTGACCGGGCCGCGGAGATCGTCGGGGGAGACCTTGCCGAGCAGGTGCGAGAGGTGAGCCTTGCGGTGTTTCGCCGAGCGACGGTGCAGGCGGAGTCTTCGGGTTTCCTGTTGGCGGACACCAAGTTCGAGTTCGGGCTGGTCACCAACGAGGACGGCTCGAAGGAGCTCGTTCTGGCCGACGAGGTCCTGACTCCCGATTCGTCACGTTTCTGGGCGGTGGAGGACTGGAGCCCCGGCGCCACTCCCCAGGGTTTCGACAAGCAACCGGTTCGTGACTTCCTCGAGAGCCTCTACTGGGACAAGCGACCTCCCGCTCCACCACTGCCCGTCGATGTGATCGCTGCGACCTCACAGCGATACCGCGAGGCTTATGAGCGGATCACCGGGTTGTCACTTGATGACTGGTACCCCAGCCACTGAGCGAACATGGTGTCGGCCGGCCGACGTCCAGTCGACTGGCACAAGCGGTCTCGTAGCCCGACGGGCATCCTGGTCCGGCGCATTCCGACTGGCGCATCGCAATTGGTTGCCGGGCCTGTATGGCCGTGGTTGATGATGTCACGTCGCAGTGTGGGAGACTCAGGTTCATGACGTTTGATGTTCAGGTCGAAGTATCGCTCCGCCCGGGAATCTCGGACCCAGAGGGTGCGACCATCGAGCGGGCGCTTCCCGCATTGGGTTTCGACGGAGTAAGTGACGTCCGGGTCGGTAAGAGCATCCGCTTCAGTATTGATGCTGATGACCGAAGCACTGCGGAGTCATCGGTCCAATCGATCTGTGAGAAGTTCCTGAGCAACCCGGTTATCGAGGACGTGTCGATCGTAGTTTCGGGTCAAGCAGAGGCTTCGGACGGGTCCGATTCCTGATGGCAACCAAGGTCGCTGTAATCCAGTTTCCCGGAACCAACTGCGAACTTGACGTTGCAGAGGTTGTTCAACGGCTCGGCGCCAAGCCTGAGATCATCTTTCATGACGATCATTCCATCCACAATGCCGATGCAGTGATAATTGCCGGCGGATTCGCCCACGGTGATTATCTTCGTCCCGGAGCCATCGCGCGGTTCTCGCCGGTAATGGAGCCGATTGTCGAGTTCGCCAGGGCTGGTGGTCCAGTAGTCGGTATCTGCAACGGGTTTCAGGTCCTGACCGAGGCACATCTTCTTCCCGGCGCCCTCCAGAAGAATGCTCGCCTCAAGTTCCGCTGTGAAATGGTGGACCTGCGAGTTGATTCCAATGATTC
The DNA here is from genome assembly GCA_963169245.1 of Actinomycetota bacterium. Lineage (GTDB taxonomy): Bacteria > Actinomycetota > Acidimicrobiia > Acidimicrobiales > Microtrichaceae > JAGQSZ01. The sequence continues at coordinate 5,397 of CAUJEC010000198.1, forward strand.
CGCCCTCACCTCTGAGGCAGAGGTCGGCCAGATTCTGCGAATGCCGATAAACCATTTCGAGGGCAACTTCACATGTTCGTCGGAGACGCTAGCTCAATTGCGTGACGAGGACCGCGTGGTTCTGCGTTACGTCGAGAATCCCAATGGTTCCGTAGATGACATCGCCGGGATCTGCAATGCCCAAAGGAACGTGGTCGGACTGATGCCCCACCCGGAACGTGCAAGCCATGGGCTTCTCGGCTCCGAGGATGGGCTGGTGCTCATGAGGTCCGTGCTCACCGCTGCGGGAGCACCGGTAGCCGTATAGGCGGGCAAAGCGACTCGATTGGCCGTAATCGACAATGCCGACCTGAAATGAATCGGGTCGGCATTGTCGTTGTTCGCAAGCGACTGATTCTGTGATCCGTCGCCATTCGAGCCGGTGGAATCAGCGCTTGATGCCGGCTTCCTTGAGGACTGCTGGAGAGACACCGATCGATTTGAAAGCCTCATAGGTGATGCCCTTCGACTCAGCGTAGATAGCGCCGAACTCGACGAATCCACGCTCAAGCGCGCTCAGGTCTACCTTCGGTGCTCGAGCTTCCTCCAGCCGACGCTCGAGGTCCATAAGTTCTTGAGTTGCATTCAGCCTTTGGAGGGCGGACGAGGTGGTGGCTATTACATCCTTGGCAGCTTCGATTCGCTTCTCAAGATCTTCTGCGGAGACTCGCCGACCGCGCTTGGGTCGATGCTGTTCAAGTGCCTCCAAATAAGCCCCTACAGCAGAGGAAGCCTTCCGACCTCGACCCATTGCAGCAAGTTGTTCCTTGGATGGTTGACGCTTCGTGGTCTGCTCTGTCATGGATGGAACAATAGATCCAAAGCTCCACATTGATTCAAATATCTCAATGTGACTTTCGATAAAGCTCTCAGACGGCATACCGCTATTGGTCGTGATCTGTGGGGCGGAGCAGTTTGGACACACCGATTGTGAGGACCCTCAAAGAATGCGTCAGGGCTGAATTGGGCCGGTTCTGCCTGTCTTCTCGGAGGTGGCCGGTGGCCGGTAGCCTCAGGGCATGACCGATGTCTCGCCGAGCGAATCGATCCACCGGGCTCTCGGGCTCACAGATGACGAATACCAAAGGATCATCGAGATCCTCGACCGTGAACCCAACTACCTGGAACTCGCGATGTTCTCGGTCATGTGGTCCGAGCACTGTTCGTATAAGAGTTCGCGTATCCACCTGCGACGCTTTCCCACAGCAGGGGACCATGTGCTCGTCGGTCCGGGCGAAGGCGCTGGAGTGGTCGACGTCGGCGACGGAATCGCGATCGCGCTGCGTATCGAGAGCCACAACCATCCATCGGCCATCGAGCCCTATCAGGGTGCTGCGACTGGGGTCGGCGGGATCCTTCGTGACATCTTCTCCATGGGCGCAAGGCCAATAGCTGTCATGGACCCGCTGCGCTTCGGTCCGCTAGACGACCCGCGTTCGCGTTGGATCGCCGAGGGTGTCGTCTCGGGTGTGTCCGGTTATGGCAACTCGGTCGGTGTTCCGACGATCGGCGGCGAGACCATCTTCGATGAGACCTATACCGACAATCCCCTCGTCAACGTCTTCTGTCTGGGGATCATGCCTGCAGAGCGACTCGTGCTCGGCCGGGCCGAGGGTGTCGGCAACCTGGCGGTCCTCCTTGGATCCTCCACCGGTCGAGATGGCATTGGCGGCGTGTCGGTGCTCGCTTCCGCCGGTTTCTCCGACGACGAGGAGGACGCGGACAAGCGACCGAGCGTCCAGGTGGGCGACCCCTACGAGGAGAAGCGCCTGATTGAGGCATGCCTGGATCTTCTCGACCGCAATCTGGCAGTCGGTGTTCAGGACCTGGGCGGCGCCGGAATCACCTGCGCGACCGCAGAGACTGCCGCCAAGGCCGGTGCCGGTATGGACGTGACAGTGGACAGCGTCCATCTCCGTGAGATGGGGATGGAACCCTTCGAGGTCATGACGTCGGAATCGCAGGAACGGATGCTCGCTATCGTCGAGCCCGACAATCTCGCCGACGTTCTGGCCATAGCAGCGAGGTGGGAGATCACCGCGTCCGTCATCGGAACGGTGACCGACACTGCCAACTTGAGGGTCCTCGACGCTGACGGGCAGGTTCTCTGCGACGTTCCAGCCGTCGCCCTGGAGGACGAGGCCCCGCTGTACAACCGCCCCCTGTCGCCCCCCGCTGATCTGGCGGACCGTCAGGCCGATTCGGCAGATGACTTGGCCGCGCCTGCCGATGTGGCAGCTGATCTTCTGGCGATGCTCACCGACTACTCGTGGGTCTATTCGCAATACGACCACATGCTGTTCCTCAACACCGTCGAGGCCCCTGGGGGCGACGCTGGAGTGCTCCGGCTCAAGCACCCGGTCACCCACGAGGACACCGGTCGCGGTCTGGCCGTGACCACCGACGGAAACCACCTGTGGTGTGCGGTGGATCCGCGGAGGGGTTCGGTGATGACCCTGGTCGAGTCGGTGATGAATCTTGCTGTTGTAGGGGCACGACCTCTGGCGATGGTCAACTGCCTCAACTTCGGAAACCCCGAGCATCCAGAGGTCATGTGGCAGCTCTCGGAATCGGTGGACGGATTCAGTGAGGCGCTCGACGCGTTCGGTATCCCGTGTGTTGGTGGGAACGTGAGTCTCTACAACGAAAGCCGCGGCGCGGATATCGACCCGACCCCGGTGATCGCCGTGTTGGGAATGATCGACAACCTCGATCGTCGCCCCCCTGGCGTCGGGTTTGTCGATGGTTGTTCCATCATCCAGATCGGTGAGTCCACGCGGTCGCTCTCGGGGTCTCAGTGGGCGGCCAACGCTGGGCATCGCGGACGTGGAACTCTGCCTGACCTCGACCTCGATGTTGCGGCCAGAACCGCCGACGCGACCCGTGACCTGGTGAACGCCGGTCTGTTCGCAGGAGTCCACGACGTCTCAACCGGCGGCATCGGGCTTGCTCTCGCCGAGATGGCCGTCGCCTCCGGTGTTGGTGCTCAGGTCAGCGGTGTCGCGGATCATGGAACGTTGTTCTCCGAGACGCCAGGCCGAGTTATGGCCTGTGTGGAGCAGCGGAACGTGGAAGAGGTGCTTGCCCGCCTCTCCGACGCCGGGGTAGCCGCAGCAGTGATCGGATCCGCAGGCGGCGATCGACTGGTCGTCGA
>CAUJEC010000199.1 GCA_963169245.1 Actinomycetota bacterium
GATGAGTGACGACCTAGCGTGGTCTGGTGGCCGATGCTGTGATCAGACCCTTCGATTCCGCTGATCTCGACGCGCTGTATCGGATCTGTCTGCGAACGGGTGCTGCGGGCGGGGACGCGACTGATCTGGTGAATGATGGCCGACTTTTCGGCGAGATCTGGGCGGCACCGTATGCGTTGTTAGAACCGGACCTGGCTTTCGTGTTGGAGGACACCAATGGTGAGGTGGTCGGTTACGTGTTGGGTTCCCTCGATGCCGTCGGGTTCGAGGATCGATGCGAGTCGGAGTGGTGGCCAGCCGTCAGGCACCGCCACGTCCTGGTCGAGAACGGGGACCGGATCGACGATCTACTGATCGCTCTTATCCACAATCGACCTCAGCCACGTCACGATCTGGTAACCGAGTTCCCATCTGAGTTGCACATCGACTTGTTGCCCGAGGCTCAAGGGCGCGGTCACGGACGGCGAATGATTGAGACCCTGCTCGCAGCGCTGGCCGATTTAGGGTCGCTCGGCGTGCACCTGGGAGTCTCGGCGGAGAACTTGAACGCCATCGGCTTCTACCGCGCGCTCGGTTTCGTGGAGTTTGACTTCGACGGTGTATCGCACACGTTCGTGCGGTCTTTGACCAACTGGCAGATCAGCGCGCGGGGTTATCGGCATGGGGTCGATCAGCGCGCCGAATGAGAATTTCGCGCTGGGGAAAGGAATTGGGAGCGCGGGTGTCAGCGAGCCTTGTTCCGCTCCGACGTTCCTTTATCGTTCTCATCGCTCCCTCGTAGCTGAGGCCGCTGTCTATGAGCATGCATCCCATCACGACGGCGGACCTTTCCAGACCCACCCGGCCATGAACATAGACCCCACCTAGGCCGACAGAGGACCTGATCTGATCAACTATTGCGTCGTAGCCGTCCATGTCCAGGACACCTTCAGCGGGGATCGGAAACGACAACACGGCAACGTCGATGCCGGACTGCTCACAGAGACCCAGCAGCGTCGGCCCGTATGGCGGCAGTCTCTCGGATGGGTGCGTCACGTCGATGAAGGTTCTTATGCCGCTGTCTAGAAGTGCCGAGAGCGCATCAGCGGGTGCGCCACCCTGAGGGCCACCCGGATACTCTCCAACGAGAACCGATCCGGGAACGGCCCAGTACGCGTGGATGGTGTCGTCGTGATCCCAGGAGATGGAGTTGGTCATGTCAGTCCAAGTCCATCACAGAACGAGCTGAGGGGTAACCGCCTGTCGATGGACATTTCGCCTTAAGTTCTGTGCCACCTGACCCGACACGCGATCTCGAAGTGGGGGGTAGGGTCCAAAGGGAAAGCTGATACTGCAAACACGCGAAATCGACAGAGGAGAAAATCAATGGAGCTACCCCAGTTGCCCGACGGTCTGGAGCTTGTACGGACAACCGACGTGTTCAACAACTCGACAGCGCCCTCAGGTCTGCGAAAGGCCCACCGGGTGGCCGATGGCGTGTGGGGGCGACTCGTGATTCACTCCGGTGATGTTGTCTTCGTCTTCGAGGACGCTCCAGATGAGCCCATAGCTGTTGGCGCAGGCGGCTCGGTTGTCATTCCCCCCGCCCGATATCACCATGTGGACCTTGACGGCCCGGCTACCTTCGCCGTGGAGTTCTACCGTGCACCCCAGGACGCCGTTCCCACTCCGGGCGAGGAGAGCACTGGTCTGAGAAACGACTGACTCGGTCATACGCTCTGTACAACCCTCAATCAAAAACAGGCTTGACTGTTTGTGAGTTCGGGTTCAAGATGGCCGAGTGACACTCACTCGTGTGCCTCAGGAGGAACGCAGTCGTGCAATGCGTCTGCGCCTCATGGATGCCGCGATCGAATGTCTGGTGGAACTCGGATATGCAGGCACGTCGACAACCGTGGTCTCCGAACGCGCCGGTGTGTCCCGTGGAGCTCAGCTCCATCACTTTCCGTCGAAGGCGGCTCTGCTCGCCGGAGCTGTAGATCACCTGACTCAGGTTCGAATGGACGAGCTCCTTTCACGCGCTGATGAGGTGGCATCAGCCGACCGACGCACTGTGCTCGAGATCCTCGCGGGCCATTTCACTTCAGATGTGTTCTCCGCAGCGCTCGAACTGTGGGTTGCTGCCCGTACCGACCCGGAACTACGCGCGGTGGTTGAACCAGTGGAGCTTCGTATAGGACGTCAGACACATGAGATGGCCGTCGTCGCACTCCGCGCCGATGAGTCGATTCCGGGGACACGAGAGCTGGTTCAGGCAACCTTGGATATGGTGCGCGGGCTAGGCCTGGCGAGCGCGTTCGGTGATGACGCCCGCCGTCGGTCAGTGGTGCTCGACCGCTGGGCCGAAGTACTCGACAATGAGCTGGTGTCACGGCGGGCCGCCAGTTCGGCCAGCGGTGCCAGATCGGCCGGTAAATCCAGCTCGGCCGACAGTGCCAGTTTGGCCAGCAGCGCCAGATCCGCCAGCGGTGCCAGATCTGCCGCCACAGTCAGACCGAAAGGTAGGGGGTGAGCATGCTTGCTGATGAGAGCTCAGATGAGGTCCCAGCATTGCGGATCGCGAACTGTTCTGGGTTCTACGGCGACCGACTCTCGGCCATGCGAGAGATGCTCGACGGTGGCCCGATCGACGTCATCACGGGTGACTACCTGGCTGAGTTGACCATGTTGATCCTCGGTAAGGACCAACTCCGCGATGCCTCGCTCGGATACGCTCGCACGTTCCTTGCCCAACTCGCCGACTGTCTGGTCGACGCGCTTGACCGTGGAGTCAGGATTGTCGCCAACGCAGGCGGTCTAAATCCGTTCGGATTGGCGAAGCGGATCGACGAACTCGCTGCCGGCCTCGGAGTCGACGTCACAGTCGGAGTCATCGATGGCGACAACCTGACCTCCCGTGCCGAGGAACTGGGTTTCCCAGGGGCGTTGACCGCCAATGCCTACCTCGGAGCCTTCGGCATCGCCCGAGCACTCGACGCAGGAGCCCATGTTGTGGTGACCGGTAGGGTGACCGACGCGTCGGTCGTGGTCGGACCGGGCATCTGGCATCACCGGTGGACCGAATCCGACCTTGACCAACTCGCGGGCGCAGTGGTTGCAGGGCACATCATCGAGTGCGGCACCCAAGCCACGGGCGGAAACTTCTCGGGCTTCTTGGACCTGCCGAGAGATGCCCATCCGCTCGGTTTCCCAATCGCCGAACTGCGCAGTGATGGATCGAGCGTCATCACCAAACATCCAGGCACCGGAGGAATGGCCACTCTCGACACGGTAACGGCTCAACTTTTCTATGAGATACAGGGTCGGCAGTACCTGAATCCTGATGTGAGCACCGACCTTGGGAGCATCCAACTCGCTGACGCTGGTCCTGACAGAGTGCTGGTCCACGGTGTCAAGGGCTCGAAGCCCCCCGAGCGATTGAAGGTGGCGACCAACACCCTCGGGGGTTACCGCAATCAGATGGAGTTTGTCCTCGTCGGTCTCGACATCGAGGCCAAGGAGGCTTGGCTTCGGGCTCAACTCGAATGGGCGCTGTCGGATCGTCCGCCATCTGAGATCATCTGGACTCGCGGTCCGCTACCTCAGAGCGACGCCGACAGCGAGGAGGGGGCAGCTTGTCTCCTCCGTTGTGTCGTAAAGGACCCCGATGCCGATGTCGTGGGTAAGCCGTTCACCGCTGCGGGAGTCGAGTTGGCGCTCGCCTCCTATCCGGGGTTCACCCTGACCGCCCCACCCGGCAGGCCATCGCCCTTCGGCGTCTACAGGCCCGCATACGTCGACCGTGATCAGGTTGTGGAGCGAGTGACAGTGGGAGGTCGAGAGTTATGAGTTCCCAAACGCCCCAGGCAATCAGGCGTGTGCCGTTCGGGACTTTCGTACACGCGCGTTCCGGGGACAAGGGCGGAAACGCGAACGTCGGACTCTGGGTCGGACAGATTCCAGAGCCCGACAAACGTGCCCAGCGCATCGCGTGGCTCCTCGGCTTCGTCACCCCGCAGCGAATCCGAGAGCTCCTGCCGGAGACCGTTGATCTCTCGGTCGAGTGTCACCCACTCGCCAATCTTGGTGGGGTCAACGTTGTCATCGAAGGAATCCTCGGTGAAGGCGTTGCAGCGAGCACCCGGTTCGACCCGCAGGCCAAAGCGCTCGGTGAATGGATCAGATCGCGTCTGGTCGATATCCCAGAGGAACTCCTGTGACAGAACTGACCGATGAGCAAATAGCCCTCAAGGACACTGCTCGAAGGTTCACCGAACGACACATCATTCCCAACCTCGAAGAATGGGAGGAGACGGGTCGCCTGCCTAGAGAACTCCATCGTGTGGCCGCTGCTCAGGGGCTCTTGGGTGTCGGACATTCCGAGGAGGTCGGAGGCGAGGGAGGAACTCTGCTCGATGCCTGCGCGATGCAGGAGGGATTCATGGAGGCCGGGGCATCTGGTGGACTGATGGCCTCACTGTTCACACATGGCATCGCCGTTCCCCACATGATCGCCCATGGATCACCACACCTGATTGACACCTATGTTCGCCCGACGCTCGCTGGGGAGCTGATCGGTTCGCTAGCGGTCACCGAGCCTGGCGGAGGGTCAGACGTCGCAGGGATCACCACGCGAGCACAGCGTGACGGCGAGGACTACATCATCAACGGCTCGAAGACGTTCATTACGTCAGGGGTTCGTGCTGACTACGTGACCACCGCAGTGCGAACCGGCGGGACCGGACACAGCGGCATCTCCATGATCGTCGTCGACTCGAACACGCCCGGGTTCAGCGTCACCCGCGAGCTCCGGAAGATGGGCTGGCATGCATCCGATACTGCCGAACTGTCATACGTGGATGCCCGTGTGCCAGCCCAGAACCTGATCGGGGAGCTAGGGCAAGGCTTCTACTACATTGCCGAACAGTTCGTTGTGGAGCGAATATTTCTCGCGTTGATGGGCTACGGGCATGCCGCGCGAGCGCTGTCCCTAGCTGCCCAGTACTGCAAGGACCGGATCACCTTCGGCAAGCCTCTCGTTGCGAACCAGGTCGTACGGTCGAAGCTCGTCGAGATGCACCGCCAGGTGGAGGTTGCCCGTACCTACACCCTCGAAGTCGCCCGTCGACACGTGGCTGGAGACAACGTCATCGCAGAGGCGTGTCTTGCCAAGCAGACCGCAGTCGCGACGGCGGTCGATGTCACGAACGAGGCGGTGCAACTATTTGGCGGCGCGGGTTACATGCACGGCACCGAGGTGGAGCGTCACTACCGGGACGCCCGCCTGCTCCCCATCGGGGGAGGAGCCACCGAGGTGCTCACCGATCTTGCCGCACGACTCCTGGGGTACTCATGACCACTGACTCATCGAACGCAATTGACACCCGCCGCGACGCGATGCTCGCGAAGATCGCCTCGCTCCAAGCCGAACAGGACAAGGCGGTCAATGCCGGCGCCAAGTACGTCGAACGACATCGTTCCCGTGGAAAGCTCACTGCACGGGAGCGGATCGAACTTCTCATCGACGAGGGATCCGCGTTCCTGGAACTCATGCCACTCGCCGCATGGGGAACGGACTTCCCAGTGGGAGCGAGTCTCATCGTCGGCATCGGCGTGGTCGAAGGCGTGGAGTGTCTGATCTCGGCGAACGACCCGACGGTCAAGGGTGGGGCACTAAATCCGTACTCACTGCGCAAGTCGTTCCGGGCCGCCGAGATTGCTCAGCAGAACCACATGCCCTCGATCAGCCTCACTGAGTCCGGTGGAGCCGACCTGCCCACCCAAAAGGACATCTTCATTCCCGGTGGTAAGGGGTTCCGTGACCTGACCCGCGCGTCCGCAGCCAAACGTCCGACCATCTCGGTTGTGTTTGGTAACTCGACCGCCGGAGGCGCCTATGTGCCCGGCATGAGCGACTATGTGATCATGGTCAAGAATCAGGCGAAGGTCTTCCTGGGTGGACCGCCGCTGGTCAAGATGGCAACTGGGGAGGAGACCGACGACGAGTCACTCGGTGGTGCCGAAATGCATTCGCGGATCTCAGGGTCATCGGACTTCCTGGCGATCGACGAGCACGATGCCATCCGCCTGGCCCGCAGGGTGGTGGCCCGCCTCAACTGGCACAAAGGCGGCAGAGTTCCGACCTCGGACTACGCCGAACCCGACCTCGATCCGGAGGAACTGCTCGATCTGATTCCCACTGATCTCAAGGAACCCTTCGACCCTCGGGAGGCGATCCTGCGGATCGTGGATGGCACGGGACGAGACAACGGAACGCCCTTCGACGAATTCAAACCGCTCTACGGTCCAGCGCTCTGTGTGGGTTGGGCCCGGCTGCATGGACACGAGATCGGCATCCTCGCGAATGCCCGAGGCGTGCTTATGAGCGAGGAGGCGCAGAAGGCCGCACAGTTCATCCAACTCGCCAACCAGAAGGACACGCCGCTGTTGTTCCTCCACAACACGACCGGATACATGGTCGGTAAGGACTACGAACAGGGCGGGATCATCAAACATGGGGCGATGATGATCAACGCCGTGTCCAACTCGTCGGTCCCACACCTGACCGTGATCATGGGGGCCTCCTATGGGGCGGGGAACTACGGGATGAATGGACGGGCCTATGACCCCCGATTCCTGTTCACCTGGCCGAGTGCCAAGTCAGCGGTAATGGGTCCGGCGCAACTCGCCGGAGTGCTCGAGATCGTCGCACGGGAGTCGGCAGCCAGTAAGGGCAAGCCCTTCGACGCCGAGGAGTTCTCTGGCATAAAGGCGATGGTCGAGGCGACCATCGAGGAGCAGTCCCTGCCTTACTTCCTCTCGGGAATGGTCTACGACGACGGGGTCATCGACCCCCGCGACACACGAACGATCCTGGGCATCTGCCTGTCGGTGATCGACAATCAGCCAATCGAGGGCGCCATGAACTTCGGCGTCTTCAGGATGTAG
>CAUJEC010000200.1 GCA_963169245.1 Actinomycetota bacterium
CGCGTCCTCCGCGCTGAGCACCGCATCGAGCACGGTCTGGCGGACCTCGGCTCGTCGATCCCGATCACCAACCCGAGAACTTGCGCCGACCAGATCATCGCTGTCCGCGCCGCGGGCAGCGAAGGCACTCTGGTCGGCGCCGAGAATACAGATCACACGAGCGGGGATGTTCCGCAGCGCATTCAATGAGGTGATGGTGACGCCACCTCGGAAGAAGTCGGAGCGGCCCTTGGCCGCGCTGAGAGCATCGTCGAGCATCTGACGCAGTTCGGTGAACTCGACCATCGCTGTGGAGGGCGCTGGTCGACCGGAGTCGTCGAACTCCCCATCAGGTCGTGACAGTCGTGAGGAGTCGACGAGACGCGTGAGTTCACGAATGGTGCTCTCAAGTTGCCACTCCGCATCGGGATCCGGGGCCAGCAGATTGTGTACGACGTCAGCAAGGACAACGGCCCAATCGGCAACCGTCCGGGCCGACTCGACCTGAGCCGAAAGGTCGGCAAGGACACTGAGAACGCCAGCAAGCTCGCCAACGAGGGACGGATCACTCGAAGCAGAATCGACGGCCAGGGTGTCACCGATACAGAACTCGTCGGTTGCCCGAATAGCGGTGCCGAGAAGAAGCTGGTCCAGCGCCGACTGCCAGGTGAATGAACGAAGCTCTGACGGAAACCCGAAATGCGATCGGTGCTCTGGGTCGAGTCCCCAGCGCACATTGGTGTCCTCGATCCAGTCGTGAAGCGTGGCGAGGTGGCTCTCTGTCCAACCGAAGCGTTCTCTGATAGCTGGTGCCGCCAACAACTCGACGACATCGGTGACATCGAAACGTCCCCCAGCTATCCGCAGGACGTTCTGAAGCGCGCTGGTGACGGGGTTCTCGACCGTGCCCGCCAGTCCAGTTATCTGATAGCGCAGAAGCGGAGTTCCGTCCGGGGCACGGGTCGCCCTGTCGGTTGCCGACGCTCCGAAAACACTCCGGATGATCGGGGCGAAAGTGTCGAGTGTCGGTGAGGCCACGATGATCTCGTCCTCGGTCAGTCGAAGTTCTGGATCATTCAACAGACCCAGAATCGTGTCCCTCAACGCCTCGACCTGTCGGGTAGGGCCGAAACAGGAGTGAACCCGGATCGAGTGATCCGAAGGCTTGAGCTCGAAGGACGCGTCAGGAGCGATGTTGGAGCGGATGTCGTTCTGGATCCGTCGAAGAAGCGTGGGAGCCTCGGACAGCGGAGTCTCCACGACGCCGAGTGGATACTCGCCCAGCAGTAGCGCTGTTTCGCTCTGCAACCGCCCCCAGGACCGAAGGAGCGGATGTGTCGCTGCAGAAGCGTGGATTGACTTGGCGACATCTGAAGATGCGTCGCGGTGGAACTCGGCCGAACGAACAACGGAGGAGAGAGCGATAGAGGGTTCGATGACATAGACGATGACGTCTCGTTGTGCTGCAGCCGCCTCGGCGACCTCTAGGAACCCGGCGCCGCTTGGCAGCAATGACGGACCGAAGAAGATGAGGCGTGGTGGCAGGACACGATCTGCCATCGTCAGATCGACGGCCCCTGAACGGACCTTCTCGAGTGAGTTGAATAGCCGTTCTGCCGGGCTTGGCGAGCCGATATGACGCCTGACCATCCGCCACAGGTGCGGTTGCCAGAGATGGGTCTGGGTTAGTGGACTGCCGGCCGCGTCGACGTTCGAACCCGCAGCCCATGTGAGGAGCATCTTTGGGCGATGGAGTTGGTACTCGGCGAAACGGGCGGCGATGAGACGGACTCTGCGATAGATGGTCCGGCGTGATGCGTCCATGAGTGGGGCGAGGAGTGGATCATTACCCGGAGCGCTCTGGAGGGTCTCCCAGACCGACCAGATCAGCCGGTTGCTCAGCCACGGATCGAACTCAGGCTTGGCTGCTCCTGCCAAGGTCACCGCCGTGCGAAGTGACCCGGGGAAATGAAAGCCGATGTTTGCCGTGACCCCGTCGATTCGCCCGTCCTGTGCCCCTAGGTGGCGGGCCAGTTGCAGTTGGAGCCACCGTTGCAGGCCCTCTGATCCGACGGCGATCCACTCGGCGGTCATCGGGTCGAGTGGAGACTCGACGAGCAGATGCGCGAGATCGGCTACGAGCGGCTCGATACGTTCGGATGCAATGACTTTCATCACACCGGAAACCCTAATGGGGCGGTGTGACACTCAGGGGAGGTAGATGTCCGAGAGCGGCTTCGGCGAGCGAGCTCGGTTCAGTCGAAATCCCAGGCGAAGTCCGCGTCGCGATAGGACCGGAAGGCCACCATCGAATGGGTCCGTCGGATGCCGCTGAGGCGAGCGATCCTGCCGGTCACAACTTCTGCGAGTTCCTCATGGCGGCTGACCCGCACCATGACCACCAGGTCATACTCGCCAGTCACCGAATAGACCTCGGACACGCGGTCGATCTCAACGAGTCGATCAGCCAGATCCGAAATGGCGGATGGTTCGGCCTCGATCAGGATGACTGCGGAAATCATGAACCAGATCGTACCCGAGTGGGTTCAGCGCCAGTTCGGCCGATGCTCAGTTCGGCTGCTACCCAGTTCGGCTGCTGCCCAGTTCGGCCGATGCTCAGTCGTCCTCATGGATGTGCTGGGCCAGGTAGTGCTGAACGCCGACATCGGAGATGATCTTGAGCTGCGACTCGACCCAGTCCAAGTGCTCCTCCTCGTCCACGAGGCGGGATTCGAGCAGTTCACGGGTTCCGTTGTCCCCCTTCTCACGGGCAAGGATCACGCCACGGTTATAACGCTCGACGGCTGCCTGTTCGGTGGCGAGCGTCAACTGGAGTTGCTCCTCGACGTCCTCACCCACAGCGACTGTGCCGTAGCGCTGAAGGTTGGGGACGCCATCGAGATAGAGGATGCGGTCGATGAGCTTCTCGGCGTCCTTCATCTCGTCGATGGAGTCCTCGTAGAAGCGTTTCGCCATGCGCTTGTAGCCCCAGTTGGAGTTCATCTTGGCGTGTATGAAGTACTGGTTGATAGCGGTCAGTTCCGCTGTGAGCGCCTCGTTCAGGAACTCGATTACTTCGGCATCGCCCTTCATGGCCTGACTCCTGGTTGTAGCGCGGAACAAGTCTTGTGTGCGGACCACACTAGAACGGTGGCGCTGCCATTGCCGCTACTTTGTGGCGGGTTGCTAGGCAGTACTTGTAAACGCAACCACAGTGATGGTAATCGGCCGTGCGCGCCCCATAACCTGTAGCCCGAGATCGGGCGACGATGTCCGGTCGCTGGGGAAGCCCGCATCGTTCGGAGTTGAGTTGAATCTTGAACTTGAAGGGCTGAACGCCGACGAGGCCCTGGAGCGATTCACTAAATGGATCGATGGGCTGGGCCTTACCCTCTATCCCGCTCAGGAAGAGGCGATTCTGGCCCTGTTCGCCGATGAGCATGTGATCATCACGACGCCCACGGGCTCGGGGAAGTCGCTGGTGGCGACGGCGGGCCATGCCGAGGCGCTCGCTGCGGGCGAACTCAGCATCTACACGGCGCCGATCAAGGCACTCGTTTCGGAGAAGTTCTTCGATTTCCGCGAGATCTTCGGCATCGAGAACGTGGGGATGCTCACGGGCGACTTCCAGATCAATCCGACCGCGCCGATCCTCTGTTGTACCGCTGAGATCCTTGCCCATGGGGTGCTCCAGTCGGGTCGTTCGCTCAAGGTTCGTCATGTCACAGCGGACGAGTTCCACTACTTCTCAGATCGTGGACGGGGCTGGGCGTGGGAGTTGCCGCTGCTTGAGCTAACCGATACTCGGTTCCTCTTGATGTCGGCCACATTGGGGGACACGGGCTGGTTGGTCGAGCGTCTCGACAGTTCGACGTCGCGGCCGGTCAGTCTGGTTGCCGGTGGAGATCGGCCCGTGCCGTTGTCCTTTGATTATGCAACGGTGCCCCTTCATGAGACGGTCAACACTCTTCTCGCCGATGGACTCGCCCCGGTATATGTCGTGTATTTCACCCAGAAGGCGGCCACCGAGGCAGCACAGGGATTCATGAGCCTGAACGTGTTGACCAAGGCGGAGAAGCAGAGGGTGTCGGACCTAATGGGTGGTTTCCGTTTTGATACTCCCTTTGGCAAGGACCTTTGCAGATTCCTGGCATCGGGGATTGGAGTGCACCACGCAGGGTTGTTGCCTCGGTACCGTCTGTTGGTCGAACGACTGGCCCGCGAGGGGTTGTTGAAACTGATCTGTGGAACCGACACGCTCGGTGTCGGTGTGAACATCCCGATCAGAACCGTCCTGATCACCCAACTCTGCAAGTACGACGGTTCGGGAACCCGGATACTCACCGTGCGTGAGTTTCAACAGATCGCAGGTCGAGCGGGAAGACGAGGATTCGACACTTCGGGCAATGTGGTGGTCCAGGCCCCGTCACACTGGATCGAGAATCGTCGCGAGGAGGTCAAAGCGGCCAACGCCGGCAAACGCCTCAAGCATCGTAGGAAGCCGCCGGAGTTCGGTTTCAAGGACTGGAACTCCGACACCTTCGAACGATTGGTGGACGGGACTCCCGAAACGCTGCTGTCCAGATTCGCGATCGATGGGGGTTCGGTTCTACGGGTGATGGAACGAACAGGTGACGGGATCGACGAACTGCGTGGGATCGTTGGTCGTAGCTTCATCAGAGAGTCGGCCAGAACCGAGATGCTCAACCAGATCGACGAGATGCTCTCATCTCTCATCGATGCCGATCTGGTAGTCGCCCTCGAAGAGCCCGATGAGGCCGGGCGACTCTTCAGACCTCATGAGCAGTTGCAGGAAAGGTTCGCGTTGGACCGGCCGCTGTCTCAGTTCGTCGTCGATATGCTCAGCGTCATCGCCGGCGACCCGCTGGACGGCGACACAGTGGACGGCCCCGTGGATGGTTCACGCGTCGATAGTGAAGGCCGCTCCCCCTACTCCACGGCGCTCGACATGTTGAGCGTTGTCGAGTCGAGTCTGGAGGATCCACAGGTCATTCTCCGATCCCAACAACGGGTCGCGAGAGACGAATTATGGGCAAAGCTCGCCGCTGAAGGTGTCGAGTTCGATGAACGCAAGGCTCGGGTGGCCGATATCGAGTGGCCCAGGCCGCTCAAGGACGAACTCGCCGCTGCGTGGCGGATCTATCTGGAGGCCAACCCATGGCTGGCTGGAGCATGGGTTCAACCCAAGTCGATAGCCAGAGAGATGTTCGAACAGGGTGAGACATTCACCGGATACGTGAACCACTATGGGCTGCGACGCTCAGAAGGCGTCCTCTTGCGCTATCTGACCGACTGCTATCGGGCACTTCAACGCAACGTTCCAGATCAACTCCAGAGCCCGGAACTACTAGAGGTCACCGACTGGATCGGCGGAATCGTGCGGAGCATCGACTCGGCGCTACTCGCCGAATGGGATCGACTTGAACGGCTCGCGAAAGGAGAGGCCGTAGAAGAAGGGGAATTCATCGGTGACGACGTCGACGTCGAGGTTGACATCACACGGAACCGTCGGGAGTTCCGCGCTCTGGTGCGCAACGAGATGTTTCGTTGGGTGCAGGCAGCAGCGCGACGCGCACTCGGCGACGCCGTGGCCTCGTTTGATCAGGTCGACCTCGAAGGCAACTCCGTGGATCGATCGGCGAACCAGATCGGCGACTCTCTCAGCGGGTACTGGGCTGAAAACCAGTGGATCGGAATCGATGCGTCCGCGAGATCGCCCCGGTGGTTCGTGTTCGACGAACCGTCCGCCGCTGAAGGTCCCGCCACGGGACGTCATGATGTGATCCAGATTCTGGTCGATCCCGATGAGACGGGAGAGTGGCGTCTGCGGGGAATCGTCGACTACGACGCCAGCCGTGAGGCGGGCGTATTGAGCATCGCGTTCGCCGGGATAGAGGTCCTGGGTCAATAGATCCGAGACAGATCCGAGTTCACCGGGGAGGGCTCAACGATGTAGGCGATACGATCCCGGACAGGGCAGGCAGAGGGGGTCCTGATGGTTTCAAAGAACGTGTTCTCCGACGCTCCGACACTCCGACGAGAAGGCTCCTTGGCGCCGTGGCGTCCCTGCTGTTGCTGGCGGCCATGGCCTGCGAGCCGGCATCGGAGCCGTGGAGGACCAATGTTCCAGCAGGCGAACTTGAATCCGTCAGACACTGGGGCCGGCTGCTGGTCAAGGGATGGGTGGCTGACCGAAACACTGATGAGTCGATCTACGTCGCCTTCTATGTGGATGGCGTACTTCAACACGGATTGACCCTTGCGAACGAGCGGCGGTCCGACGTGCTTGCCGCAACAGGTCGAGCTGAGTTCAGCGGATTTTCACGGTGGCTCGATGTGGGAGACGGTGCCAAGCAGGTTTGTGTCTCGGCGGTGAACGAGGGTTCGGGCGACCACGCACTCCTCGGCTGTCAACAGATCTCGGGCGTCGGCGGAATTGTCGGAAGCCAGATACGTGGGTGGGGCGCGTACGGTCTGGGGCAACTTGGAAATGGAACCAATTCCTCCAGCAACGTTCCGGTCGAAGTCACGACCGATGACACTCCAATCGACGGTCACCGGCTCTTTGGCATCTCCGCCGGGAAGAGGCACGCCTGCGTCGAAGCATCCGGAGTGGAGCTAAGTGCTCGAGTGTCGTGTTGGGGCTCGAACGACAAAGGTCAACTGGGACTCGGCCCCCGTGCCGGTGTCGCAACAAGCAACCTGCCAACTGGTAGTGAGTCGTTGAACTTTTACGATAGGGGTGGAGTTAGCGCGGTTGCAGCTGGTGGAGCTCACACAGTCATGTTCAGCTCGGGTTTCCTGACGGACTCGCCGCCCCGTTGATCGGGCCGACAAGCGATAGGTGCGCCGACCTCGGTTCGGCTCAGTCGGCACTGCCGACGCAGTCACAGGGCTGACTGTCACACGACCGACTGTCACACGACCGACTGTCACATGGCGGTGACATGATGGGAGCAGGGCCCCCTGGACATTGGGCCAAAGGAACCGCATAGGAGGCATATGGCGAAAGGGTTTGATGTCATCGGAGACATCCACGGCCATTCGGCTGCGCTGGAGAGTCTCCTCATCGAGTTGGGCTACAGAGAGACAGGTGGAGCGTTCGGTCATCCGCAGCGTCAGGTGGTCTTCGTCGGGGACCTCATCGACCGTGGGCCGGGCCAACTGAGGACTCTCCAAATCGCAAGGCGGATGGTTGAGGCCGGTAACGCCCAGATGGTCCTCGGAAACCATGAGTTCAACGCGATCGGTTGGGTAACGCCTAATGGCTCAGGCGGTTTCATGCGGAAGCACTCCAAGAAGAACCGCAAACAGCACTCCGCCTTCTTATCGGCTGTTGGTGAGGACTCCAAGACCCACCGCGACTGGATCGGATGGTTCCGGGCCCTACCGATGTGGCTAGATCTGGGTGGGCTCCGGGTGGTACATGCGTGTTGGCACGAGCCCAGCATGAAGCTGCTTGGCTCTGGGCTCGCGGAGGATGAGATTGTCTCGGCTGCGAAGGGGACGGATCTCCATGACGCCTTGGAGATCGTCCTCAAGGGACCCGAGTTGTACATGGGCGGGATGTCCTACACCGATTGGGGTGGCAACTGTCGTGACCACGCCCGGTTCCGTTGGTGGGATCCAGCGGCGGACACTCTCGCTGCTGGATGTGAGATTCCTCCCAACTCGCTGGACTGTAGTGGCGAGCCATTTGCGCCACTCCCACAGACGCCGCTCGATTCTGGTCGATTGCCAACTGCGCCGACCGAAGTGCCCGTGCTCTATGGCCACTACTGGCGATCCGGTGCGACACCTCAGATCGACGGGCCGCTCAGCGCGTGTCTCGACTGGAGCGTCGCCGGCGGTGGGCCCCTGGTGGCCTATCGATGGTCGGGAGAGGCCGAGTTGAACCGCGAAAACCTGGTCGCAGTCCGGAGCCAGCGAGAGTCCGGAGCCAGCGAGAGTCCGGAGCCGCTGATGGTGTGGAGTCAGTGACTGCCCGGAGCCGGTGCTCTGCCGTCAGTGACGAACACGGAGCCAGCGACCCGGTGTCAGCCGACTCGAACAGTTGGCCAAGCGAATAGTTGGCCGACTGGTCACTCTCAGTCAGCCCTGACGAGCTCGGCAGCCTCTTCGCGGAGAACTTCGCACGCCTGCTCGGTGACTGTCGGGCGACCGCGGAGGATCGTCTCGATCAGCGGGACGCAACCCCCGCATCCAGTACCCGCACCGCACCGATCGCCCACCTCGGCGACTGTTGACGCGCCCATGGCCACTTCGGCTTCGATTCGGCGGCTTGAGATGCCTTTGCAGTGGCACACGATCACGGAGATCAATGTTAAGCACCCCGAACTACCTATGTCCATACCCCCATTCGGAAAAGTTCTGGCACAGTAGACGCGCCAAGTACTGGAATGGATCGAATCTGACCGAGCGACCGGAGTCGCGGCCCGAGGGAGGGTAGGCGGCCCAGAAAAGGGGGATCAGAGCAGGCGGCCTCGGGCAGGCGACTCAGACGCTCGCAGCGGCCTCGACGCTCGACAGCAGATAGTCGGCAGCAGCGTTCAGGCCGTTGACTCCGGCGCTGGGGGGAAGCTCGTCGAGTGCCTTACGACCTGCGTCAGCGAACTCGCGGGCACGGTCGATGGCCATGGGGATCCCTGAGCCATCACGGACGAGTTTGACCGCCTCCAGTCGGGCGGCATCATCGACGGGGCCACCGAGCAGTGGTCGGAGCTGGCGTCCGGTCGGGCCGTCGAGTGTGTAGAGAATCGGGAGCGTATAGACGCCCTCTTCGATGTCATGCCCCGTCGGCTTCCCCATCTCGGATTCGTTCGAGACCAGGTCGAGGACATCATCGACCACTTGGAAGGCCATCCCGTAGCTGTAGCCGAAGGTGGACAGCGCTTCTGCCTGAGACTGCGGCAGGTCGGCAACTATCGCCCCGATCCGGCAACTCGCTGCCAACAACGAGGCGGTCTTGCCCTCGATCGAGCGCAGATACAGGTCCTCTGTTCGGTCCACCGAGAAGGTGTGCTGAAGTTCGAGAAGTTGACCCTCGCAGAGTCGGGCAATGGTATTGGCCAGAAGACCAGCGACCTCGACGCCAAGCGATGCTGCGAGTTCTGATGCCCGCGCAAGTAGGTAGTCGCCAGCGAGGATCGCACGCAGGTTCCCCCAGCGGGCATTGACGCTGTCGACCGTTCGACGGATGTTCGCCTCGTCCATGACGTCGTCGTGGTAGAGCGAACCGAGATGAACCAACTCGACCGCAATCCCGCCGGTGACCGCCTCGTTGGAGGCGGGCTGATCCACAGGGTTAGCTGTGGCAGCAGACGCGATCGTGAAACCCGGGCGGACTCGTTTGCCGCCAGCGCTGATCAGATGAGTAGCGATCTCGGTGAGATACGGATTCGTCGAGACAACCGAAGCCGTCAGTTCGGCTTCGAGGCGGTCCAGATCGGCGGTCATCGAAGGTATGACCTGAAGGGGGTTTGAGCGGGCCACGGGCCACGACGCTAGTTGGCCGTCACGAAAAGGTCTCATCCGCGAAGTGATGGCTGGAACAAACCTGAGGCGGAGCGCGTCATAGCAACGGGCTCGGAGTTGGGTCTTCAGCGGAACTCCCTCCGGCCGTGCAGTGACTGGCCGTGCAGTGACCGGGTGGGCTGGGTCCGGGTGGGCCGGGTCCGGGTGGGCTGGAGTTCGCGTCTGGTCAGTCATCGATGAGATCCGTTAGTCCGACGCGCCCGTGGGCGCGTCGGTGCACTGAACAATTCGCCGGTCTGCTGGATGGCTGGTTGGATGACGCGCCCGTGGGCGCGCTGGTGTCTGTGTTCGGTGTCGGGCAACGTTCTCGGGTGTTGTTGTTTGTGCTGTCGTGCTTGATTGTCACACCCACTTTCTAGAATCGAACATAAGTTCGATTCTAGAAAGCAACGGCAAGCGGACATGGAAAGAACAAACGAAAACAGCAGGACCAGAGCCAAGGACGCAGACAGGATCAAGGCCAAGGCCACCGGCAGGATCAAGGCCAAGGACGCAAGCAGGGGCACTGCGCGGGCCGCAGGCAAGGGTGCTGTTGGAGGAGACGGAAGCAGCCACGGTTTGGGTGGTGGAAGGGATCTTGTAGCTGAGATCGAGTTGTTGGCGCAGCGGTTGGCTGTGGGCACTTTCGAGCTTCTGGTTCTGATCGGTGAGGCCGAGGAGAGCGGGGTTTGGATGCTTTCTGGTGCTTTGTCT
>CAUJEC010000201.1 GCA_963169245.1 Actinomycetota bacterium
GGCGGGTTGAGCATCAGCATGCTCTGGACCTCGCCGAACTCACGCTGAGATCGCCGGGCGATGGTGAGTGGGCGTTCCATGTCGGGCTCAGGTCGACCAAGTCTCGGGTTGCGCAGGACCTCGAGTCCGTCTCCATATGAGGTGAGGATCATCGAGCCCGTTGATGACCTCCAACGGCCGATGCCCTCTCGCAGGGCTCGGTAGGTGGGGTAGGGGTCCTGGCGGCCCTCATCGGTGAGGACAGCCTCGGCCAGCAACTCGTCGGCCTCCTCGGGCGTAAGCCGAGAGCGTGTCAGATCCATTTGTTCGCGTTCTGCCGCGAGGTCACTGCTGTCCTGTCTCACAGCCGCAGGCTAGGGCGACAGGACAGCGATGTGGCGGCCAGCGGGTCCCACCTACGCTTACGGCTCTAGAGCGGGCCTAGGCTCAGCCGCTCAGATGGTGCTCCATTCGTCGTCTCAGTATGGCCAACGCGGAGTTGACCAATACGACAAGAGCCAACAGGACAGTGATGGCCGCTGGTGTCAGTTGGTCACGAAAACCGCTCTGGGGTCGGCTGGACCACTCCGCTATGACTACGGGCAGGGCGGTGAACCGCTCGGTGAACGACGACGGCGCATAACTATCGCCCCCGGTCAGAAAACCTGTCGTCGCTCCGATGAGCACCAGCGGAGCAGCTTCCCCCATGGCCCGGGTGATGGCGAGCACCACACCCGTGAGAATGCCCGGTGATGCCATGGGCAGCACAACTGTCCTGGTGACCTCCCAGCGCGTTGCGCCCATGGCAGAAGCGGCGTCTCGAACGCCTTGCGGTACCGCTCGGATCGCCTCGGAGGCGGTGATCACCACGATGGGGAGCACCAGCACGGCCAGAGTCAGTCCCGCCGAGAGGACGCTCGAGCCGTTCGCTGTGCCTGGGCCCATGATTCCACCCAGCTTCCTGACAAATATCGTCAGCCCCAGAATTCCGTACACAACAGATGGAACACCGGCCAGGTTCCTTACACTCAGGTCCAGGAATCTTCTGAGTCGGTTGTCGCTAGCGAATTCCTCGAGATGTATTGCCGCCCCGATCCCCACAGGGAAGGCGACAACTGCGACAATTCCACTCAACACGATGGTGCCCCGAATGGCCTGGCTGACTCCGGCGGAGAGAGGCGAGGAGCTGAGCCCCGAGGTCAGGAACTCGATTGGTCTGGTGGATAGGACTCGCACGCCACCACCCAGAACATCGAAGACCAAAATGGCCAGGATCCCCATGGCCATGAGCGTGGAGGAGACAACGACTAGCCGGAACCCCAGCCCTGAAAGGTCGAGCTGCCTCCTTCGTAGCGCGTGCGGGAGAGTGATCCGACGATCTCCTGGATCCTTCATCTCAATATTGCTCACGGACCCGCCTTACGAACCGATCCGCTGTCAGGTTCAGGCCGAGGGTAATGCCGAAGAGCAGCAGTCCGACGAAGAAGAGACTCTGGAAGGTAAGCCCTGAGCCTGCCACCCTGTCCGTTCCCGAGGTCTGTGATGCGATTGCCGCCGTCATTGTCTGACCGGGTGAGAAGGGATCGGCGCTCAGCAGGGAGCCCCCGGCGCCACCGGCAGCGATGAGAACCACCATGGTCTCGCCGATAGCTCTTGATACTGCAAGTATCATTGCTGCCACCAGTCCTGATACTGCTGCTGGGATTACCACCCCAACGCACGTTCTGGCCTTGGAGGCGCCTAGCGCATAGGACGCCTGACGAATCTCGTCGGGCACTGCTCGCAAGGCGTCCTCCGCCACTGACGCGACGAGGGGAACGGTCAGAATGCCAACTCCGATTCCTGCTGCAGCCAGATTGAACATCTGGGCCTCATCGTTGAGTCGAGCAACAATCTCGGGAGAGATCCAACTGAGGGCGAAGAAGCCGATGACCACAGATGGGACGCCGGCCATCGTCTCGATGACGGGTTTTATGGCATGGCGAGTTCTCGGTCGTGCGAACTCGGAGAGATAGATCGCTGTGCCGGCGCCTATGGGAACGGCGACGGTCATCGCGATGGCGGTCACCAGGGAGGTTCCGACGAGTAGCGTCCGCACATCGAAGAGTCCGCGACGTGGAAACCATCCATCGCTCCAGAGCGCAGACGGGTCGACGTCGCGGAGGAAGGTCATCGCCTCGCCGAGTAGCGAGACGATGACCAGCGCTCCGATGACTAGAGACACCGTGGCACAGGTGAACAGAATCACAGCAGCGAGTTGGTCCCTGCGTTCTGATGCGCCTCTGCTTATGAGGGCATCGCTGAGTGGTGTAGCCACAGATGTCCCAGCAGCCTTCTATCCGTTTGCCAGCGAGCCGGTGGTGCGGTCCTTGAAGGCTTCTCGGGTCTTGGCAAGCGCGGAGTCGTCAAGGGCCACATAGCCGACATCGGAGACGCTGCGAATACCTTCGTCGCTCAAGAAGAACTCGACGAACTGGGCCACGACGGGGTTCTCGTCAACCCGCTTGGCGTTCACGTAGACGAACAGGTCTCTGGCGATCGGATATTCGCCTTGAGCGATTGACTCGGCGGTGGGTGCGACGCAGCCTGATTCTCCGTCATCGACCTCCAGAGCCTTGACACCCTCTGACTCCGTCGCGAACGCGAATCCGACCCAGCCGAGACTGGTCTTGGATCCGGCCACTCCCTCGACGATTACGTTGTCCTGTGGTGAGGACGTGTAGTCCGCACGAGTCTGCGCATCGTTGTTCCTGGCCTCGGCCAGATCTTCAAGGACGATCTCCACGAAGGAGTCATAAGTGCCCGACTCCTCACCGGGTCCATAGACATCGAGATCGGCGTCGGGGAACGTCGACGTGGAACCAAGTTCTGTCGCCAGTTCCTGGGCGTCGCTCCAGTTCTTGAACCCGGTCGACTCAGGGCCGACCAGGGCGTAGAGGTCATTGAAGGTCACGCAGCGTAGCGAGTCATTGGATGCGCTTGTGATTACCGACAGCCCGTCGATCCCGACCTTCAGCTCTATGAACTCGACTCCGTTGGATTCACACGCGGCGGCCTCCTCGTCCTTGATGGGCCGAGAGGCGTTGGACATGTCGGTCGAGCCCTCGCAGAAGAGTTGGAAACCGTCGCCGGTGCCTGGGCCATCGACGGCGATGTCGACGTCGGGGTTGGACGACGAGAAGGCCTCGGCAACTGCTGTTGATATCGGCTCGACGGTTGATGAGCCGGATATCACGATCGAGCCGGTCGCAGACGACTTGGCGCCTGTGGTCGACGTGGTCTCGTTCGAATCGGTAGAGGTGCTGCATGCTGCACCGAAGAGGGCAAGGCTCAGGCCAGTGGCCGCTACGACTGAGCGGCACTTCACATATTTCAAGGGATTCCTCCGTTGTTGGATTTTCTGGATGCGCAGCAACGTAGGAGGACACGGTTTCTTGCAGGTGTTGATGTGCTTAACCCCAGGACAAAGC
>CAUJEC010000202.1 GCA_963169245.1 Actinomycetota bacterium
AACTCGGATTTCAGTTCCGCTATCCGTTCCGAGTCCACCAGGGTCAGGACCGCCTGAGCTGACGCCGGGACCCCCTCGGCACGCAACACGGCGCCCATCAACTCGCCGAGGCGGGCAAGGTCGACGTCGATCGAGTCATCAGTTCGCTCGTCGAAGGTCTGAACCAGCGGAGGATCGTCCATTGTTTGCACGTATCGAGGTGGTCCGTATCCGAGAGGGGTGGGAAGTCTTGAGAGACGATCTGGTGGGCGAGCGGTATCAGCGGGTGGCGTCAGTAGGTGCCGTCAGTGGGTGGCGTAAGCGGACTGCGCCGTCAGCCGGGTCGGTTCTCGTGGCGGTCATATGCCTTCACGATCTCAGCGACAATCCGATGTCGAACGACGTCGGATCCGCTGAGTTTGGTGAAGCCTACGCCGTCGATGTGGCCGAGCATCGCCTCAAGCCCCTTGAGCCCCGAACGACCTCCCGGCATATCGACCTGGGTGGCGTCACCGGTGATGACCGCCTTGGATCCGAATCCGATGCGGGTCAGGAACATCTTCATCTGCTCAGGAGTGGTGTTCTGCGCCTCGTCGAGGATGATGAACGAACCGTTGAGCGTCCTACCCCTCATGAACGCGAGCGGCGCAACCTCCACAACGCCGCGCTCGATCAGCTTCTGTGCTCCCTCGCTGCCTACCATGTCGTTGAGTGCGTCATAGAGCGGGCGAAGATAGGGGTCGATCTTGGCCATCAGGTCTCCGGGGAGGAACCCTAGGCGCTCCCCCGCCTCGACCGCGGGCCGGGTCAACACGATGCGTTCGACCTCTTTGGCCTGAAGCGATTGAACAGCCATTGCCACAGCCAACCAGGACTTGCCGGTTCCAGCAGGACCGATTCCAAAGGTCACCGTGTTGGCGGCGATGGTGTCCACGTAGCGCTTCTGGCCGGCGGTCTTCGGCCGCACTCGGGAGCCACGGGAGGTTCGAAGCACCTCTGCGGTGAGGACCTCTGAGGGCTTCTCATCGGCACGGATCATCTCGATAGTGCGCGTTATCACCGGACCTTCGAGTTGGTGGCCACGTTCGATCAGGACGATGAGTTCCTCGAGTAGTCGACCGATGATTGGGGCGTCGTCACCGACGATCGAGATCTCGTTACCACGAGCGACGATCGCCGAATCGGGGAAAGCCTCTTCGATGACATCGAGCAACTCGTCCCTGGTTCCGAGGAGGTCGGTCATCAGGTGATTGCCCGGTACCCTCACAAGGGTCCTGACCGGTCCCGTTCCTGACGACTCTGATGAAACCATTGCAGGAGACACTCTAGTGGTCGATGAGTTCCACCACGATCGCCCAACTGATCAAGACCCAAATGCTGCACTTGCTGGACTGCGGGCGGAGGCGATGATCGAGGATCTCCGCGCCGAGCGACGTGAGCGCGAGCTGACGCGAATCGAGGCGACGACGACCAGTCTGCTTCTGGGTCTGGTCGGCAGTCCATGTTCGCTGTTCTGTGAGAATGGCGACGGGATAGCAGGGGTTGTGATCGAGATCGGAGCTGACTATGTGTGCATAGACGCGAACGGCACGCTCGTCTGGGTTCGGCTCGATGGCATTGTTGCGGTTTCGAGTCGTATGGATCCCGGCGAAGTCGCCGCCACATCAGACGTCGCTCCCACATCAATCGAACACTCGGCCCGCAGCATGTTTGTGGACGTCATCGAAGACCTGATCTACAGCGAATCAGAGGTGAATCTGGGGCTACGAGGCGGCCATAACGTCTCGGGATCCCCAATCGCTGTGGGTGAGAGCCTGACCGTGAGTACGGCTGGCGGTCATGTGCTGGCGTCGG
Organism: Actinomycetota bacterium; assembly: GCA_963169245.1. Taxonomy (GTDB): domain Bacteria; phylum Actinomycetota; class Acidimicrobiia; order Acidimicrobiales; family Microtrichaceae; genus JAGQSZ01. Next base: position 1,834 of record CAUJEC010000202.1, read on the forward strand.
TGACCGCCATCACCACCATACGCCGAATCTGACGCGGCCCGGCTGACGCGGCCGTCTGCCAGCCAGGCGGACTGCCGACGCGGAGTCTGCCAGCCGGAGAGTCAGCCCGCCGAGGTGCTTGCCTGGTCACCAGCCCCTGAGTCGGCGCTGTCCTCGGCATCGAGGATGCCCAGAGACCCTGGCTCGATCCGGCACTCATCGATGAACTGGACCACCTCGTCGGCACGTAGACGAATCACCCGACCGAAGCGGTAGGCGGGGAGCTTGCCCTCATCGATGAACCGATAGAGGGTCCGCGGAGTGACTCCGAGCATTGCAGCGGTCTCGGATGTGTTGAGCCAGTCGAAGTTCTTGGCAGCCATGGTGCCGACTCTACCGCTGTCTTGGGACAAACAAGGTCGCTTGGCGTACCCAAATTATCTTTGGGTGATTTTACCCCTTCAATCGCCTGTCAATGTTTGATCATCATTCTTGTGTCTTTTAAGGTTGTTTTAGATCTTTGAATGGTTTTGGAGGAAGTTTGGGGAAGTCAGGAAGTTCGGCGACAAGCGCTGATGCTGGTCGAGACGGCAGAAGACCCGCCGAACGCTCACCTGTCAGGCTTGGAGGCTTCAGCGCTCCACCCCGCCGTGCCGTCGTCGGCGGGGCGCTCGTGGCGCTGGCCGCAATCGGCGTGTTCAGTGCCCACAGAGGATCGGAATCGGCACCCACCACCCGCTTCGTTGTCGCCGCACGCGAGATCCCGGCCGGAACGACCATCACGCGGGACGATCTGGGTGTCATCGCTGTCGACCTGCCAGAGGACATCTCGGCCATAGAGGCTGAGGACGCCACGGGCTTGATCGGTCGGGTCGCAGGCAACGACATCTCCGAGCTCGAGTTCGTCAGTGACAACGACCTTGTGTCGGCTTCGAAGTTCAATCGTCCCGGAACCTTCCAACTCGCGGTCGATATGCCAGCTGCCCGGGCCATGCAGGGAGTGATCCATGCCGGCGACGTCGTCTCTGTCATGAGTACCGACACCGAAGGCGCCCAGACAACACAGTTGACCGATCAGGCGCTGGTCCACTCGGTGTCCTCCCCATCGCGTGACTCGATCGGGGCTAGCGGTTCGGTCCGAGTGGTGCTCAGCGTCCCCGGACAGGACCTGGCCACCGAGATGGTCAACGCCGCGGTCCGTTCAGAGCTGACCCTGGTCAAGGGGTCCTCCTCCGACGTGAAGGACTCCCTGACGCCAACAGCGCCAGCTGCTGATGCCACACAGGCTCAGGGAGAACAGCCATGACCGGTAGATATGTCATCGTCGGAGTGGCCGACGCACGAAGTTCGTGGTTCTCAGATCTGACCAGATGGTCGACATCAGGTCTGATTGCGGCCGAATACATCAAGGCGCTCTCCCTGGACGAGGCCCGTGCACTGCTCGGCACCGGCCGGAAGGTCTCCGCTCTTCTGGTGAGCGACATGACACCCGGAATCGACCGGGAGTTCGTTGCTCTCGCACGCAAGATCGACTCGGCAGTCGTCGTGGTCGAATCCGGCGGGCGTCACAGCGACTGGGACTCACTCGGCGTCGCCTGCACCATGCCCCAACGATTCGGACCCGATGAACTCACCGAGGTTCTCAACAGACACGCCAAGAGGATCGACCCAACGTCCAGGCGCAGCGCTGGTGTCGCCGTCGATTTCGGCAATGAAGTGGAACTTGGATCACTGATTGCCGTCACAGGTGCCGGAGGTGCCGGGGTATCGACACTCGCAATGGCCCTCACCCAGGGGATCTCAGCGATGACCCCTCATTCCATGACAGCGCTCGCGGATCTCACCCGTCAGTCAGACCTGGCCATGTACCACGACGTCGGTGACGTCATCCCGGGTCTCCCCGAACTCGTCGAGGCGCACCGCGGAGACACCCCGGATCCCGAGTTGGTTCGTGAGCTTCTCTTCGACATCCCCGAACGTGGCTACCGGGTCCTGCTCGGCCAGCGGCGCAGCAGGGATTCAGCAGCGATGCGACCGCTCTCGACGGCGGCAGCGATCGACGGGCTACGACGCAGCTTCGAGACCGTCGTCGCCGATGTCGAAGCGACCATCGACGGCGAGTCGGACACAGGGTCGCTCGACATCGAATCGTTCAACGCGGCGCAGAGACACGCCTTTGGCGTGGCCGACGTAGTGGTGCTGGTCGTGACCGGCGACCTCCGCGGATTCAGGCGACTCGCTCATCTGATCAACCGTCTCGCAGCACATGGGGTTGCCCCTTCCCGCATGATCCCGGTGGTCAACCTAGCGAGCAGAAACATTGCGGTCCGAGCCTCTATGACGAGGACCGTTGCCGAATTGAACCCGCTCGCCGAGGCGATCCACCCGCCGGTGTTCATCCGACGCTCGCGTCTGATCGACGAGGCCCATAACACCTCTCGTCCGTTCCCGGGAGCGATCTGTGAGCCACTCGCCCGAGCCGTTCATGGTGTACTCGCCAATCACGAACGGGTGAGATCAGACCTGCCCCGTGTCGCCAGTCCGCTCATAACCAGAGCCCCACGATCGAAGGTGGCGTGATGTCTCCCACCGCCACGATGGGCCATCACGCTGGCCCGCCGATACTCAGCCCTCTTGAGGACATCGAACGACGGGTTCAGGAACTGGCCAAGGCGACGGGTGTCGATGTCGACACCGATGCAGGCGCCAATCAGATCAGGACCCTCATCGATCGAGCGGTTCAGGACCTGACCGAGGAACAGGCCAGAGGTGCAGCGGGCCGAGAGTTGGCCGACCCGGCTGGTCTGGCGGAGCGGGCCTTCCGCAACCTGGCCCAATACGGGCCACTGACCGAGTTGCTCGACGATGACGACGTCTGGGAGATCATGGTCAACGCACC
>CAUJEC010000203.1 GCA_963169245.1 Actinomycetota bacterium
CAACACCGACAACACCCCAGAAACAACCAGCCAACGACCCCTCAACACGAACCCTCTCCCACAACCTCGACAACCAGAACATGACTTGTCAACAGCACAATACGCACCACAACCAGAACACCCAAGCGAAACAAGTCACACGCTTGCGCGTCGCCGTTTGATCGACACCGGCGACGGAACCGGCACACCGGGCCGCGAACGGTCAACGGAGGGCCGCGGTACAGCAGTGTCCTTGAGGGCTAGCGCTTCGAGGTAAGGCTCAGCCGCGCCCTTGACACACTCGGGATCCGGGTCGGTCAACTCAAGTCCCACGAAGAACTTGGTGGCCATGCATCCGCCCTGACAGGCGTCGTATGCGCCACACGACGTGCACGCCCCTTCGCTATCGGGCTCACGCAACGACACGAAGAGGTCCGACGACTGCCAGATGTGGGAGAACCCGCCGACTTCGCGGATGTTGCCAGCAAGGAACTGGTCATGGATCACGAACGGACATGCATAAACGTCGCCAACAGGGTCAACCAGACAGACAACCCGCCCGGCACCACAGAGATTCAGGCCGGGTAGCGCTTCACCGAGAGCCGAAAGGTGAAAGAACGAATCTCCCGTCAGAACATCGGGCCGGTCCAAGAGCCAGTAGTAGAGCTCCCGTTGCTGGTCCTGGGTCGGGTGAAGGTCGTCCCACGAGTCCACTGCACGACCTGATGGCCGAAGACGGGTGAGCCGAAGCTGTGCACCGTAGGAATCGGCGATCTCTTTGAATCCGTCAAGCTGATCGATGTTGTGGCGGGTTGCAACGACACTGATCTTGAATGCGCCGAAATTTGCGGCAGCAAGATTATCCATCGCCTGTCGGGCAGCTGCAAAGGAGCCTTCGCCGCGGATCAGGTCATTGACCTGCGCGTCTGCTCCGTCGATGGAGATCTGGATGTCTAGGTAGTCCATCGATGCGAGCCGCTCAGCGGCGGCCTTGTCGATATAGGTCCCGTTGGTCGAGAATTTCACGCCCACGTCATGGGCGGCCGCGTACTCAAGAATCTCGAAGAAGTCGGCCCGGAGCATCGGCTCCCCTCCGCCGATATTCACATAGAAGACCTTCATGCGCTGGAACTCATCGATCAGGTCGAAGCATTCCTGGGTGCTGAGTTCACGGGGATCTCGTCGACCAGACGACGAAAGGCAGTGCACACACGAAAGGTTGCATGCGTAGGTCAGTTCCCATGTCAAACAGATCGGAGCGTCGAGTCCTTCCTTGAACTCCTCCACCAGGGAACGTGTCGTTGCACGGGGTTGATCCGATACGACTGGTTTCGCGGAGTCTCTGGTTCGAGCTGGGTGATCCACCTGCGCAGTCAGGCCAGTGTCAGCATTGACCTCAGATTTCATTCACCATCTCCGATTCGACGAGCGTGGAAAGAGCATTGATAAAAGTGCCCCAACGCTCGGGCGCGATGTCCGACGCCTCGAGGGCGCTTCGCACCGAATCGTGACTACCTAACGACTCCACGACACGCACCAGGTCAGGGTGTTTAAGAAACGAAAGCCTGCGAGTGTCGAAACTGTATGCCAGGGCTCCGAAACGTTCGGGTCTGAGCGACACGGCCGGGTTCAACACGCATCGGCTTTCCAGGTTCACCACGACGCGGTATCTGACAGCTCGTTGAAGGCTCAGTAGACGCCGCACATCCCGTCGATGGAGACCTCCTCGACGAGAAGCTCCTCGACAACGAGCGACTCCTCGCCAGCAGCATTAGTCGCAGCCTCAAGTTCGACCTCTGCTGCCTGTGCCTGATCTGCCACCTGTGCTGTAGCCATCTCAACTCCCCGAGTTCTTGTTGTCGATCTGCTTCCTCTGACGGAAGGTCAGCCAATCCTACCGTTGCGCGCCGGTGATGGCAGACTGAGCCCGTGAAGCGAATGTTGCTGCTCGGTCGGGGCTGGGTGGGGAGCGAGATCGAACGAGTCGCTGCCGGACACTCCAAGGTGGATTCCGTGATCGCGATCGACCCACCTTTCGATCCGGTCCTTGCGCCAAGGGACGCTGCGGCGACAACACATCTGCGTGGCCTGATCACCGAGGGCAGTGTCGACTGCGTCATCAATGCTTGTGGCCGCGTGAGCGGCACGGACCTTGAGATGGACGACGCGAACCACCTTTTTGTGGAATGGCTGTGTGAGACGCTGATGCCCACCGGGGTGAGGTTTGTCCACATCGGGTCAGCTTCCGAATACGGCGACCCGGGCACATCCGATCGCTTGGATGAGTCGACACCGGCTGCGCCTGCAGGGGCGTATGCAACCAGCAAGACCGCTGGCAGCGAAGTCGTTCTAGCCACTCAGCACCAAGGAATGAACACAACTGTGGCGCGAGTGTTCAATATCGTCGGTTATCCGATTCCGCCGGTCTCACCGGTTCATCAATGGTTGGGTGACCTGACAGACCTTGGACCTGGTGGCGGTGAAATCGTGGTCTGGTGGCCACCAACCACACGTGATTTCTCGTTGATCGAAGATGTTGCCCGGGCGCTGGTTGATCTCGCATTGCTTGACTCGGCACCACCGATCGTCAACGTGTGCTCGGGGGTTCCGTTGCGTTACGGCGACATCGTGGCTGCGCTCGCAGGTGCACTCGAGTTGGACGTCGCAATCCGATCCCTGGACCGGCCCGGCATCGAGCGCGTAGTCGGCAGCCCGACGCTTCTGCGTGAAGTGATCGGATGGGCGCCAACTATGTCGGCCCAAGTTCTAGCTCGGCGTGCAACCGGACAGGACCGCTGAGTCGACTGTCGGTTGAAGAACTCTGTCACTCGAGTTCGCCACGACGGACGCTCCCAGGAAGCTCACCGGACTCTCACCGAACTCTCACCGGCCAGTTCAGACCGGCCACAGGAGGCACGACCCGCCTGATTGTCCAATCACGCTGTTAGCATCCCCGCCATGCACGCGGTGATTCTGGCAGGCGGGCGTGGGGTGCGTTTGCGTCCCTACACCACTGCTCTTCCCAAGCCCCTCATGCCCATCGGTGACGAATTCGCGATCCTTGAAATCGTGCTCCGTCAATTGCACGCGCACGGCTTCAACAGCGCGAGCATCGCCATCGGACACCTCGGCCAGTTGATCCGCGCCTACTGCGGAGACGGGTCTCAGTGGGACCTGCAATTGGACTATTGGCACGAGGATTCTCCGCTGGGGACGATGGGTCCGGTTGTACTTAACCTGGACTCGTTGCCCGAGCATTTCCTGGTGATGAACGGCGACATCATGACCGATCTCGACTACCGAGAGTTGCTGAGCGGCCACATCGACTCGGGAGCCCCGCTGACGGTCGCGACCTATGACCGGGTCGTCAAGGTCGACTTCGGCGTGCTGGAGATCGGCGGTGCTAACGGCGACCGTATAGCCGCGTTCAGGGAGAAGCCCGTCGAGCATTTCTCGGTCTCGATGGGCGTCTACGCGGTGTCGCGTGAGACCCTGCGCCCCTTCAGCGCCGGCGAAGCACTCGGCTTCGACGAACTCGTGCTGCACCTTATCGACACGGGGAGCCTTCCACGGATCCATCCATTCGATGGTTACTGGCTCGATATCGGAAGGCCCGATGACTACGACCGAGCAAATGAGGAGTGGGAGTCCCTGCGATCGGTTCTCCTCCCCAATACATGACAACCGCCCAATCATTTCGGCTGTCGATCTACTCCGACGCAGCCGCGCTCGGGGGTGCCGAGGTCAACCTGTCCCGGGTCCTCGAAGGGCTACCGAATTCGATTCAGGTGACCATCGTCGGTGTGGATGATGACGTGGTGGACTGGTTGCGTTCGCACCGACCTTCCGCTCAGGCGCTCACGATTCCAGCGATCGAGAACCGCACCGACCTCCGCGGCCTATCACGACACCGTTCGACTTTCAGTCGACTCGATGCAGATGTTTTGCAGTTCAACTTGTCGTCCGCGTCGTCATGTCAGTGGGCGATGTTCATGGCGTCATTCGTTCGCGGCCCCAAGCGGGTTGCGATCGAGAACTCGCCAATGGGCGTCTGGTCAGGAACGTCAGCCAAACTCAAACGGTTCACCTCGTCCCGGCTGGCCGCACATGTTGCAGTTGGTGACCGCACAGGACGGATGATCGAGGAGTCGAGCGGGCTGCCCACCGGGTCGATCGAAACGATCTATCACGGCGTTCCCGACGTGGGGCACGCGATCGTTGAGCGAGGCCCGGAGCCGACGCTGTTGACCGTCGCCCGACACGACCCCGTCAAAGGGATTGACTTCCTGTTGGACGCTTTCGCTCTGGTGCCCGCTCCTGCTCGTCTCGTGCTGATCGGGGACGGCACCGAGACCGACAATCTGAAGGCTCAGCGCGCCGAGTTGGGCCTCGATGACCGAGTCGAGTTTCGGCCTCTGCCGTGGGACGAACGCGCAGCAGATGTCATGTGGGCCTATGACGGTCTCGTGTTGCCTTCACGACTTGAGGGATTTCCGGTGACGATCGCCGAGGCGATGCTCGCAGGCCTGCCAGTCGTTGCCACCGACGTCGGCTCGGTCTCAGAGGCTGTCATTCCCGGAGAAACCGGCTGGATCGTCGAGCCAGAGAATCCGACGGCGTTGGCTGAGGCGATCCTGGATCTGCTCTCTGACCCGGAGCGTGCAAAGGCCATGGGCGGGAACGCTCGGCGTGCCGCAGAGTCGCGTTTCACCATGGAAGCGACCATCGCCGCCTACATGTCGCTCTACGAGCGGATTCTGTAGGCCGCTGAGGCCGTCTCAGTCAGACTGGCAGTCCGACGTGGATCAGTCCGACCTAGCTTGGCTCGGTCAGATTTTGCCCAGTCAGACCTGATAGCCAGAGGTCGCCAGATCGGACAGATGGCTCTGCACCCACTCAGCCGTCCTCGTGAGACCGTCCTCGAGCGAGACTGCGGGCGAGTACCCCGCTATCCGCTCGGCCACCGAGAAGTCACAGAGCAGTCTTTCAACCTCTGATCCCCCGGGACGTAGACGATGTTCATCAGTGATGATCTCGGCCCGCTGTCCTGTGATGTCCATACACAGTTCGGCAAGGTCCCCGACGCTGATCTCTCGACCGGAACCGATGTTGGTCGCGCGCCCGACCGCCTCTTGACAATCGGCCAGCGCAACAAAGCCTGCTGCAGTATCGGTCACATAGTTGAAGTCGCGCGTCGGGGTGACCGCACCCAGATGCAACTCGGTGGCCCCGGCTTGCAGTTGGGCGAGGATCGTCGGAATCACGGCCCGGGTTGATTGGCGTGGACCATATGTATTGAACGGGCGCACGATCGAAACCGGCACCTCGTGTGCGTGCCAGTAGCTGAGCGCCATCATGTCTGCACTGATCTTCGAGGCTGAATACGGTGATTGCGGCTGCAACGGATGTTCTTCGGAAATCGGCGCTGTGATCGCCGTTCCGTAAACCTCCGACGTGGATGTGTGGATCATTCGCGCATCGTGGCGACGGCACGCCTGTGCCACATTGAGGGTGCCCTCAACGTTTGTCTGCACGTAGCTTTCGGCAGCCACGTAGCTATATGGGATGCCAATGAGCGCGGCGAGGTGAAAGACGGTGTCGACCCCGTCGACCGACTCGTCAACGCGGACCGAGTCACGTACGTCCCCGGGAATCACCTCGATGGCTGACTGCACGTCTGCCGGAAGAGTATCGAGCCAACCCCACCGGCCAAAGGAGTTGTAGTAGACGAGCACACGGACATCGGCTCCGTCGGCGACGAGTCGTTCGACGAGATGGCTTCCGATAAAGCCCTCTCCCCCGGTCACCAGCACTTGACGTCCGTTCATGTTGCCCATTCGATATCCAGCCTTTCCCGATGGTGATTCCAACGGACGCGCTCAGGATACCGGGGTTGAATGCTCCTCCGGGTAAGCGTCGAGCACTTGCCACTGATCATCGAGTACGACGAAGTCGACCGATCGTCCCAGTCTCAGGCGATTCGCTCCTGCGGCGTTGAGCACGACCTTTGAGCTCACACCGAGACCGATCATCCGACGCACACACGCGTCCATCGTGGCGACACTCCCCGCGAGGGTCCCATCATTGAGCCGAGCGGCACCATCGATCACGGTCACCCGCGCTGGCGCGCTCTCCCACTCCGAGGCACTCTCCCGGTAGGCCACGCGCCGCTCATCCCCTTCGCGCCGCTCCCATCGATCCGCCCAGCTCACCGATGCAAGCCCTGCGGGAGCAATCGCGTCGGTCACCAGAACCATCCGATCCGATGCCGACCTGGCAATCAGACGAAGCGTGTCGACATCGAGATGAACACCATCTGCAATGACGCCGACCGAGACCCGGTCATCGGTGAGTGCCACCGCCGCGGGACCCGGATCACGCGGGGCGAAACGACGATGGGCGTTGAAGACGTGGGTGATCATCGACGCTCCGGCATCGACTGCCTCCCTACACTGGGAAGCGCTCGCATCAGAGTGACCGATGCTGACCCTGACCCCCTCGGCAACAAGGTCCGCGATCAAGTCCATTGCGCCAGGAAGTTCGGGTGCCACAGTGATCAGATCCACCGGACCTGCCCTCAGCAGTCGCTCCACCACCAGCGGGTTTGGATCGACGAGCAACTCCGGGTCGTGTGCACCTTTCCAAACCCTTGAGAGGAACGGACCTTCCAGATGCGCGCCCAGGGCCCAGGCGCCAGAGGGTGGCCTGCGATGCACCTGTGCCAGGACGCCGAGCGCATCACAGTACTGATCGATCGAAGACGAGTAGAGAGTTGGGTTGAACCTGGTGACCCCGGTCGCCAGCAGCGCCTCGCACGCTCTGGCATATTCGGACTCGTCCGCTGTTCTGAAGTCCACACCTGCGAACCCGTTGATCTGATGGTCGACAAAGCCCGATACGACAACCTTCGATCCAACCGCAGGTGCCAGACCGATTGACACCAGCCGATTCCCCTCGAGGGCAACATCACCTTTGATCCATTGGCCGGCCACGAGGGCAGCTGACACGCCGAGTCGTGTGGCAGTCGAACCCATGGGAGAACCGTAGGTGAGTGTTGTGACTGATGACGGCAAACGCACCGCGTCACGGCACCGTCACAAAGATGTACTGTGCGAGTGGACCAACTCGACAAGCCCGGATCGGTCCAATCGCAGGATTCGGGACAATCAGGGGGAACAGATGCCTACGACCACTAGAGCCGCCGTCCTATGGAATATCGGTGAGGACTGGAAGATCGAGGAGGTGGAACTCGATGATCCGAAGTCAACCGACGTACTCGTCAAGATGAAGGTCGCAGGCATGTGCCACTCCGATGAGCACGCCGTCACCGGCGATCTTCCGCTCGCACTTCCGGTTATCGGCGGCCACGAGGGCGCCGGAGTTGTTGAGGCTGTCGGCGATCAGGTCACGACCCTCAAGCCAGGTGACCACGTATCGATGTCGTTCATTCCGAGCTGTGGTCGGTGCAAGTGGTGTGCCACAGGCCGCCAGTATCTCTGCGATGAGGGCGCAAAGCTTTTCAACCCCGGAATGATGTCCGATGACCGCATCGCCCACCACGTCAAGGACCCCGACGGCAACATGGTTCCCGTCGGCCGCTACACACAACTCGGGACCTTCTCCGAGCATGTACTCGTAAGCGAGAACTCGCTGGTCAAGGTCGATGACGACCTCCCGTTCGGACCGATTGCGCTCGTCTCGTGTGGTGTGGCCACAGGCTTTGGAGCAGCAACAAAGAGGGCCGGAACTCAGCCCGGTGAGAACGTTGCTGTGGTCGGAATCGGCGGCGTCGGAATCAACTCCGTTCAGGGCGCTGCCATCGCCGGGGCAAAGCGAGTGATCGCCATCGACCCGATCGAGTTCAAGCGTGAACAGGCCATGGCCATGGGAGCGACACACACCTATGCATCCATGGACGAGGCGCTTCTCGCCCTACCGGAGCTCACCTGGGGTGACATGTGCGAACGCGTCATCGTGACCGTCGGGGTCTTCCACGGCACCGATCTGGAGAAGGCCATGAATCTGGCATCCAAGGACGGGACCATCGTCATCACTGGACTGTCGCCGATGATGGAGGAGAACGCCACGCTCAACTCGTTCATGCTGTCGATGATGAACAAGGAGATCAAGGGCACCGTCTTTGGCTCCACGAACCCACGCGAGGCCATCCCACGTCTGCTCTCGATGTACCGCGAGGGCAAACTCAAGCTCGAGGAACTCATCACCCGCACCTACACCCTCGATGAGGTCAACCAGGGTTACCAGGACCTACGCGACGGCAAGAACATCCGTGGCGTCATCGAGTTCCCGGACTGATCGGAATTGATGGAAAGAGACTCAGAGTCCTACGGAGCGCCCTTCAATGGAGCATCGCTCTACGGGGCAGAGCTACTCGGGCGCCTCACGACATCGGTCGTGGGGCGCCGCCGCGAGTTGGAGGCGGCTCTGGCCGCGCTCGCCGCTCGACGACACCTACTCCTCGAAGGTCCGCCCGGCACGGGGAAGTCGACGTTGCTTCGCTCCATCGCTCAGGGGGCCGGATCCGGTTTCGTATTCGTAGAGGGCAACGCAGAACTCACCCCGTCAAGACTGATCGGCACATTTGACCCGTCGACGGTGTTGAATGAGGGCTACTCCCCCGAAGCGTTCGTGGCCGGCCCGCTCGCTCGCGCTCTGGAGGAAGGTGCGTTGCTCTACCTGGAGGAGATCAACCGAATCCCCGAGGAGACCCTCAACGTCCTCATCACGGTGATGAGCGAGAACGAACTGTTCGTGCCCAGGCTCGGGCGAATCGGGGCATCTCCTGGGTTCAGGCTCGTCGCTGCGATGAACCCCTTCGACGCGATCGGCACTGCACGCATCGCGTCGGCGGTCTATGACCGATGCTGTCGATTGGCGATGGACTACCAGAGCGCATCCGATGAGGCCGACATCGTTGTAGCGGCGACCACATCAGCCGGTTCACTCGCACCTGGGCGCTCGTTTCTCAATGGGGTCGTCGCCCTTGTTCGCGCGACGCGTGACCACAGCGAGATCCGCACTGGTTCGTCTGTGCGTGGCGCAATAGATCTGGTTCTGTTGCTCGGACCACTCGCCGAACTCCGTGGCCTGGGGCCTGATGACGATTCGGTCACCCTTGACGCGACGCTTCTGGCTCTGTCCGGTCGAATCCGGGTGCATGAGTCCAACGGTCGCAGCGCCGAAGAGATTCTGACCGACCTGTGGCGCACACATCTCAAGGACATTCGCTTTGAGAGCCAAGCCGGATCCGAGGAGTCCAACGAGCCGGAGTTCTCGACTGCCCCGGGGGCGGGCGATTCTCAGGGCTCGCGTGACGAGCCGGGAAAAGTCTGACCCCGCCGGGCGGGGATGAGGAATCGGGCGAAACCCGAACAGGGGAATCCGCTGCCAGAGCCGTGGCAGATGCGGCTCGCAGAACCGTGTCGCGGCGAGAACTCTCTCGAAATCAACGCTTTGAACAGCTCTCGCCAGAAGTCGGAGTACTCGACGAGGACGCCTTCCGAGAGGCCTTCGATGAGTCACCGGATGAGACTCTTGCTCTGCTCGCAGACATGGCGGCCGCAACTGACGAGAAGCTCAAACACCTGGCCCGTTCACTTGCCGGCCGAATCTTCACCGACGTGGCTCGTTCTGGCGCAGCCACACGTCGAGGAGCGGCACGACTCGTTCGCCAACGGGCCGACCGGTCCGACGGAGACCTGGACCTCGACGCGTCGCTCGACCACCTTGTGTATGCCCGAGCGTCCGGTCGCCCCATCGACCCGGGTGAGCTTGTGGTCGCGGACTGGCGTCGCCCTGAAACGGCGCTGTGTTTGGTCATCGACCGCTCCGGATCGATGCACGGACCCAGGCTCGCGACCGCCGCGATCAGCGCCGCTGCGGCCTTGTTTGCCAAGACGTCTGACTGCTCTGTGATCGCATTCGCTGACGATGCGATCGTGCTCAAGGAACAACTGGTTGACCGAGATGCATCCGCTGTGGTGGATGACCTCCTCAAGCTGCGTGGCTCTGGAGTAACGAACCTGGCGTTGGCCATGCGTGCCGCGAGAACCCAACTCGATCACTCACCGGCCACCCGCAAAGTCGTTCTGGTTCTTTCGGACTGCCGGGTGACCTCGGGAGGAGATCCGGTCCCTGCAGCCCAGTCAATTGATGAGATCGTGATTCTCGCACCCGAAGGTGACACTGAGGACGCAGAGGATTTCGCTGCCAGGACCGGTGCCCGGTGGGCGGTGTTGTCCGGGGCCACCTCGGCCCCCGCTGCCATCAACGAACTGCTCGAAGCGCGCTGAATTATCTAAGGCTCGTCCGGCATCGGGCCAAGCGCCAGCAGCACTCAACTGGAGTTATGCCAGCGCTTCGCGTTCCACGTCAGAGCAACGCGTACCGGTTCGCTCAGCCGCCAGTGCCGATATAGGAGTCCGCCAGGTCGCGGAGTTCTTTCTTGGAGACCTTGCCCAACTCGGCGGTCGGGAACTCATCGGTGAAGTAGACAGCGCGCGGAACCTTGAAATCCGCAAGGTTCTCTTTACAAGTAGTAAGGATCTGTTCAGTCAGTTCGGCCTCATCGGCATTGGGGTCACCCTTGATGATGAAGGCCACGGGGACCATATCGAGCATCTCGTGCTTCTGTGCGACCACAGCAATGTCGGCGAGTCCGGGTACCGCCCGGATGGTGTCCTCGACCTGGCGTGCCGAGACGTTCTCTCCACCGACTTTGAGTGCGTCCTTATCCCGGTCGCAGTACTTGATGTTTCCATCCGCAAGCAGTTCCACGATGTCGCCGGTCTGACACCAGCCGTCCTCATTGAAGAACGCTTCGGTCGCCTCAGCGTTGCCGTAGTACTCCAGGAACACCGAGATCCCCCTGATCCCACGGATCCAGAGCTCACCCTGCTCACCTTCACCACAGATCGCCCCGGTGTCCTGGTTGACGATCAGATACTCATATCCAGGTGACACCTTGCCCATTGCGAGGTCCGGATAGGACTCATAGGGCGACGAGTGGATGCAGTGGGTGACGAGCTCTGTCATGCCATACGCCGCGAGCACACGCATGTTCATCATCATGTCGAGCACCGGCATGATCAGGCCGAACACGCCGACCTTGACTGTGTGCGACTCGGGAATGCCCTGATCGAATGCCGCTTTGATCACAAAGGGGATCAACGAAATGTGAGTTACAGAGTGCTTGGCAATGACATCCCAGAATCGACTTGCCGAGAACTTCGGCTGAAGGACCACAGTTCCGCCACAACCAAAGGTGGTCCAGATCGCCCACGACTGAGTATTGACGTGGAAGAACGGGAGCGACGCCAGGTAAACGTCATCGGGACCCATCTCGATATTCGTAGGGTTGACCTTGGCAGCCCAGAGCATGTTGCCGTGGGTATGGACCACAGCCTTGGGCTTGGATGTAGTACCAGAGGTGAACAGGATGCCCGCCGGCAGCAGCGGGTCAGCAGGCCGCGTCGGCACTGTCGAAGGATCACCCAAGAGCGTGTCGAAGCTGTCCATTCCGTGATCAAGTTGCCCCGCCTCTGCTGGCACACCGGAGTTGTCCTCAGTGACGACTATCCAAGCCAGATTCGGGCCGGCCGTGGCCACAGTCTCGGCGTACTGCGGCTGGGTCAGCGCCCCGACACAGCCTGTCTGAGTGATGAAGTACTCGACCTCTGCGGCGACACTACGAATGTTCGTTGTGACCGCAACGGCCCCAAGTCGAGCACACGCGTACCATGCAAACACGGCCTCTGGGCAGTTCTCGGCATGGATCAGCACCTTGTCACCCACGCCGACCCCTCGGGCATGCAGGCCTGCTGCAACCTTTCGGGTCTCTTCGGCAAACGCGGCATAGGTCCAGGATCGGTCTGCACCGTCCTTGGGCTCCCAGATCAAGAACGTGTGCTCACCGCGGTGTTCTGCCCGATGATCCAACATCCAAGCGATGTCCTGGCCCTCGAACTGATATGCACCGACTTCTGAAGCACTGAAGCCCATTGTTTCCTCCGATGGGGTCCCCCGGTCCGCTGATCACGGAACCGAACCTGACGATACGTCAGAAACCGGTTTTCATTGAAGTCGACGCCCATCCGACGCCGCCCTTGGATACGATCGGATTCAGATGCATCTGCAACATCACGACCATGTGGGCCTGACCCACCGAATGGCGCCGCCGGGCATGTTGACCGGCGGGCTGTCGTGTTGTATCAGCGCCTCGACAGGTCGCATCACCTGGGGTCACATCACCCGGCACTGATCCGCCAGCCTCAGCTTCGACACCGCCAACTTTGACTAGAGGGCATGTTGCTTGTTCCACGCAGGTGACAACCGGAGCCCCCAGAAGCAAGCGCCATCTGACCCTCGACCTACTCCCCTCTCAGTCACCTTCAGACAAGACACACCCAGCCAGACCCACCCACTCACTCACTCACTTACTCACCGCCAATTCGGCCACAAGAAACGGAGAGACCGATGACAATCGACGAACTCGACGGTGTCATGACCAACTCGCCCACTCATCTCTCAGATGAGCAGTTGGCGTCGCTACGTTCACAGCTCGAAGCTGAACGCGCCGAGTACACCGAACCGCTCGAAGACCCGAGCGACGAGGCTGATCTGGCCGACGATCCGGGGACCCGCCTCAGTGAACGGCAGGCGTTCGAGGAGGCAACGGTTCGCCACGCTTCGCAACTCGAAGCAATAGATCACGCGATCAAACGATTCGATCTGGGCGCATACGGAACATGTGAGGCCTGCGGGGTGGAGATCCCCTTCGAACGCCTCGATGCTGTCCCCGATGCCGTGCTGTGCATCGACTGTCAGTCCAAGGTGACCGGCTGACTTCAACTCGTCGACGATATCCAGCGGTCCTCCGCAACCACGGGCTCAGTTTTCGGGCGTCGCGGCAAGGGATTCACGCTCGTTTCAGACGGTATCTGGTTCAGGCTCGACAGATGCTTCGCTGGCCTCACCAGAACGCAGGTATCGGGCGTGGATGTGGTGAAGGAACCGTTCCACTGCTTTGACAGTGTTCACCGTGCGGATACTCGGGAAGATCTCGAAAGCGTGCTGGGCGCCGTGGAGTTCGGAGTAGACGACGGGTTCAGCGGACTTCTCCTTCAGCTCAGCTGCAAATGCACGGGCGCCTTCGATGGGGACGAGTACGTCTCGGTCGCCGTGAATAACCATCATCGGCGGGGCCTCGTCGGTGATTCGGTCGATCGGAGAGTATGCGGCCCATGATTCGGGGCTCTCCAACATTGGGACACCCATGACGATTCGCTCGAGTAGTTCTCGGAACTGGGGCCCGTTGACATTGAGACGATCGGTCAGGTCATAGACCCCGTAGAACGGGACGGCCGCTTGGACCGAGGTATCCGCTTCCTCGAAACCTGGCTGGAACGCCGGGTCGTTCTGAGTGAGAGCAACGAGAGCACAAAGGTGTCCACCCGCGGAGCCACCCGTCACCACGATGAAGTCCGGGTCGACGTTGTACTCATCTGCATGCTCGCGAATCCACGCGAGTGCCTTCTTGCAGTCGACGAGGTGGTCTGGATACCTGACCTTTGCGCTCAGTGTGCTCAGTCGATAGTTGATATTGAAACCAACCCACCCACACGACGCCATGTGGTTGAGCAGGGGGATTCCCTGTTCGTCTTTGGACCCGAGAATCCATGCGCCGCCGTGGATCTGGAGGATGGCGGGACGTCTCTCTCCCGGTTCTGGGCGATTGAGCGGCGCGTAGACATCGAGTTTCAGACGGGGACCACCGGCGTCAACGTCGGACTGATTGAACACGATGTTGCGTGTCCGTTGACGACGACGGTTTCCGAACATGAACGGCAGAACTGCTCCTGCCCGCACCGCCTCTGGGGCCTCGTCCTGTTCGGCAATCGAGACAAGCGGCGCCAACGACGCCTGATACTGCTCCTTGGACCGGGTCGCCTCGCGGATCAGGTTCGCGGTCGCTGCGATGGCAGCGACGTTCAGCCCGAGGCCGACCCATCCCTCCAGACCCCATCCGGATCTGCCTGCCCCTGCTCCGAACTCGTCATCACGACGGGCCAACTCCCGGGCCGTCCTTGCTGTCCAGAGGGTGCCGAAGATAGGTGCGGCCTCGTTGAGCAGCCACGACGTGAAGAACGTCGGAACGGTCAGTGTCCAACTGTTCTGACGTGGTTTGTAGGTGGCTGCGAGCACGACCGATCGAGTCGCTCCCTGCTTGAAGAGGTTTCGACCTGCGGTGTTTCCCCGGAGTTTCATGACCCAAGTCTGTGCTCTGTGACACTGCACAACAAGTAACGTCGTTCTCGCAGGCGCGCCCATGGCGAGTTGGGGAAGAATGGGCATGTCAGCCCGAGGTCCGGTTGGCACGGTCCGGGGAGGACCGTTATCAGGGACTACGCCTTGGAGGATCAGATGGAACGGCTATCGGGGATGGATGCCACGTTCCTCTACGTCGAGACGAACGCTGGTCACATGCACGTCGCCATGACCGGTGTGTACGACGTCTCCACCATGCCGAATGGCTACTCCTTTGAGGCCTTCCGCTCCCACATCGAGTCGCGGCTTCATCTGGTGCCTCCGTTCAGGCGTCGGCTGGTCGAGGTCCCGTTTCAGTTCCATCATCCGGTGTGGATTGAGGACCCCGACTTCAACCTCGATCATCATGTGCGTTCGATCAAGGCGCCAGCGCCCGGTGGCCAGCACGAACTCGCCCAGGTCGCCGCCCAGATTGCATCGGTGCCAATCGATCGCACCCGACCGCTGTGGGAGGCGTGGGTCATCGAAGGCCTCAAGGACAACCTTGTCGGGTTCGTCTGCAAGATCCACCACGCAGCGATCGACGGGGCATCCGGCGCCGAAATCATGACGGCGCTCTATGACCTGCAGCCTGAACCCGCGGTCTTCGAGAACACCGAGGTGACGGCAGAAGGCATTCCGAGTACAGCAGAACTGCTCGGCTACGCGGCCATGTCGAAGCTCAAGCGAGCGGGCAACGCTGTGCCACTGGTGGCCCGCACCGTCAGGTCCGCGTCGCGGCTCATCGGCGGCATCAACGACAAGGAGAAGAACCACGGCGGCGTTCCTCTCACCGCACCCCCGACTCCGTTCAACCAGTCAATAGGCCCACAGAGGACAGTTGCGTTTGCGAGAGTACCGCTGGATGAGATCAAGGCCATCAAGACGGCTCTAGACGTCAAGGTCAACGACGTCGTTCTGGCCCTGTGCTCGGGCACACTTCGCAGGTATCTGGAACTTCACGACGCTCTACCCGACGCGCCACTGCTTGCGGTCTGCCCGGTGTCCGTGCGTGACGAGTCCGAGATGGGAACGAACGGCAACAAGGTCTCAGCCATGTTCGCCCAACTGGCAACCGACGTAGACGACGTCGGTGAGAGGGTGGCCGCCATCTCGCTCAGTACCGCAGGAGCCAAGGAGGACCACAACGCCCTGGGCGCTCGCACTCTCACGGACTGGGCCGAATGGGCGGCGCCTCGAACCTTTGGTCTGGCGATGCGGACCTACAGCGCCATGAACCTGGCCGACCGCCACCGTCCGATCCACAACCTGGTCATCTCGAACGTTCCTGGCCCACCGTTCCCGCTATATCTTGCGGGCGCCGAACTCGTCGCCGCCTATCCGATGGGCCCGATCATGGACGGCGCCGGTCTGAATGTGACCGTTCTGTCCTATCGCGAGCACGTCGACATCGGCTTCATGGCGTCGGCCGACCTGGTGCCCGACGTGTGGACCGTCGCCGCACAGGTCGAGCCTGCGTTTGAAGAGCTGAAGGCGCTCGCTGCTGAGAAGGATCCGACGCTCGTCAAGAAGGCTGCGCCGGTGACGACCATCCCGGCCGCGACAAGGCGTGCGGCCGGCAAGGCCAAGACGGCAGCGAGCAAGCCAGCGGCGGCCAAGGCCAAGACGGTAGCGAGCACGCCAGCGGCCGGCAAGGCCAAGACGGTAGCGAGCACGGCGCCCAAAGGCACCCCATCAACCAAGTCCACGTCAACGACCAAGAAGGCAGCGGCCAGCACCCCTGCGTCTGCTTGAGCCCCGGCGCTCCATGATCGTCTCCGGGTCGGTCAACAGAGTTGATCGCGCCTAGCTTTGCGGCGTGAGTTACAACATCGCTGACCTTTTCGAACACACGGTTGACGTAGTACCCGATCGCACTGCAGTCGTGGACGGAACCGTCCGGCTGACTTATCAGGAACTTGACGAGCGGGCGAACAGGATCGGACATTTCCTTCAGGCCAAAGGGGTCGGCAAGGACGACCACGTCGGCATCTACGCCGAGAACTCACATGAGTGGATGGAGGTCATGCTCGGCTGCCTCAAGATCCGAGCGGTGCCGATCAACATCAACTACCGCTATGTCGAGGACGAGTTGTCCTACCTCTTGGGCAATGCCGAGGTCGTGGCCTGTTTCTACGATCGCAAGTACGCTTCACGACTCGCTGCCGTCGCATCGGCCTCACCCAGACTGACGACATTCGTTCACATCGAAGACGGCTCAGACGAAGCCGAGGCCGCTGAGGGTCTGGCGACTCTGGGGTCCATTGCCTACGACGACGCCGTCACCTCCGGCTCGCCGACACGGGACTTCGAGGAACGCAGCCCCGATGACCTCTATGTCATATACACCGGTGGCACGACAGGCATGCCCAAGGGCGTGATGTGGCGCAGCGAGGACATCTACTTCGCTCTAGGCCAGGGCATCGACGCCCTCAGCGGGGAGAAGGTCGCCACCGAGTACACCAAGGCCGAACAGGCAGCCGCAAGTGAGAACCCGCTCATCTTCTGCGTGGTCCCACCTCTCATGCACGGCGCCGCTCAGATCGCGACAGTCAGCCAGTGGTTCATAGGCTCGACGCTGGTTGTGGTGCGAAAGTTCGATGCCGCAGAGGTCTGGGATCTCTTCGAGCGCGAGGGAGTCAACTCCGTAATCATCACCGGCGACGCCATGGCATCGCCGATGATGAAGGCGCTCGAGGACAACCCGGGGCGCTGGGATCTATCCGCTCTCATCTCGCTCTCGTCAAGCGCGGCGCTGTTCTCACAATCCCTCAAGGACAAGTTCCTGGAGTTGTTCCCCAACCTGATAATCACAGACTCGATCGGCTCCACCGAAGGCGGCTTCAACGGCATCACCATGGCCTCTAAGGGAGAGAAGGCCAACGCAGGTGGACCGACGGTCAAGGCCGGGCAGGACGTGGTCATCCTCGACGATGATCTCAACCCGATTCCCGAGGGTGATGACCGGGTCGGCATGCTTGCCCGTGGTGGCAACATCCCCCTTGGATATTTCAATGACCCTGTCAAGACTGCGGCGACTTTCATCACCGCCGCGGACGGCAACCGCTACGTTGTCGCCGGAGACGCCGCGCGTTGGGCAGGTCCGGGTCAGATGACGATGCTCGGACGAGGTTCCGTCTCCATCAATTCCGGTGGAGAGAAGATCTTCCCCGAAGAGGTGGAGCAGGCACTAAAGGCCCACCCAGCCGTTGCGGACTGCACCGTTGTTGGCGCAAGGGATGAGCGTTGGGGCCAGCGAGTGGCGGCGATCGTTGAATTCCACCCGGGATCATCAGCAGAACTTGGCGAGCTCGCCGATCACTGCAGGACACATATCGCCGGTTACAAGGTTCCCAAGCAGTTGCTGGTGGTCGAACACGTCGTTCGCTCCCCATCGGGGAAGCCCGATTACCGCTGGGCAAAGGAACTCGTCGACGCCGAAGGTTGATTCGGCCGGCGAGAGCGAGGTTGAACTACTTCTACCGGTCCAGCGAAGTTGAGGACCAGAGTCGACCGCTCGAGTTCAGCCAACGACCAGATGGGCTGCTGTCGCAACCATCAACACCGCCGAAACCATCCCGAAGCGTGCCAGTCCGGCGGGGTTGAACGCACGACGGAGGAACGATCCGAAGAGCACATATCCGCTGTGTGCGATCAGCGAGGCCAAGGTCATTCCCAGAACCCAACCCGGCGTGGCCATCCCCTTGCCTCCCGCGACCACAACAGCCGAGAGCAGGATGATGCTGACCGGATTGATGATCGTCACGCCGTAGAAGGTTCCTGCCAGACGCGCACCGGTGAGATCGCCGAAGCTACGGCGTGGCTTGAAGACGTCGACACTGGCGTCACCGCTCTTGATGGCCGTGATCTGAGCACGGGCGGACAGGCCGATCTTCACTGCCAGTCCGATGATCACCCCCGCGCCAATGACTCGTAGGGCTCCGCTCACCGGCGCAAGTCCCGCTACGAGCGCCGAGCCGGCGACGGCGGCGATCGTCGAGAAGGTCAGATCTGCTGTGGCTACACCAACTGCTGCCGGGAGACCCGAACGCGAGCCGGAATGCATGCCTTGATTGATGAGAAGAATTGAGACCGGTCCGAGGGTCAGCATCAAAGGGAGTCCGATCATCACTCCGTTGAGAACCTGTTGCGCCAACATGATTACGAGTATGTCAATGATATTGACGAGTTTTCACTGCTAGAGTGCCCCATATGGCCCAAAATGACGAGGAAAACCCGGTCATCGACGTATTTGACCGGGCAATCCTCAAGGAGCTCTCGCGGGAGGGCCGACTGAGCTGGCGCGAGCTTGGTCTGCGGGTGGGTCTGGGCCCCACCGCCACCGCAGACCGAGTTCGCCGCCTGGAGCGACTCAAGGTCATCTCGGGTTACAGAGCCAAGATCGATTACGGATCCCTCGGCATCGGACTGCGTGCCATCACGGAACTGCGTTTGTCCTCGCAGGCCAACTACAAGCTCTTCGAGGCGACGCTGTACGACACGCCGGAGGTTCAGGCGATGTACCACGTGACAGGAGACGTCGACTACATCATCCTGATTGCGTGCAAGGACGTCCCAGCTCTTGATCGACTGTTGAACAGTTGGCGCGACAAGGGTGGGGCGATCGAGAGCTCGACACGAATTGTCCTCCGCGAGGTCGAACTCTTCGACTGAGCACCTGCCGTGGGGTTCTGCTCAGATCCCCAACCAACTCATCGGTCGCTACGGGTGACTTCCCCGTTGGGACGCACGCGTCAGACCTCGGGACATCGGCCAGCCATATCATCGGTCGTTACGGGTGATCGGGGGGCAAACAGGTCTTTTCATCAATTTTCACCGCAGTTCTTGACACCCACCGTTTCGACCAATAGGATAGAACATATGTTCGCTCAACGGGAATGGGATGATCAGGGTGACGATGGCGAGGCCAACCATTATTCGATGCCTCGATTTCGGTTGATTGGCTCGCCCGATACCTCACATGATCTGGTCGACTCGGTCTCACGAGCGACTCGGTCCATCCAGGAGTCAACCAAAGCAGTGGCCGACGCTGGGATCGACCAGTTCGGTGGAGAGGACTTGGCCGACGCCGTCCTCGCTCTGGAGAAGCTACGACGGGGTCTCGACAACTTGTCCCTCACTCTCTTGGGAGAACTTCACGCCAGAGGCACGACCGATGAAGTCCATGGAATGCGTACCGGCCCGTGGTTGGCAAGAGAGGCTGGTCTTCCCCGTGGTTCCGCACAGTCCAGGGTGCGAATCGCCACCAAACTCAGAACACGGTTCCAGGCAATCACAAAGGCGCTCGACGAAGGTCGCATCGGTTATCACCATGCCGAGACTTTGATCGGTGCGTGCAATGACCGGATCGAGGACCAGTGGGAGGCCGCGTTGGGCGAATTGATCGACGATGCGACGCAGCGGCCTTTCAATCACTGGCGCAATCACGTCAGGGCAGTGGCTGAACTTCTCGACCAGGACGGTGGCCACCAGCCCGGTGACGACATCACGGACAACTCCCTGCACCTCTCGTCAGGTTACGGGGGAACGCTTCAGATCCAGGGTCAACTCGCCGGTGAGCATGCACTTGTCGTCTCCAAACTCATCGAGAGTCGCGCGGACGAGTTGTTTCGCAGATACAAGAACGACTCCAAGCTCAGCCTCGATCTGGACACTCCTCCACGTCGGACGCTGCTGGCCCTCGCTCTCGCCGAATTGGTGCGAGAGAGCGTCGCCAAGCCCAAGAGCGCAACGAGTGGCCCCAAGCCAGAGGTCTCTCTGGTGATCAATGCGCAGGAGCCCCACACAGTCACCGACACCCTGGGGTTTCCGATCGGCAACACCGCTGCCAGCACCCTTCTATGCGATCCGGTGTTTCGGCCAATCGTCGTGGATTTCAAGGGGGTCGTTACCGACCTTGGAAATACTCAGCGACTAGCCAGCCTGGAGCAGCGCAAGGCCGTCGCCCACCGCGATGGTGGTTGCACGTGGCCGGGTTGTGAGAATCCGCCGAGTTGGACCGATGCCCACCACGTATGGCACTGGATCCTCGGAGGTCCGACCGATCTTGCAAACATCGCCAGCCTCTGCCGCTACCACCACGGCGTAACCCACCGTAAGGGCTGGAAAATGTTCGCCACCGCGGACCAATGGTTCTGGTGGCAGAGTCCGACCGGAAACACCTTCTGGTCACAGAGATATGGCCGACAGCGAACTGGGCCAACGCCGGGGCCAGCACCTGGGCCACCGTCGACGGTGGATGAGCCTGACGCCGTTGAGCACGCCAAGTCGGAACCCGGAACCCCCGGGCCCCATGACTCTGCCTGATCGGACGCCTGCCTGATCGGACCACCTGACCTGCCCGTCGGGCTGAGTCAGTAAACTGCCACCCACCGACGTGGGTTCCCCGACCGGTCAAACGCCGGCCGGGGTACCGGCGCGTCGCACACTAACTCCTGAACCGGATCAGTTGAGTTCTTCGAGTTCGATCTGGGCACTCGCCCATTCGTCCATGAGCCCATCAAGGTCCGCCTTGGCTGTGTCCAGGTCGTCCGCCAATTGTCGGACCCGTTGGTGGTCATCATAGATATCCGGATTGGCCAACTCGACCGACGCTGCGGCCGCCGCTTCCTCTGCCTTGGTTATCTGTTTCTCCAACTTGCGGACCCGCGCCTTCAGGTCCTTGGTGGCTCTGTGGTGACTCTGCCTCTCGTCCGCGCTCTGACGCCGCTGTTCAGCCTTATTGGGGCGACGACCAACGTCGGCGGGTCCACCCGGAGCCGACCCGCTACCAGAACCAGACGTCCCGCTACCAGATGCCCCACCAACCCCTGACCTATCCGACCGATGTCCGTCCCCACTCGTCATGCCGGTCCCAGAACCCGATGGCCCAGAACCCGATGTCCCTGCGCCCCCAGACCGCTTCGTCCCACCGGAGCGTGACGACCTCTCAGTCCCCGACAGAGCGTCACCTGTGACCATCGAGGTCCCGGGTTCAAGCACCCCGTCATCGATGTTGAGATGCAGCTTCGCCCAACCATCGCGAACCTCTAGAACAGCATCTGCCACGCCTCTGATCAGATGGCGGTCGTGTGTGACGAGCAGCACCGTCCCCGGGTAGGCGGCAAGCGCGTCTTCGAGCACATCACGACTGGGAAGGTCCAAGTGGTTTGTCGGCTCATCGAGGATCAACAGGTTGACGGGGTTGACCATCGTTCGGGCAAGCGCAAGGCGCGTCCGTTCCCCACCCGACAGGTCACCCACCCTGCGATCCACCGCATCCCCACGAAAACCGAAACTACCGAGCACGGTGCGAAGGTTCCGGCCATGATCATCACCGACAGCAGCTTTGAACTCCTCAAGAACGGTTGCCTCGAAGCGCAGCGAATCAACCTGATGCTGGGCGAACTCAGCTACGTCGACATTCGCTCCGAGTTGAACAGAGCCCTCCGACGGAGACAACTCACCCAAGAACATTCTGATGAGCGTCGTCTTGCCAGCCCCATTGGGTCCAACCAGTGCAACCTTCTGGCCACGTTCGACAACCAGGTCCACCCCGCTGACCACCGGTCGTCCATCGAAACCCACCGAAGCGCCCTCGGCATCGATCACCACGCGCGCCGAGCGCTGGGGTTTCGGAAAGGCGAATTTGGCCATGAGTTGCTGGGGCGGCGGCGGTTGCAGACGTTCGATCTTCTCCAGTGCTTTGATCCGGCTCTGCACCTGACGGGCCTTGGTCGCCTTGTAGCGGAATCGTTCAATGAACCGCTCGGTCGACTCCAGGCGTCGGGCCTGCGCTGCAGCGGCAGCCTCAGCCGCAAGCAGCCGTTCCTCACGCTGGATGATGAACTCGGCAAAGCCTCCGACGTACTCGATCGCCTGGGTGTTCGAGACCTCGATCACCCGTTCAGCGACGGCATCGAGGAAGTCCCGGTCGTGACTCACGAACAGGATCGCCCCGGGCCACGCCGCCAAATACTGCTCGAGCCAGGTGACCGACTCAATGTCAAGGTGGTTGGTCGGCTCATCAAGTACTAGAAGCTCCGGCGCCGAGAGCATCAACTTGGCGAGCGCGACGCGCATACGCCAGCCACCGGAGAGTTCCTGCACACGACGCTTGCTCTGCGTGGGTGAGAAACCGAGTCCACTCAAGATCTGCTGAGCCTTGGCCTCAACTCCATAGCCGCCCAGCGTCTCGAACCGGTCCTGGGCGACCCCATAGGCCTCGAGCGCAGCATCGTGCGCTGAGTCGTCGGGGCGGATGCCATCGGTCGCGGTCTCGGCCATCTCGGTCGCGAGCCTGACCATCTCCGATTCGATATCGAGGATGTGCGAAGCTCCACGCAGAACTTCCTCGAGAACAGTTCCATCGACCTGTTCGGTCAGTTCCTGCGGCAGGTAGCCGACCCGGGTGTCCTTGCCGATGTGGACCTCACCCGAATCCGGGACCTGGTCACCGACGATGATTTCGAGCAGGGTCGTCTTGCCGACGCCGTTCCCGCCGACGAGCGCCACTCTGCGACCCGGGACCAGCTTGAAGGAGACCCCTTCAAATAGGGTTCGTCCACCGAAGGACTTCGCCAGCCCAGATACCGTGATCATCGGCCCGGCACAATACCGGTCAGAAGTCCTCTCCACCGAAAGGCCCCAACCATGGAGTTCACCACAACAGTCGACGCACCTCTCGATGAGGTCTTCGCGTGGCATGAACGGCCCGGAGCAATCGGACGTCTTATCCCCCCGTGGCAGCCTCTCCGGGTTCTCTCTGAGGCGCAGTCTCTGGCCTCCGGCAAGGCGGTTCTCGGTATGCCGTTCGGACTGACCTGGACCGCCCAGCACCTGACCAAGGAGTACCGCGACCACGAGCGATTCGTCGACGAACTGACCACGCCGATTCTCCGCAACATCGCCCCCTGGCGTCACGCCCATTCCTTTGCAGCGCAGACCCAGTCAAGGACCCGCATCACAGACACCATCGACACCCGGATTCCCGATTCGGTCCTGAACCGGAACATGGCGTACCGGGAACGTCAGATCCATGGTGACTTCGCGTCGCACGCGCTTGCCCGGTCGCTTGGTGCCGAGCCCATGACCATCGCTGTGACGGGCTCGTCCGGCCTGATCGGGACGGCGCTGTGCGCGTTCCTGAGCACTGGCGGGCACCGAGTCGTGCAACTCGTCCGTCGAGCGCCAAGCGAGAGTCCCCATTACGCACAGGAGCGGTACTGGAACCCCGATGATCCAGCGACAGATCTGCTCGATGGCATCGATGCGGTCATCCACTTGGCCGGCGAGTCAGTAGCCGGCCGGTTCAACTCGCAACGCCGCGAGAAGCTGCTGAGCAGCCGCGTCAGACCGACCCGCAGGCTGGCCGAGTTGATGGGGACACGGCCCTTCGTGGTCGCCTCGGGCGTAGGTATCTATGGCCCTGACCGTGGCGACGAGATCCTGACCGAGTCCTCCGAACGCGGCGACGGCTTTCTGGCCGAGTTGGCTGTTGAGTGGGAGGCCGCGGCAGACCCTGCCCGGGAATCCGGCAGTCGGGTGACCCACGTCCGAACCGGAATCGTCCAGTCACCCAACGGCGGCGTACTCGAATTGATGCGACCACTGTTCTTTGTCGGAGCAGGCGGACGACTCGGCAACGGTCGCCAGTGGACACCTTGGATCGGTATAGACGACATGGTCGACATCTACTTGCGTTGCGTTGTTGACCGTGCGCTCGTTGGGCCTGTGAACGCGGTTGCGCCCAACCCCGTCACCAACCGTGACTACACGCGGGTCCTTGCCAAGGTCATGAGACGCCCAGGCATCATGTCGGTGCCAGCACTCGGACCGAAACTGATCTTCGGTTCAGAGGCAGTGCGCGAGTTCATTCTTGCTGGCCAGCGTGTCCAACCGGCATTGCTTGAATCACTCGATCATCCGTTCAGGTTCACTGAACTCGAAGCCGCGCTGCGGCACCTGTTGGGACGCTGAGAGCTGTCACCGATCCGATATCTGGCCGATGGCTGACTCCAGGACCTGTGCCCTGAACCTGCGGCCTAGAACCTGTGCCCTGAACCTGCGCCCTGGACCTGCATGCCGGTCAGTTGCCGGCACCGCCCTCGGCCACGTCCTTCGCCCAGCGATAGTCCGCCTTGCCCGATGGAGAGCGAACGATCTCATCAACCAGGACGATTCCCTTGGGAATCTTGTAGGACGCGAGCTTGCCCCTGCAATGAGCGTCGATGTCCTCGACAGTGGGCGTAGAACCGTCGACTGGCGCTATGACTGCCACGACCTTCTGACCCCAGCGTTCATCGGGTACGCCGACAACGATCGCGTCGTATACACCCGGGTGGGACTTGAGTTGTGATTCGACCTCTTCGGCGTGGACCTTCTCACCACCGGTGTTGATGGTCGTCGAACCACGGCCCAACAGCACGACAGATCCGTCCTCACCGGCGGTTCCCAGATCACCCGAGAGCACATAGCGACGTCCGTCGTGTTCGATGAACACCTCGGCGGTCTTCTCGGGGGCGTTGTGATAGCGCAGAGGGACATAGCCCGAGTGAGCCACACGACCGACCTTGTCGGACCCCGGTTCGATCAACTCTCCGAACTCATCGAAGAGAACTGTTCCGCTCTCGACATTGGAGAAGCGAACCTCGTCACCGATCTTCTCACCCGGGCCGAAACGACGCGACCCCTGAATACCTGTCTCCGATGACCCGAATCCGTCAGAGAACAGTGCATTCGGCGCTGCCTCACGAAGCCTGTCAACCAGGTATGGCGCCATTGGCGCGCCGCCGTTGGACAGCGAATACATCGAGGAAACATCGAAGGGACCATGTTCATCCCAGGCGTCGATGAGAGGACGAGCCATGGCGTCACCGACGAGAGTCATGGCAGAGACCTTCTCCTCGCCAACGGTCTTCCAGATGGCCACAGGGTCGAATCGTCCCGGATGCAGGACGACCTTCGCGCCGCAGAACAGCCACATGAACGTCACCCACTGCGCGGCCGCGTGCATTAGCGGCGCGAGAGCATAGAAGACGAAGTCGAAGTCGATGATCCGCTCGAACATCTCCTCTGGCGAGGTGACCGGACCCGACATCCGAAGCGGGTCGCCGCCGCCGGTGCAGCCGAAGAAGCAGTTCCCGTGATCCCACACCACGCCCTTGGGCGCTCCGGTGGTTCCACCTGTGTAGAGCACATAGATGTCATCATTACCGCGCCCCGGCACCACGGGGCGATCGGGACTCGATGCGGCGAGCACTGCCTCGTAATCACTCGCATCGGGCAGTCCGTTCAGATCGGCAGTGACGGGCCCATCCGAGCCGACCACCAGAACATGGCGGAGAGTGGGCGCACGGTCAGCCACTTCGGCCACCCGACCCACGAATTCCTCGTTACAGATCAGAACCGATACGCCCGAGTCGTTGAGCAGATACAAGAGCTCGTCGGACTCGTAGCGATAGTTGATGTTGACCGATGCTGCTCGAATCTTGAACGAACCGATCAGCGCCTCGATGTATTCGGTTCCGTTGGTCAGGTAGCAGCCGACCAGGTCACCGGCTCCGAGTCCGAGTCCGCTCAGATGGTTCGCGAGTCGGTTGGCGCGCTCTTCCAGCTGGGCGAAGGTGAGGCGTCGATCGCCACAGACGAGCGCCTCCCGATCGGCTACGCGATCCGAGATCGCTTCCCACATGTCGGCCAGGTTGTAGGTGAGTGTGTCCCCCATAAGTGCGCACAACGCTAGCCGTCTGCGTACGCTAGGCCGACCAGCGACACCTAGATCCGGAGTTTCCATGGGTATGCCCACCGACGTAGCGATCATCGACACGATGATCGGGTTCCCGAGCGCGAATCGGGAAGAGGTCTATAAGTTCCTAGCCCCTTCATTGCGCGACGCCGAGAGCAAGGAACAGTTCAAGATGCCCGCCGAGTACATGTTCAAGGACATTCCTGCGGACATCGAAGAGGGCATCGACCCGGTAGCGGTAACCCTCGACAACATGAACCGCTACGGCATCGCCCAGGGCATGATCAACGTCGGCACAACCGTTCGCGAGGAGCCACGCCGAGCGATCCGCGAACACCCTGACCGGTTCCTTGGATGTGTGGACGTGGACCCGCGAACCGGCATGGAGGCCGTCCGCAAGATCCGCCAGTTCCATGACGAGTTCGGCATCGTGGCCGTGACGAGTTTCCCGTCGGGATGCTCGACGCCTATCGACGCCGCCGCGTACTACCCGATCTACGCAACCTGCGTTGAGCTCGACCTGCCGATCTTTCTCAACGTCGGCGTGCCCGGCCCACGTGTTCCCATGGCGCCCCAGAAGGTCGAACTCCTCGACGAGGTCTGCTGGTTCTTCCCCGAACTCAAGATCGTCATGCGCCATGGCGCCGAGCCATGGACAGAGTTGGCGGTGAAGCTGATGCTCAAGTGGCCGAACCTGTACTACTCAACCTCGGCCTTCGCCCCCAAGTACTACCCCGAAGATATCATTCGCTTTGCAAACAGCCGCGGGTCGGAGAAGGTCATCTACGGCGGGTACTTTCCCGCGGGGCTGACCCTTGAGCGAATCATGGGCGAGATGGCGAACGTGGGGTTCAAAGACGAGGTCTGGCCCAAGTTCCTGCGTGGCAACGCAGCACGGGTACTCGGCCTGGATTCCTGAGGCAGGCGCCATAGCTCCCCTGATCCGGGTGACATCTTCTCTGCCATAGCCATCTAATCTGCCTAATCTGCGCTGCCATCTGATCTGCGCTGCCATCTGATTCGGACCGACGTCTGTTCCCGGCTGAGCTCTGATTCGGGCTGTTTGACGATAGTGGGCCTGCTCTAGAAGGCCCATTCTCGGGTCGCGCAGGTCCGGATCTGCATCCGGGGAGCGATCCCCGATGACAGCGCGCCTCGCCGCTCGTATCGTCGCCATGTGACACAACTCGGAGCAGACCCAGATCAACTGAAGGCACTGGCAACACAGTTCCGACGCGCCTCTGTCGAACTGGGCCGATCACAGGGCGCGATTGAGGCACAGTTACGCCGAAGCGGTTGGAACGGACCCGACGCGCACGGTTTCCGATCAGCCTGGTCTGCCAGACATCGGCCACTGCTGGGGGAATCGGTCGAATTGTGCCGTCGGGTGTCCAAGCAACTCGATCGTCACGCGGATGAGCAGATCCTGACCTCGGGAAGCCTCGGCGCGGCCGGCACGGCCACCCACACAGGCACAGGAGGACCCTCTGTCCGCAGTGGAGGAAATTTGGGAGGACGGCCTGATGGTCATGCCCCTGCCCCTCCCCGAATACCCAACTCGATCGACTCGTTGCAACTCGGCGTCGAAGCCACAGTTGCGTCGATCCTGGGCAGCTCCAAGCATCAGGTGACGATTCAGGCCTTCGACGGCGACCGCCACGAGATCACAATCACCGATGTTGACGCCGTCGGCGCCAAGGGTTCGGTAGGCGCATCATTCAAGGCGGGTGAAGCGGTCGACGTTGATCTGGGGGGCTCAACAAAGGGAACAATTGGGATGGTAACCCGCCGCACCTATGTGACCGATGGCGACAGCGTCAACGCCATGGTCGCCTACGCCGAAGCGGCACGGGCATCTCGGCGGGCCGTGGAGATGTCCCCGATGGCCATTCCGCTTCAGATCGCCGGCGGTGTGTTCTCATGGGTGGCCGACAGAGTCGGACTACCGCTCGACCTTCTGCCTGAGCCGTCCCGGGTGGAGACGCTCGCCGAGGTTGCGGTTTCGGGCAAGCTCGCAGCTGACCTACCAGTAGGCAGCGAGTTGAGTGCCAAGCTCACCGGGGTGCTACGTGCAGGCACGGCGGATGTGGGCGATGATCGCAGCTACGTCTTCGAGGCCGAGGGAGCAGTTGCCCATTCCCTCGGTGCGTCACTCGGCTTCCTTCCGATGAAGTCGAACTCGAAGCCATCAGTATCGAACAGCGCAAAGGCAGCCTCAGGGCGCATCCGGATCGAGTACTTCGACGACAGGGACGATCGTCGTGCGACAGTTACCACCGAGTCCGTGCAGAGTTCAGCGATGCACCGTTCGGTCACCACGATCGACCTCTCCGGCGAGAGCGGCGAACGGGCCGCCTCATCACTTCTCGACGCCGTCGAGAAGGTCAGGGACGCCAGAGTGACCGAAGCCATCGACAGCGTGCGGTCCATCGAATTCGCCACAGAGAGCCTGACGACCCGATCAGCGACCTTCGACATCGATACGACTCACGACAACGCGGCTGGGGCGAGCGTTGGGGAGGGCGCAACGATCGGTCTCGAGGGGACGGCCACGGTAACGCGGTTCGAGCGCCGCTGAATGACACCGCGCGACGCTGAACGATCTCGCGCGCCGTTGAAGGATCCCGGCGATATCGGCGACACCGGCCACTGGCGACTTGAGCGACGCTCAGCCGAAGGCGACTCTCAGGCAAACAGGACTCGTGCGGCCTGTTCGAGTTTTGGTAGCACCGATTCGTCGGACTCGACACCCGAGATCCACGCCACAAGCGCGGCCAACCAGATGTCGCTCAACAACTCGATCGACACCGCGTAGCCGTTATGGGGATCCACATTCGATTCCCCATCGGCCGAGTCCTCAAGGGCACCACTGACGATCTGGCGCATCATCTCGAAGGTCTCATTTACCGCTGGAGCGATATCGGTGTTGCCTGACACGAGCGCACGAATCGTCGCTATCGTCGCCTGAGGCCGTCGTTGCAGCGCTGCGTTCGCACGTTGGAGAACGTCGATCACCCGGTCCACCGGCTCGTCACCCTGAGGCGGTTTGACCGCCAGGCGTTCGGCGAGCGCTCCGACCTCGCCGATCATCATTGAGACGAGCAGATACTCCTTCGAGGGAAAGTACCGATAGAGGGTTCCGAGCGCGACATCTGCTCCCTGGGCAACCTCTCGCATCTGAACGGCGTCCCATCCACCTTCGGTCGCCAAAGTTCCAGCGACCCTGAGGATCCGTTCGCGACGGTCCTTTTGTGTTGCGGTAAGGGATTCGACGGGCGGTGGGTCGACTTCGATGGGACTCATGGTGTCAATCGCTCCACGCCACAGTCTCGCCGAGAACGTCGACGATTTCGGACATCTCGGTCGTGCGCACAGGCACGTCGCTCAACACGACTCCCTCAGCTTCGAGACCGGCACGGCTCAACTCGACATGCGCCGTGGAACCCGAAAGTTGACCCAAGGGCCCCCAGAGTTGCAGTGCCAAGGATTTATCTAGGGACTCGGCGACTTCGAGCACCTGGGCTGTCATGGTGTCGAGGTCGTCGTCAAGGTCCCCCTGGTCAGTCACCGCGATGACCGGGCGCCCCTCAACAGCGCAGACGAACGCTGCAGCGGCTGCGAAACCGGGCGTGTAGGTCGCCGGAACACAGAGGGACTCTGGTGTCGAGGTTGGAAACGCCCGTGCAAGCCAGAACCCCGACGGGCCGGGATCAGCAACGACAATCCCCCCTTCGGGTAGAGCGCCTGAGAGGTGCAGCGCCGCTCTCGGCCCACTGAGGGGCACCGCGTCAGATTCATACAGCGGTGTGAGCACAGCGGCTGCTCGCTCATGATGAGGAGCGCGTTCTGGGAGGTTCCTGCTGACGGGCCAATGCGAGGTAAGCGCGGCCAGTTGTCTGGGAGGCACGTCCTGGACGAGTTTCGATGCCAAAGCGTCCGCTGGCATTTCTACCGGGTCGAGCCCACAGGTGATTACGACATCAGCGCCGACCAGACCGCTGTAGTCAAGGTCGAGATCCTGAAGGCCCACGGTCGCGAAGTTGAACGGGCTGTCCCACCGCTCCACTCCACGCGCCCCCCATGTGTTGATGACCCCCCATCCGCAGCGTCGTGCAAGCTCTCGAAGGTCCTCCACCGCCGAGGCTCTCACGACCCCCGGCCCGACGAGCAGGACGATTCGAAGCGACGACATCGAAGGGTCGAGGGTGACCACGGGAACCTGATGAGGCTGACGCTGCGCGATCGCCTGGTCAAAGGGCTGTTCAAGGTCGAGATCCAGATGCAACGACATGGTCCCCGGGACAACCATCCCAACGGGTTCGGCGAGCGCGTCGAATAGCTCCTCTGGGGTCCGCACCTGCTGAAGGACCGCAGTACCGCCCGGTTTGGAGGACAGATGCAGGATTGGACCATCGAGTAACGCTGCGCCGAGTCGACCGCTGCCATCCGAGTGACCGATACGGCCGTCGGCATCGGCGAGCAGCACCGCCAGATCGGGGCTCTCGACAGCAATGTGGGTGAGTCCGCCGAGCGGCGCGCCATAGACACGCATGACGCCGAACTGGCGCAACCGTGCTTCGAGAGCGTCGCCGAGTGTGGTGCCGCTCACAGTTCACCCTCGGTCAGGTGGTGCTCGGCCGGGTCGTCCTCAGCCAGTTCGCCCTCGGTCAGGTGATCCAGCGCCTGTTCGACAGACCCGATCAACGACGGCTCCAGGTCCGCAAATGTCGATGCCGCGGACAGCACTCGTTTCCACCCGTCAAAGGTGCTGCCCCACCCGAGCCGGTCACAGATTCCTGTTTTCCAGTCCTCGCCACGCGGGATCTCTGGCCATGCGCTGATGTCCAAGGCCTTGGGCCTGACGCACTGCCAGATGTCCACGAACTCGTGACCCACCACCAACACGTCGGGATGATTCACCGATGCGGCGATACGACTCTCCTTGGAACCCGGGACCAGGTGATCGACAAGCACAGCCAGTCGCCGACGAGGCGAAGGCACGAAGCGTTCGACTTCAGCTGCCAGGTCATCGACTCCACCGAGGGGTTCCACAACTATCCCAAGCTCGCGCAGCTCGTCACCCCAGACTCGCTCGAGCAACCGGGCGTCATGGTCACCCTCGACCCAGATCCGCGAAGCTCGGGCCGTTCGGGCCTCGATCTCGGTTGCGACTATGGCCCCAGAGGCCGAGCGCTTAGTCGTGGGTCCAGCAGGCGGCCGTGTTGTGGGTCGGATGAGAGTGACCGTCTCGCCCTGATGTGCAAAGGCTCCGGGATGGTTCTCAAAGGTGTGCTGCCCACCCTTGGTGTCCGCGATGACGACGATGTCACCGGTGAACTTCCAGAGCCTTCCTCGCAGTCCACTTGCGCGATGCATGAGGACCATGTCCGCAGACGCGACCACCTGCGGGTAGGTCTGGGCGAGTCGACGGGCACCCGAAATGCCACCGACGCTGCGGTCGGCAAGGATGTCACCGTACGGGTCCTCGGAATCGATCATCGGACCGAGCCTAGAAGCCCGCAAGGCGTCGGCCGTGAAGCTGTTGGCTCAGTAGCGGAGCCCCGGAGCGCGGGTGAAGAACACGTCGGTGGCGAGTTGCTGGCCGAGCTTGGTGGCGTCCCAACGCTTCTGCCCGTTGTTGATGGTGGGGCCATCGGCCCAACCCTTCATCAGGATGATGTTCTCGGCGACCGCACGGATGATCTGACCAGTCACATGATCAGCCTCATCCGATGCGAGCCAAGCGACGAGCGGCGAGGACACCGAGGGGTCCATACGGTTCCACTCGTCATCGGGGATGTCATCGGCCTCGATGACTGCTGGCGCTCCGGGCATTGTGCCCGTGATGCGGGTGGCTGCGGCTGGCCCAACAGCGTTGACGGTGACGCCCATCTTGTAGAGCTCGAGGCTGAGCGTCTGGGTGAGGCTCGCTATGGCGGCCTTGGCCGGCGCATAGTTGGTCTGGCCGAAGTTTCCGGTCAGTCCAGCACCTGAAACGGTGTTGATGATGCGACCGTTGACCTTCTCACCGGTGGACTTGTTCAGCTCGCGCCAGTGGACAGCGGCGTGCTTGCAGGGGATCCAGGTGCCACGAAGATGGACCTTGATGACGGCGTCGAAGTCATCGGCGGACATGTTGAAGATGGAGTTGTCACGCACGATCCCGGCGTTGTTGACCAGGATGTCGAGTCGGCCGAAGGTGTCGATGGCCTGGGCGATCATCTCGCCGGCTGCGTCGTAATCCGAGACGTCCGCGTAGTTGGAGGCGGCCTCGCCACCGCGGGACTTGATGATGTCGACGGTCAGGTCGGCGTCGCGCCCCTGGCCTTCGCCCTTCACCGACCCGCCGAGGTCGTTGATGATGACCTTGGCACCCTGCTTTGCGAGTTCCAGGGCGTGTCCACGACCGATGCCGTGACCGGCTCCAGTGACGATTGCGACCTTGCCGTCGAGCATGCCCATTACAAATCCTCCAAGGGGTGACCAGTTGGTCCTCAAGAAATCTGACGAGTCGTCAGATTCTAGATGGAGGGGCTCGGAGGCCAAAAACGAACCATTGCGAGCGGGGTCGGCGTCAACTGGAACCGCTGCTGGCCAGGCCACCTGCAGGTGCGATGACCGAGCGCTGTCAGGCGAAGGGAGCCGAACCCTTGAACTCGTCGACAAGCAGGTCCTTGAGGATCTTGCCCGACTGGTTCCGGGGGATGAACCCGACGACCTCGATCTGTTCGGGCAGATTCCGGGTGATAACGCCGCGCGTGAGAAGGAACTCTGTTACGTGATCGAGTGTTATGCCGGCTCCGGCTTTGCTCGGTTGGATGACCGCGCAGATCCTCTCGCCCGTATCGGGGTCAGGCAGCCCGATTACCGCAACGTCGTCGATCAGCTCAGAGGCTGCCAAGTGATCCTCAAGATCCTTCGCGGAGACGTTCTCGCCTTTACGAATGATGACGTCCTTGGCCCGTCCTGTGATGACGACATTTCCACTTTCGTTGATCAGGCCTAGGTCTCCGGTTCGGAAATAACCGTAGTCATCGAACGCGTCGAGGTTGTCCACGGGGTTGAGGTACCCAAGCATCATCTGCGGTGCCCGTAGACGGATCTCACCGGGTTGACCCTGTGGAGCGATCTGCCCGAAGGAATCGACAATCCTGACTTCGACCCCGTTCTGCGGACGCCCCTCCGAATGGGCCAGATCGTGATCGGAATCGCTGAGGTCGGCCATCGTGACGATCGGAGCCTCGGTCATCCCGTATCCGGAGAGGATCGGAACTCCGAAGAGGGCACGAACATCATCGAAGAGAGCCGGCGACTTGGGCGCACCGCCGCCGGGGAACCCACGCACATCCTGGAAAATCGGGTGGAGGGACTTACGCTGCGCCGCAACATAGGCCTGATGGAACACGGTGCCGGAACCAGCGAGTGTGACCCCCTCACGCGAGAGCACCTCGATGGTCTCGATGGGATCGAAGGACTCCATGAGGATGTTCGCACAACCGGACTGGAACCCGGCGATCATCCAGATCATCCCGCCGATGTGGGTGATGGGGAACACGAGCGAGTTGCGATCACGCTCGATCAGACCGAGCCGCTTTGTCATGCCACTCGCAGCTGCCATCAGGCTGCCGTCGCTGTGGAGGACGCCCTTCGGCCCACCCGTTGTGCCGGAGGTGAAGAACAACCAGTCGGGCTCCTCGCCGGACTCCGCTATGTCGCTGGGGATTCTGGGGAGGTCATCGAGGATCGACGGGTCGCCCTGAGGTAGCGCACGATCTGTCACCAGAACCCGCACTACCGAGTTCTCGCGAGCGACGGTCGTTGCCATTGCCTCATAGTTGAAGTTCTTCCAAGTGCTCGGCACGACCAGGAGGGTGGACCCTGCGAGGCGGGTCATCTGGGTGAGTTCTCGCTCACGGTAGATAGGCAGGATCGGGTTCTGAACCGCTCCGATTCGCCGCAGAGCCACTGAGAGAACCATCGACTCGATCCAGGTCGGCAACTGCCAACTGACCACATCGCCCTTGCCGACCCCCATCGACCGAAGGCCTGCGGCCGCTCTTTCGGTCTCAACCCAGAACTCGGCGAAGGTGAGTGTGCGCATGTCCTCATCGACGACCATCAGCGCGTCGGGAGTCGCGTCCACCCGCTTCTCAAAGAGTTCCCAGAGGGAATCACCGTGCAACATCGAACTGTCCTGTTCGCTTCGATCGTGGTCGTCAGGGCGAAGCCTAACGACTCCGCGGTCAAGCCTAACGATTAAGCGATGACGGTGCGTCGGCTGGGCGTCAGTTGGTCCCTGGTTGGCTCAAGTCCACGCTCGGCAACTTGGTCGAGGTCGGGATGATGGCCACTGATCGGGAACCGAGCGCACTCGACAGCGGCATTGCTATAACCCTGGGTTCGGCTGACGGACTGCATCCGAGAGCGTTTGCGGGTACAAGAGTCACCCCGGAGACCGTCACCTGGGCGGGTGTCTCGGTGACGCTCACCTGGGCGAGCTGTTCGCGACTGGTCTTGGCGCATCTGACAGTGACCACAAGCGACTTTCCGCCATCGCTCGGATCAGCCGACATCGGAGGAACGACAGCCAATGGCCTATCGCCGAGGCCCTTGGGATCCACCTCGAATCCGAAACTCAAGACGTCACCGGTGGAGACCACGCGAGTCACACCATCAGGGGCTGATGAACCGTCGGGAAGGGTCGCTGGAGGTGCCGGGGTGCTCGACGCCACCGATCCGCCGACGCCGGAAGCCGAACCGCTGCCCGTGCCTCCACCTTTGGTCGCGCCGCTGTTACCTGTGACACCACCATCAGCCTGATCATCGCCTGCCGCACCGCTGTCGGTCTCATCGACCGACGTTGTCGCACCGCCGCCCGACCCGGCGCCATCCGCGCCCGAGACCGATGTGTCCGAAGGGAACGCGGTTCTCGTGGATCGCGAGTCCGTGGTCGGAGATCCGGTGATCACAACAATCACCAAACCAATCGTTGCAATAACAACGAACGCGGCGATGAAGATCCAGATGCTGATGCCCTCGTCATCCTCGTCGTCTCCTCGAAACACGCCTTAGAGGCTACGAGGACACCGGAGGATTCGGTGAATCTGTCAGAGAATCGCCACAGGTGCGACCGGGGCCGAGGTGGCACCCTTGAGCGGCTCGGGACTCGCGCTCAGCAGGAAGTCCCACTGATTGCGTTCGGCGCACGCAACAGCGAGTTCCTCGAAGTCCCAGTTCTGCCCCTGGAGGAGCCCCATATCCCGAATCTGGACCATGTGAACCACCAGACAGTCCGACCAATCGGCCTGTGTCGGGGGGAACGCCTCATACGCATAGCTGTCGACAAACGCGCCTGCTACGTCCTTGTCGCTCATCCACTGGATTGAGTACGCCGACAGTCCCGGGAGTTGGTAGTCGACACCGAGCGCGTAACGGTTGCGGTCACCGGCAAGGTAGTGGCGCATCTCTCCGGTTCGGACCAGCACAACATCACCGGGCTGGATATCGACCTTGGCGTATTCGGCGGCGGCATCGAGGTCCTCACCGGTGATCGAGTATCCGGGTCCGACCTCGTCTAGGCCCGCCGCACCCTTGACCGCGGGGATGTCGAGCAGAACTCCGCGTGTGACGATGCGCGGAAGTTTCTCCGCTCCAAGTTTGGTGGCGCAACGATCTGCTGAGAGCGAGTCGACAGGGACCCCGTTGTAGAACTGTCCGCCGTAAGAGATATGACCCAGCGCGTCCACATGGGTGCCCGCACAGGTGGACATGGTCAACAGGTCATCGGTCCCGGCCCATGACCCGGGCGCGAAGGTGTCACGCTCGTTCATCGTGGTGAAGGTGATGATCGGGTTCAGACGTCGGGCGGGCTGCCCGATCTGGATGCCGTCGAGCTTCAGCTCAGCAGCAAGGCTGACCGTGTGCCCGGATCGGACCGATTCGGCCCCACGACGTGTCGCCTCGGGAGTCAACAGATTGCCACACCCGAGTTCGTCGTAATCACCCCAGCGACCCCAGTTGGAGACGCGAGCGGCCAGTTCCTGGAGGTGTTCTGGAAGTGCCATGTGTGTGATCCGCCGTCAGTCGAAAGTGAGTACGCCGCGGGCGAGCTTGCCCTCGTGCAACTCGTCGAGAGCCTTACCGAAGTCCTCGAGCGGATACGTCTGAGAGACGAGTTCGTCCAGCTTGAGGCGCCCTGCCTGATACAGGCGGACCATGAGGGGGATGTCGTACTGGGGTCGGGCAGATCCGTACCGGCAACCCATGATGGTCTTGTCGTTATACATGTTGGACACCACGAAGCTGGCCTCGCTGCCCATGCGGGGGACTCCCAACATGACGACGGTTCCACCCCAGTCGAGCATCTCGGTCGACGCCTTGATGAGGGCGGTCGAACCGACACACTCGAAGACATAGTCGACGCCATTGGGGCAGATCTCCTTGACCGCCTCGATCAGATCGAAGTCCGGTCCGTCGGGACAGATGAAGTGTGTTGCCCCAAAGGCCTTGGCGTAGGACTCCTTGGCAGGGTTGGTGTCCACCGCGATGATCGGCAGAGCATCCGCAATGGCAGCGCCCTGGATGGCATTTAGCCCGATACCACCGACACCGATGACCACGACCGATTCACCGTGTGTGACCTTGGCCCGATTGATCACCGCACCAACGCCGGTGAGTACGCCACAGCCGATGAGTGACGCCGAGGTCAGCGGTATCTCACTGGGGATCCTCACCGCCTGGGTCGCCTTGACGACTGTCTCCTCACAGAAGACGCCCAGGTTCGCGAACTGGAACACCTTCTTTGTCTCTTCGCCGGAACCGCAGGTGAAAGGACGTGAGAGCTTGCCGAGTGACTCTCGACAGAACGTGGGCTTGCCACGGTCACACTGGGCGCAATGTCCGCAGTTGCCAAGTGTCGACAACACGACGTGATCACCGACAGCGACGTTGGTGACACCGTTGCCAACCTGAGTGACCACACCCGCACCTTCGTGTCCGAGGACCACAGGCGGTGGGAACTGGATCGTGCCGTTGAGAACCGAGACGTCGCTGTGACAGAGCCCGGCGGCCTCAATCCTGACCCGAACCTCACCCGCACGAAGATCCCGTACCTCGATGTCGGTAGCGACGGTCGCCTCAGATCCGTCCCAGATGATGCCCTTCATGATGCTCTACCCCTCATGTGTGTTCGATCGTTGTTCGTTCGCTGATACCAACGAGCAAGGTAGTCAGTTTCTACACCCAGCGGTAGCGGGTCCAGCCCTCCACCGGAGCGGCCCCGAGCGAGCGGTAGAACTCGATCGATGGACCATTCCAGTCGAGGACCATCCACTCGACGCGACCGTCGGTCACCGCGCGCAACTCATCGAGCATCGCCCGGCCATAGCCCCTGGCACGGAACTGCGGCCTGACGAAGAGGTCCTCCAACCAGATTCCCGGCTGACCGAGGAACGTCGAGAAGGTTCGGAACCACAGCGACATCCCTGCTGCCTCACCCTCGGGAGTCTCGATGATGAGCACATGTGCCGCCGGGTTGTCACCGAAGATGTGCTCCAGGATCGACTCGGGAGTAGCGACAGCCTCGTGGCTCAGTTTCTCGTACTCGGCGAGTTCCGCGATCAGATCCACGATCAAGTCCGCGTCTTCGGTCGTCGCGTTTCGAATGGTTCCGTCCATGGACTGTTTCTACCGGTTCGGGTCA